>NZ_JBEZDL010000022.1:0-219946 GCF_040648295.1 Amycolatopsis sp. NPDC049159
CTCTCTTTTTTTTTTCATTTCTTTACACTGTGTGAACTTCAATATTGGTGGGGGCTCCTGGCCGCTCACCCCCCCCCAGAACACTCACGACCACCAGCCAGGTGAGGTTGGTGAGGGCGATCGCGAGCCACAGCGGCCACACGCGGCGGGCCCGGTGGACGTCGCCCCGCTCGGCGAGGTAAGCGTCGAGGGCTTCCGCGACCTGGTCGTCGATCTCGTCGCGCAGCCGCGGGCTCAGCTCAGACATGGGCGGGCACCGCCGGCCGTGACGACGTCGAACCAGGCGTTGGTGAGCAGCAGCGTCGCCGTACCGATCGCGGCGAACGGCGTCCGCGGATCCTCGCGGCCGAGCAGCCAGGCCGTGGCCAGCAGGCACAACCCCGCCGCCCAGAACAGCTTCTTCATCGTGACCCCCGATCTCCCGATCCAAGGTAGCCGATTGCAGAGATTTTTTGCAAACAGTCTCTGTAGTACGCTCCGGCCATGGTCCAACGTCCCGAGAAGCGCGTGCTCACCGGCGCGGATCTCAAGGCCTTCTACAAGGCTTTCGCGAACCCGGTGCGCCGCGACATCCTGTCCTACCTGGGCAAACACGGCGAAGCGAACTCGACGAGCGTCGCCAAGGCCCTCGGCGAAAGCACTGGGACGACGAGCTACCACCTGCGCAAACTCGCCGACCTCGACCTGATCGCGGAGATCGAGGACCGCGGCGACGGCCGCGAGCGCTGGTGGAAGTCGCTGGCGAAGGACATCCACACCCCGCCGGGCCTCGAGATGACGCCGGACGAGCGCGAGGCCGCGATGAAGCTGGGCGCGCTGAAGCTGAGCCACGACCTGGGCCTGGTCACGCGCGCGTACGCCGGCTACGACAGCGCGGACGGCTGGAACCAGATCCACCGCTCAGGGCTGACCCTGACGAAGGAGCAGGCCGCCTCGTTCGTCGAGGAGTACCAGAACCTGGTCTGGAAGTACGTCAGCGAGCCGGGGCAGCACCCGGAGGGTTCGCGCGCCATCGCCGTCCGGCTCATCGTCGTGCCGGAGGAAGACGAAGGTTAGAGCCCGGACACCCGCAGCGTGATGTTCAGCCGCCCGGTCAGGCCGAGCGCCGGGTCGGCCGTGCCGGGCAGCGTCTTCGGGACGCCGTGGTACGCGAGCCGGGACGGGCCGCCGAACACGAAGACGTCGCCCGAGCGGAGTTCGACGTCGGTGTACGGCTTGCCGCGCGTTTCGGTGTTGCCGAAGCGGAACACGCACGCGTCGCCGAGGCTGAACGAGACCACCGGCGCCAGGCTGCGCTCGTCCTTGTCCTGGTGCAGCCCCATCTTCGCGGCGGCGTCGTAGAAGTTGACCAGCGCGACGTCCGGCTCGTACGCCTGCTCACCGGTCGCGGCCGCCAGCGCGCGGCGGCCGAGGTCGCCCAGCCAGTCCGGGAACGGCAGCACCGGCTCGCCCTCGCCGGTGGTGCGCGAGTAGCCGTACGGGTACCAGTGCCAGCCGAGGCAGACGGACTTCACCGACATCAGGCCGCCGTTCGGCAGGCGGGTGTGGCGGTAGCCGGACCAGCCGCGGCAGGCCGCGACGAACTCGCGCTGCTCGTCGAAACCGAGCCAGTCGGGCAGGTGCACCGCGCCGGGCGCGATCTCGGCGCGCGGGCGCGGCAGGAGGGCGTCCATCACCTCGATTGTGCCGGAAGCTCCCGTCGCGCACGTTCGGTGATCATCGAGGGCACGAGGTGGTGACCGCGGAACGTGACGTCCGCGGTGATGAGCTGCCGCAGGAGCCGTCCCAACGGACCAACGGGACGCTCCTGCGGCCGAATCCCCTCGCCCTGGGCCACCATGGAAAAGACGTTCCCACACCTGAATGTCACAACGCCAGCGTGGATCAGCTACGAACGGGTCACTTGACCAGGGCGCCGCGGATCAGTCACCGAACGTCACGACCGTGACGCCCGCCCGCGCCGGCACGGGGTCGTTCATCCCGGCCAGCGCGGCCGGGACGTCGTCGAGCCCGATCCGGCGCCCGATCAGCGCGGTGAGGTCGATCCCGGCCGTCTCGACGACCCGCAGCAGCTCCGGGTATTCGTGGGCCTGGAGCCCGTGGATGCCGACCAGCTCCAGCTCGCCGCCGATGACCCGGTGCATCGGGATCGGCGCGACGCCCTGCGACGGCGGCATCAGGCCGGCCTGGACGTGGCGCCCGCGCTTGCGGAGGCTGCCGACGGACGCGGCGCAGGTCGAGGGCGACCCGAGGCAGTCGAGCGAGACGTGCGTGCCGCCGCCGGTCAGCTCGCGCACGTGCGCCGCGACGGCTTCCGGGCCGTCGAACGCCGACGCGTCGACGGTCAGCACCGCACCCGACTTCGCGGCGAGCTCAAGCGCCGCCGGCGAGACGTCGACGGCGACCACCTCGGCGCCCGCGGCGACCGCCAGCAGGACGGCGGAGATCCCGACGCCGCCGCAGCCGTACACCGAAACCCACTGCCCGGCGGTGACCCGGCCCTGCCGCAGCACCGCGCGGAACGCCGTGCCGAACCGGCAGCCGAGGGCGGCGGCTTCGGCGGCGCCCATCGAGTCCGGCAGCGCCACCAGGTTCGTCTCGGCGTGCCCGATGGCGACGCGCTCGGCGAAGGAACCCCAGTGCGTCGCGCCGGGCTGGAACTCGCGGTCGCAGATCTGCTGGTCGCCGCGCGCGCACTGGGCGCAGGTCCCGCACGCGCAGACGAACGGTACGGTGACGCGCGCGCCGAGGGCCCACCCGCGCACGCCTTCGCCGAGCGCGACGACCCGGCCGGCGAGCTCGTGCCCGGCCACGTGCGGCAGCGTCACGGCGGTGTCGTGACCCTGCCAGGTGTGCCAGTCGCTGCGGCACACGCCGGTCGCGTCGACCTCGATCACGGCACCACCCGGCGGCGCCACCGGCTCCGGCACGTCCCGCACGACGGGCGGAGCGCAGAACTCTTCGATCACGACAGCTCGCATGGCCGCGAGCCTACGTGTTTCCCTTGCGGTCGCTCAGTTGAGCGGCGGCGGCTGCGCGTGGAACCGCGTTCTCCCCCGCGGTGGCCCGAGGAGCCTGCTGAGCGAGCCGTCCGGCACGTTCAGGATGTCCTCGAGATTCCGCAAGGCCTCCAAGGATTCCGCGCGTTCCGGGCGGCACCGCCCGGACTGCCAGTGGCTGAGGGTGGCCAGGCTGACCACGGTTCCCCTGCCACGCAAGCGATAGCGGATCCGATCGAGCCCGAGCCCACGGGCCCGGATCGCCGCTCGCAAGGCCACGTCGAACGGGCCCGCGGCGAGCAGCTGGCTCAGCTCTGCCTGTTCCCCCCGGTCGATCGTGCGTGTTCGCTGACCGGTCATCACAACGCTCCGAAGCACTCCCGAATACGAACATTGGAGCGTAGGCTCAGGTCCGCAAGATCGGAAGACCACTCACCCACCTGCCGTGCGCGCCTCCGCGGCGATGGGGGCGAACGGTTCCGCGTAGCCGGAGTTGATCGTGACGTAGGAAATCCCCCACCGCTCCCGCCACCGGAGAAGCTTTTCCGTTGCCAGGCGAGGGTCTTCGGGCAGTACGGTGACGGCATCGGCCGCGACGAGTTCGGGCACGTCCACCCCGGCCCAGCGCGCGATCCCCGGCGACGGCTCGTCACCGACGGCCATCAGGTTCAGCCCCAGCTCGATGTCCGGCAGCCGGGACCCGGCGAGCGCACGGAATCGATCCACAATGGACCCGGCTTCGGCTTCGGTCGTTTTCGGCGCCCAGGTGAAGGTGACGGTGTCGGCTTCTTGCGCGGCGAGCGCGAGCATTTTCGGCCCCCCGCCGGCAAGTACCAACGGCGGCCGGTCGGCGGTCCGCTTGAGGTACGCGATGGTTTCCGCCATCCGTGTGACGCGCTCACCCGCTGAGGGGAATTCCCGCCCGAGGCTCTGGGTTTGCTCTTCGGCGCCGGGCCGCCCGACACCGAGCCCGAGTTCGAAGCGACCGCCGGTCTGCCGGTGGAGCGTCTGCGCCTGCCAGCCGAGAGCCCGCGCGTCCCGGAAGGGATCGGCGAGGACGAAGGTGCCGAGCCTCAGCCGCGTGGTGACCGCGGCGGCGGCACCGAGGAGGACGAAGGGATCGGAGGTCCCGACGGGATCGGTGGCGAGGAGGGTGTCGTACCCGAGCTCTTCGACCCGCCGCGCCTGGGCGGTCCAGGCGGTGAGGTCGGGCGCGAAGCCGGCGACGATACCGAAGCGGAAGGGTTTCATGCGGCCCATGGTCGTGGGTGGGGGTGGGTCACCACATCCGCTTCAGGGCGTCACCCGCGCGTACGCGCTTCGACGTCATAACGCTTGGTCACGAACCGGCGCCTTGCTCGCCGCCGCGCCCACCACCGGTCTGACTGTTGTCTTCACACCGCTGGCACCTCGGTCAACGGCTCAGCGCCGGCTCCCAGGTCACCCTCGTGAAACGTTCGCCGACGTGCCGAGCGCGGACCGCTACGGCGTGCACGTCGGGAACAGCAACCGCGGCACCCTGTGGAAGGACGCCGGCGAAGCCGAGCGCGCGGGATTCCAGCTCTCGATCGGGAGCTAGCGCAGCGTGACCGACAACGCCTGCGCGATCTCCTTGCCGATCGCGTGCGTAGCCGCATCCGGAGGCGAACCCACCTTCACCACCATCGGGCCGCCGAACGGCTGCCGCTCCACCACCTCGATGCGTTCGCCCAGGTTGATCGCGTGTTCCGTCAGGTACCTCAGCAGTTCCGGGTCCGTGTCCCACACCCGGACGATCTCGCCGACCGCGCCCGGCTCGAGGTCGTCCAGGATCCGGACCGACAGCTCCTCCACGCTCCCGTCGGGCGCCGGGATCGGGTCGCCGTGGGGGTCGCGCACCGGGTTGCCGAGCTTCGCCGCGATGCGCTCCACCAGCCGGTCGGACACCGCGTGCTCCAGCGCGTCCGCCTCCGCGTGGACCTCGTCCCACGTGTAGCCGAGCTCCGAGACCAGGTACGTCTCGATCAGCCGGTGCCGGCGCAGCACCGAGCGCGCCAGGAGCCTGCCGTCGGCGGTCAGCTCGATGCCGCGGTACGGCACGTGCGTGACCAGGCCGAGCTGGGACAGCTTCGTGACCATCCCCGACGCCGAGGACGGGCTGACCTCCAGCCGGCCGGCGAGTGACGTGTTGGTGACCGCCTCACCCCGCTCGACCAGGCCGTAGATCACCCGGACGTAGTCCTCGACCGACGAGGACCTCCGGACCGAACCATCTCCCATGCCGCATACTTTACGGTGCGGGGTTCTTTCTCGTGAAAGTTCACGGCCGCCAGCGGTAGCGGATCCAGCCGGGGACCGGCTCGGCGCCCAGCTGGGCGTAGAACGCCTGCCCCTTTTCGTTGCCCTCCTGCATGTCCCACTCGACGCGGCCGGTCGTGCGGTTGCGCAGTTCGTCCAGCAGCTCGCCGCCGAGGCCGTGGCGGCGGTGGGCCGGGCGGACGAACAGGTCGTCCAGCCAAATGCCCGGCCGGGCCTCCCACGTCGAGAAGTTCCAGCTGCAGAAGGCGAAGCCGGCGACGGTCCCGGGCTCGCCGGGCGGGGTCGCGAGCAGCACCCACGCCTTCGGGTCCGGCCCGAACAGGTGCCCGCTCATCTCGGCGCGGTCGAGCTTCAGGTCGTGGTTGTCCTCGTAGACGGCGTGCTCCTCGATGAGCGCGCAGATTTCCTCGATGTCTTCGAAGACGGCGTCGCGGACGGGCATCTCGCCTCCCGTTTCTGTCGGTGGTGGTCGTTACTGTCGGGCTCGGAGGTGGTCGATGTCACCAGAAGGCAGGTTCGAGGACCTGGTCGACGAGTTCACCGGACGCCCGGGCATCACGCCACCGGGCGCGACCGGCGGGTTCGGGCGCACGGCGCTGCGCACCCACGGGCGGATCTTCGCGATGTTCGTCCGCGGGCAGCTGGTGCTGAAGCTGCCCGAGGCCAGGGTGGACGAGCTGGTCGAGGGCGGCCACGGCGTGCGGTTCGACGCGAACAAGGGCACGCCGATGAAGGAGTGGCTGGCGCTGGGCGCGGCGTCACCACAGCCGTGGTCCGCGCTGGCGGAAGAAGCACTCGAGTTCGTGGGAAGGAAGTGAGTCATCACGCTTGATAACGCAGTTCGCCGCCGACGGCGGTGCCCCGCACGCTGAGCCCGTCCAAAGCGGACTCCGCCAGCGGCGATCCGGACAGCACGGCGAAGTCGGCGAGCTTCCCGGGCTCGAGCGTGCCCAGGTCACGCTCGGCGAAGGTCGCGTAGGCCGAGCCGTACGTGTACGCGCGCAACGCCTGCTCCGGCGTCAACGCCTCTTCGGGCGCGAAGGGGACGCCTGACGCCGTGCGCCGCCGAACCATGTCGGCGAGCGCGAGCAACGGCGCGCCGTTCACGACCGGCCGGTCCGAGGACGCGGGGAGCACGCAGCCGGCGTCGAGCACGCTGCGCAGCCGGTAGCACCACGGCACGCGGGACTCACCGAGCGCGGCGCGCATGCCGTCGCCGAGCTCGTTGACGAACCGTCCCTGTGGGGAGGCGAGCAGCCCGAGCGAGGCGAGCCGGGTCAGCTCCGCGGGCTGAAGCACCGCGCAGTGCTCGATGCGGTGCCGGTGGTCCGTGCGCGGCGAAGCGGCCAACGCGGCTTCGTAGGCGTCGAGGACGACGGTGATCGCGCGGTCGCCGATCGCGTGCGTCGCGATCTGCCAGCCCGCCTCGTGGGCGCGGCGGATCGTGCGGGCGAGCTCGTCCTCGGGCACCTGGAAGTAGCCGACGTTGTCCGGCTCGCCGTCGAACGGGTCGTGCATCGCGCAGGTGCGCCCGACCAGGGAGCCGTCGGCGAACAACTTCATCGGGCCGACGCGCAGCCACTCGTCGCCGAGGCCGGTGCGCAGGCCGAGGTCGAGGCCGAAGCCGGCGTCGTCGGGCAGGTCGTGCAGCACGCTCGCGGCGACCATCACCGTGCTGCGCACGCGCAGCACGCCGGAGTCGCGCGCCTGCTGGTAGGCGGCCAGCTCGGCGGGTGTCTCGCCGACCAGGCCGCCGCCGATCCCGGCTTCCTGGACGCTGGTGATGCCCTCGGCCAGGTACTGCTCGGACGCCCGGGCGAGCCCGCGCACGACCCGCGCGACCGGCGTCGGGTACGTCAGCGGCCGCAGGAGCAGCTGGGCCTGCTCGCGCAGCAGGCCGGTCGGCGAGCCGTCGGCGTGCACGACGTCGCCGCCGACCGGGACGTGCGCGAGGTCGAGCTGGTCGAGCACGGCCGAGTTGACCACGGTCATGTGCCCTGACGTGTGCTTGAGCCGCACGAGCATCCCGGGCGCGGCGCGGTCGAGGCCGTGCCGGTCGGGGTGCCCGCCGGCGAGCTTGTTCTGGTCGTACCCGCTGCCGACCACCCAGCTCCCGGCCGGCAGCGTCGCGGCGCGCGCGGCGACGGCGTCGTAGACCTCCTCGACGCTGCGGCAGCCGCCGAGCGGGACGTCGTCGAGGCCCATCCCGAACCACGCCATGTGGTTGTGGGCATCGTGGAAGCCGGGCACGACGAACCCGCCGCCGAGGTCGACCCGCGAACGCGCCGACAGCGAAACGGCGTCGTCGCCGAGGGCGACCACCCGGCCGTGCAACACGGCGAGTGCGCTGGTGACGCCCGCGCCCGTCCACACCGTGGCGTTTTCGAAGACCGTGTCGACCCGCATCTCCGCCTTCCTCCCCACCGCCACCCTCAACGGAGGCGCTCCGCGCCGCTGGACATTCGAAGGCTATCGATCGATCGATCGAACGTCTAGCATCGCCCTCATGCCCACCGTGGACTTCGCCGTCGAGGACGGCATCGCGCAGATCCGGCTGAACCGGCCCGAGCGGCTCAACGCGGTCGCCGCCGTCCTGGTCGACGACTTCCTCGCCGCCCTCGACGCGGCCGCCCGCAGCGACGCCCGCGTCGTCGTGCTGTCCGGGAACGGGCGCGCGTTCTGTGCGGGCCACGACCTCAAGGAACCCACCCCCGCGGGTGACTCACGGACGCGGCTGGACCGGCTCCAGGACGTCACGCGGCGGCTGCGAGGGCTGCGCCAGCCGGTGATCGCGGCGGTGCACGGCTACGCGATCGGCGCCGGCGCGGAGTTCGCGCTGGGCTGCGACCTGATCCTGGCCGCCGAGGACGCCGTGTTCGCGTTTCCCGAGGTCTCGCTGGGCCTGAGCGTCACCGGCGCGGCGTCGCGGCTGCTGCCGCTGCTCGTCGGCCCGCTCAAGGCGAAGGAGCTCCTGCTGCTCGGCGAGCGCTTCGACGGCCGCAAGGCCGCTGAGCTGGGCATGGTCAACGCCGCCGTGCCCGCCGAGCAGCTCCAGGCCGAGGCGCTGAGCTGGGCGAAGCGGATCGCCGAGCACCCGCCGGCGGCCGCGGCCATGGCGAAGCGCGTCCTCGACGCGAGCACGGACATCGAGCCGGCGCTCGAACTCGAGGTCAGCCACGCGCTCATCACCGAAACCTCGGCCGCGGTCGCCGCGTCCACGGAGGCCTTCCGGAGCCGGACGTGACGCCGCTCGCCGAGCTCGGCACGCTGGCCCAGCTCGTCACGCGCGCCGCCGCGCTGTGGCCGGAGCGCACGGCGTGGGTGTTCGACGAGCACGACCGGCGCTTCACCTTCGCCGACGTCGACCGCGAAAGCTCGCGGATCGCCGCGGCACTGGCCGAACGCGGGATCGGCCCGGGCGACCGGGTCGCCGTGATGCTGCGCAACCAGCCGGAGTTCCCGCTGCTCTGGCTGGCGCTGGCGAAGATCGGCGCGCTGCTGGTGCCGGTCAACACGAACTACCAGGAGTTCGACGGCGCCCACGTCCTCCGCCATTCCGGCGCGAAGCTGGCCATCGCCGCGCCGGAGTTCACCGGCCTCCTCAACCGGATCGGCCTCACCGAGGTCATCACCCCAGCCGCACTTTCACGTGAAAGTGCGCACCTGGGGCCCGCACTTTCACGTGAAAGTGCGGCCTTCACCCCCGTGCCCGAACTGCCGGTGAACATCCAGTACACCTCGGGCACCACCGGCGCGCCCAAGGGCTGCGTCCTGCCGAACCGCTACTGGACGACGCTCGCCGTCGGCCTGGCCACCGACTTCCCCGCCGTCGGCGAAGACGACGTGCTCCTGACCGCGCAGCCGTTCCACTACATCGATCCACAGTGGAACGTCGCGCTCGGGCTGGCCGGCGGCGCCACGCTCGTCGTGCTGGACCGGTTCCACCCCAGCACGTTCTGGGCGAAGGTCCGCGAGCACGGCGTCACCTGGTTCTACTGCCTCGGCCTGATGCCGACGCTGCTGCTGCGCCAGGAACCGTCGGCCGCCGATCGCGACCACCGCGTCCGCGCGATCTGCGCGTCGGCGATCCCGCGGGAGCTGCACGCCGAGCTGGAGGCGCGCTGGGGCGTGCCGTGGTACGAGGCGTTCGGGATGACCGAAACCGGCGGCGACATCCGGATGACCGCCGCCGACCACGACGAGACCGTCGGCACCGGCTGCATCGGGCGGCCGAGCCGCGACCGCGAGGTGATGGTCGCCGGGGACGACGGGAAGCCGTTGCCGCGCGGCGAAACCGGACAGCTGCTGATCCGCGGCATCGGGCTGATGCACGGCTACCACGACGATCCCGCAGCGACGGCGAAAGCGTTCGAGAACGGCTGGTTCCACACCGGCGACCTCGCGCGGCTGGACGACGCCGGCCGCGTCTACTACGTCGGCCGCACCAAGGACATGATCCGCCGCAGCGGCGAAAACGTCTCCGCGGACGAGGTCGAGCGCGCGCTGCTGCTGCACCCCTCGATCAAGCTGGCGGCCGTCGTCGCGGTGCCCGACGAACTGCGCGGCGAGGAGATCAAGGCGTACGTCGTGTGCGACGGCGAGCGGCCCGAACCGGCCGCACTGGCCGAGTTCTGCGCGGGAAAGCTCGCCTACTTCAAGGTTCCGCGGTTCTGGGCGTTCGCCGACGCGCTGCCGATGACGCCTTCCGAGCGGGTCGCCAAGGGCGAGCTGCGGAAGGTGGCCGACCCGCGCGCCGGGTCGTGGGACGCGAAGGCGGGAACATGGCTGTGAGCAGCCGGGAGCGCGTCCGCGCGGCGGCGGTGAAGCTGTTCGCCACCAAGGGCTTCCACGGCACCGGCATCCGGGATCTGGCGCAGGAGGCGGAACTCTCGTCGGCGAGCCTGTACCACTACATGGGCACCAAAGAGGATCTTCTCGCCGAGATCATGCACACCGCGCTGAACCGCTTGCTGGACGCGGCCCGCGAAGCTACGGCGGGCGGCGGCGATCCCGTGCACCGGCTGCGCACGCTGGTCGCGCTGCACGTGCTCGCGCACGCGGTCGGTCCGGCGGAAACCCGCGTGGTGGACAACGAAGTCGACGTCCTGTCGCCGGCCGCGCGCGAGCCGGTGGTGGCGTTGCGGGACGCGTACGAACGCCTGTGGGCGGCGGCGATCGACGAAGGCGTCGCGGCGGGGGTGTTCCACACCGAACACCCGGCAGTGACGCGGCTCGCACTGCTGGAGATGTGCAGTGGCGTGGCCCGCTGGTACTCCCCGCGCGGCCCGCTGGCGCTGGACCAGCTCGCGGAGCACTACGCGGAGCTGGTGTCGAGGGCGCTGGGCTGCCCGTCCACGCCGGGCCGGACCGACTTCCGGCGGTGCCGGGAAATCGTCGCGAAAGAGTGGGGGGTGTCCGTTTAGCGGCGCTTTTACCTGTGTACGCCTTGCCCAGACGGCGTGCGTGGGGGACGCTCGAAGGGTGACTGAGGAAACGATCCAACTGGAACTGGACGACTCGGGTCTCGCGCCGGGCCTCCCGGCGCCGGCACACCCCCGCGATCAGGTGCAGGATGTGCCCTATCGCCCCGTCGAGTTCCGCGATGACGATCTCCCCACCGCCCTCGAGCGGTGCTCCACCTGGCTCCGGCAGGCGCAGGAGTGGCTGGGCGAACCCCTCGACGTCCTGGCCATCCACCTCGACTACGACGACCGCCAGGGCTCGCCGTACTACGACGTCAAGCTCCTGTGCAACGAAGAGGACCTCGCCGGCGTCCCGATCGCCATTCGCAACAAGCAGTAAGCAGTACGCAGCCGAACAGCCGTCAAGGCCGCCGGGAATCGGCGGCCTTGACGGCTTCACGCGCTTGGCGGCTCAGCCCAGGACGCCGCCGACCTTCACGTGCCCCTTGAGGAGGTTGCGCGCGATGGTGCGGCGCTGGATCTCGTCGGTGCCTTCGTAGATGCGCAGCAGCCGCAGCTCGCGGTACCACCGCTCGATCGGCAGCTCCCGCGTGTAGCCCATGCCACCGTGGATCTGCAGGACGCGGTCGACGATTTCGTTGGCCTTCTGGCCGCCGTACAGCTTCGCCATCGACTGCGCGTGCCGCGAATCGATGCCCTGGTCGACCTGCCAGGCGGCGTTCAACACCAGCCACCGCAGCGCTTCGAGCTCGACACCGGAGTCGGCGATCATCCACTGGATGGCCTGGCGTTCGGCGATCTTCTGCCCGAACGTCTCGCGCGTGTTGGCGTGCTCGATGGCCATGGAGATCAGCCGCTCGCACGAACCGATCGCGCGGGCCGGCAGGAGGTAGCGGCCCTGCCCGATCCACTGCATCGCGAGTTCGAAGCCGCGGCCCTCTTCGCCGAGGATCTGCGTCTCGGGCACGCGGACGTCCTGGAAGATCAGCGACGCCGGGCCCCACTCGCCCATGGTGTCGATGTATTCGGACTTCCAGCCGGCCTCGCGGTCGACGAGGAAGCAGGTGACGCCGCCGTTGGCGCCCTTCTCCGGGTCGGTGATCGCGAAGACCATGGTGAAGTCGGCTTCGTTGCCGCCGGTGATGAAGGTCTTCTCGCCGTTGATGATCCAGTCGGTGCCGTCCTTGCGGGCGGTGGTGCGGATGGCCTTCGCGTCCGACCCGGCACCCGGCTCGGTGATCGCGAAGCACGACTTGCGCTCGCCCGAGATGGTCGGCAGCAGGTAGGTCTGCTTCTGCTCGTCGTTGGCGTGGAACAGGATGTTGTCCGCGGCGCCGCCGAAGCGGAACGGCACGAAGGTGCGGCCGAGCTCGGCCTCCAGCAGCGCGGCCATCACGGCGGAGAGCCCCATGCCGCCGTACTCCTCGGGCGTGAAGACGCCCCAGAAGCCGGACTCCTTCGCCTTCAGCTGGAGGTCCTTCAGCTCCTCGCCGGTGAGGCCGGGCTGGTGCGCGCGCTCGCGGCGGAGGACTTCCTGCTCGAGCGGGATCAGCTCCCGCTGGACGAACGTGCGGACCCAGTCGCGCACTTCACGTTCTTCGGTGCTGAGAGAGAAATCCATGGGTGAGCTGCTCCTCCGACACTGGCTAAGCGCTTGCTTACCTCAGGGTACCCCGTGAGAGGTGGATTACCCCAGACCTGCGCCCGAATTCGTGACAAGCGCCCGGGCGCCCGGAAGGATCGGAGGGGTGATGGAGATCGTGGTCCGCTGGTCGTCGCCGCTGCCCGCCGAAGAGCGCTTCCTGCGCCTGCTGGACGAAGTCGAGCAGGACCGCTTCGGGGCGTACCGCCAGGACGCCGACAAGCGCCGCTTCCTGACCGGCCGCGTGCTGGCGAAGACGGTGGCGGCGGAGCGCCTCGGCCTGACCCCCGAGACGGTGAAGTTCGACGCGACCTGCGAAGACTGCGGCAAGCCCCACGGCAGGCCCCGGGTCCCGGGCGCGGACCTGACGCTGTCGATCTCCCACTCGGGCGACCTGATCGGCCTCGCGGCAACCCCGTCGGTCCCGGTCGGCCTGGACGTCGAGACGGCGAACCGCCGCGCGGACGACGGCCTGATCGAGTACGCGCTGAGCCCGGCCGAGGCAGCCCACCTGGCGGGCCTCGCGCCGGACGAGAAGGCGGCGGCGTTCTTCGTCTACTGGACGCGCAAGGAAGCGGTGATGAAGGCCACGGGCAAGGGCCTGCGCATCCCACTGCAGAGCATCACGTTCTCCCGCTACGACGAACCGGCCCAGCTGGTGTCTTCCGGGGACGCGGCGCTTGACCCGGCGCGTACGCGACTGGTGGACCTGAAGGCGGCGGACGGCTACCGGGCGGCCATCGCGGTGCTGACGACCGAGGAGCTCTCGGTGACCGAGGAGCACTGGGTTCCCTAAGCGACACCCGCGAGACCCATCGTCGTCGGCGATCCGGCGCGCGCCGGTAGCAGTGGCTACGCCAGGCGACCGCCCAGCGACGACCCCCTGGATCCCGCCGGCCGGCTAGCCGAGCGAGTCCTCCAGGCCCATCGCCGCCAGCAGCGTCCGGAACTTCGCCGTCGTCTCGTCCAGTTCCGACTGCGGGTCCGAGGCCGCCACGATGCCGCCGCCCGCGTACAGCCGCATCGATGTCGACGCGATCTCCGCGCAGCGGATCGCCACCGCCCACTCGCCGTCGCCCGTTGCGTCGACCCAGCCGACCGCTCCCGCGTAGTAGTCGCGGTCGAACGGCTCCAGTTCCTGGACCAGCTCGCGGGCCCCCTCCGTCGGGGTGCCGCAGATCGCCGGGGTCGGGTGGAGGGCGGCCGCCAGGTCGAGGGCCGTCACCTCCGGGTCGATCAGCTCGCCCGTGATCGGGGTGCGCAGGTGCCAGATCGCCGGCGTCGTGACCAGCTCCGGGCCCGCCGGGACGTCCAGCGTGCGGCAGAACGGCCGCAGGGCCTCGACGACGTAGTCGATGACCACCGCGTGCTCGAGCTGGTCCTTGCGGGACGTCCGCAGCGCCTCGCCGTTGGCGCGGTCGGTCGCCGGGTCGGGCGAACGCGGCATGGAGCCCGCGTGCGGGGACGAGAACACCGTGCGGCCGGTGCGGCGCAGCAGCAGCTCGGGGGTGGCGCCGACCAGGGACCGGCCGCCGGGCAGCTCGGCCGCGTACGTGAAGTGGCGCGGGTTGCCGACCGCCAGGTTGCGCACGATGCGCTCGGCGGGCACCGGTACCGAAAACTCGAGGTCCAGCGCGCGGGCCAGGACGACTTTGCGCAGGTCCCGCGAAGCCAACGCGTCCACCGCCGCCCGCACGCCGGCCATGTGCTGCTCGGGTGACGGCACGGCGCGCACCCGGACGGGCGCCGGCAGGACCTCACGCGGCAGCGAAGGTGCCCCTTCGGCGCGGTGGACGGTCCGGGGCACGACGAGGTGGCCCGGCACCTTCGTGTCGGGCCCGGTGTCGAACGGCAGGACGCCGACGGCCAGTGGGGCTCCGGTCTCGGCCAGGACGCCGGGGATCGCCGAAGCGAGCCGCCGGGGGTCCGTTTCGGTGACCGTCCGGATCTTGCCCTGCGCGAGGAGTGCGCGCTGGGCCGTCGTGAAGAGGAAGTCGCCACGCTGGTAGCGGGCGGCGAGGTCAACCGGGGTGGCCGGACCGACCGCTTTCGGGGGGTCCAGGGGGGCTTGTCCCCCGGCCGGGGCCTGGGGCTCGGCCCCAGAAGACTGAGAACTCACCACTCCAGCGTCCCAGGCTTCGGGAGATCCGCGAGGGAAGTGTCGCGAGCGACACTCCCCTCGCGGGAGCTCCTGGTGACGGCTACTTGAGCGCGTCGATGAGCGCCTCGCGCTGGCGCTCGCCCAGGCCGGCGGCCCGCCGGTCCGGGTCGATGCCGGCCTGCTCGAGCAGGGCGGCGACCTTCACCGCGCCGAGGCCGGGGACGGCCTTCAGCAGCTGGGTGACCTTCGTCTTCCCGATGGTCTTGTTCTCCTTGGCCTGCTTGAGCACCTTTTCGATGCTCTCCTTGCCGGACTTGATCGACGCGAGCAGTTCCGAACGCGCCTTGCGAGCCTCGGCGGCCTTGGCCAAGGCGTCAGCGCGCTGCTCCGGAGTCAACGTAGGCAGAGCCAACGTAGTGTCCTTTCCTCTCAGGTCTCCGCTTTCGCGGCCGACAGCTTTTCTGAGTGCTTGCTCCTGCAAGCGCTGCTCAGCCGTCTCTTGCCACGGCCCCAGTAAACGCCACCGGCTTCGCGGCCGTGCAACCGACACGCACTTATTACCCCCGGAGGTGATACCGGGCAACCCGCTCCGGCCTGCGGAAACGCTCCCAATCAGCGGTCCGCGTGGCACAACTCACCCGGAAGTGGAGCCTCCGTTACCCGGCGCATTTCCTTGTCCGCAAGGAAAAGGCGGGAAATTGATGATCTTGATCATCGTCCGGTCGTCCCCCGATCGCGCGACGACCGTGACCGAACGGAGCCGTTGTTGACCATGCCCGCTTCACCCGATCCGCACTAGAGTCGGCCCAACCCCAGTTCACCGGCGAACAACCCCCGGGAGCGACCATGTTGAGCACCATGCAGGACGGCCAGCTGTCGCTGGCGAACCTGCTCCGCCACGGCACGTCGGTGCACTCGGCGAGCGAAGTCATCACCTGGACCGGTTCAGAAGCCCGTCGCGAGAGCTACGGCGAGCTCGGCCGCCACGCCGCCCGCCTCGCGAACGCGCTGCGGAGCCTCGGCGTCACCGGCGACCAGCGCGTCGGCACGTTCATGTGGAACAACGCCGAGCACCTGGCCGCCTACCTGGCCGTCCCGGCGATGGGTGCCGTGCTGCACACCCTGAACATCCGGCTCTTCCCCGAGCAGCTGACGTTCGTCGCCAACCACGCCGAGGACCAGGTCGTCATCGTCGACGGCACGCTCGTCCCGCTGCTGGCCAAGCAGCTGCCCGAGTTCAAGACCGTCCGGCACGTCATCGTGGCCAACGGCGACGCGGCGGCCCTGCAGGCCCCGGACGGCGTCCAGGTGCACGCCTACGCCGAGCTGCTGGCCGCCCAGCCGGACACCTTCGACTGGCCGGAGGTGGACGAGCGCTCCGCGGCCGCGATGTGTTACACGTCGGGCACGACGGGTGACCCCAAGGGCGTCGCCTATTCACACCGCTCGATCTGGCTGCACTCGATGCAGGTCTGCATGAGCGACAGCATGAACCTCGCGCAGAGCGACAAGGCGCTGGCCATCGTGCCGCAGTTCCACGCCATGGCGTGGGGCCTGCCGTACGCGGCGCTGATGGTCGGCGCGTCCCTGGTCATGCCGGACCGCTTCCTCCAGCCGGCCCCGCTCGCCGCGCTGCTCGCCGCCGAGAAGCCGACGTTCGCCGGCGCGGTCCCGACCGTCTGGCAGGGCCTGCTCGCCCACCTCGAAGCCCACCCGCAGGACATCTCCCACCTGCGCGAAGTCGTGGTCGGCGGGTCGGCGGTGCCGCCGTCGCTGATGCACGCGTTCCAGGAGAAGCACAAGGTCTCGATCCTGCACGCCTGGGGCATGACGGAGACGTCGCCGCTGGGCAGCGTCGCGCGCCCGCCCGCGGCCGCGACCGGCGACGAGGCCTGGCGCTACCGCTACACGCAGGGCCGCTTCCCGGCGTCCGTGCGGGCGCGGCTGCTCGACGACGACGGCACGGTGCTCCCCTGGGACAACGAGGCCGTCGGCGAGCTCGAGGTCCAGGGGCCGTGGATCGCCGGCTCGTACTTCGGCGGCTCGCAGGTCGACCCGGACAAGTTCCACGACGGCTGGCTGCGCACCGGCGACGTCGGCAAGATCAGCGCCGACGGCTACCTGACGCTGACCGACCGCGCCAAGGACGTCATCAAGTCCGGCGGCGAGTGGATCTCCTCGGTCGACCTGGAGAACCAGGTCATGGGCCACCCGGCCGTCGCCGAAGCCGCGGTCGTCGGCATCCCCGACGAGAAGTGGGACGAGCGGCCGCTGGTCGCCGTCGTGCTCAAGGAGGGACAGACCGCCACGCCCGAGGAGCTGCGCGAGTTCCTGAGCGACAAGGTCGCGAAGTGGCAGCTGCCGGAGAACTGGACGTTCGTGGACGAAGTCCCCAAGACGAGCGTCGGCAAGTTCGACAAGAAGCGCATCCGCGCGTCCTACTCCGAGGGAAAGCTCGACATCGCCCAGCTCTAACGGGTAAATCTCCGGCGAGTCTTCATGTTCGCGAAGGCCACCTTGAGGAACTCTGTCTTCCTCAAGGTGGCCTTCACGGACTTCACGAAGGGGTTCTGGGGATGCATAACAGGCGCAGGTTCATGGCACTGGCGGGCGTCGGCGCGCTGACGGCGGCGTGCGGGTCGAACACCGGGCGGCAGGGCGACCCGCCGCCCTCGACGGCCTACTCGGCCGGGCCGCCGCCGTCGGACGCACCCAAGGTCGCGCTCCAGCAGTGGTACCACGCGTACGGTGAGGACGGCGTCCAGGAAGCCGTGAAGCGCTACGCGGCGAGCTACCCCGGCGCGAGCGTGAACGTGCAGTGGAACCCCGGCGACTACGACTCCAAGATCGTCACCGCGCTGCAGAACAGCAAGGTGCCGGACGTCTTCGAGGCGCAGGTCAAGATCGACTGGGTGCGGCAGAACCAGGTCGTCTCGCTCGACGACGTCATCGCGCCGGTGAAGGCCGACTTCAGCCCGGCCGTGCTCGCCGCGCAGACCGTCGAAGGCAAGGTCTACGGCATCCCGCAGGCCACCGACACGCAGGTGCTCTTCTACCGCAAGAGCCTGCTGCAGGCGGCCGGCGTGCAGCCGCCGCAGACGGTCGACGAGCTGATCGACGCGGCCGCAAAGCTCACGAAGGACGGCGTCAAGGGCTTCTTCGCGGGCAACGACGGCGGCGTCGGCGTGCTCACCGGCCCGCTGCTGTGGTCGGCGGGCCTCGACTACCTGAAGAGCGGCAACCGCGAGGTCGGCTTCGACGACCCGCGCGCCGCGACCGCCTTGGGCAAGCTGCACACGCTCAACACCAACGGATCCTTGCTGCTCGGCGCGCCGGCCGACTGGTCGGACCCCGGTGCGTTCGTCGACGGGCTCGCCGCGATGCAGTGGACCGGGCTGTGGAACGTGCCGAAGATCCGCTCGGCGTTCGACGACGACTTCGGCGTGCTCCCCTTCCCCAAGCTCGACGGCAGCGGGGCGCCGTCGGTGCCGGTCGGCGCGTACGGCGCGATGGTCAACGCCAAGAGCGCGCACGTCGCCGAGGCCAAGGCGTTCGTGAAGTGGCTGTGGGTCGACAAGACCGACGACCAGCTGGAGTTCGCGACGAAGTTCGGCTTCCACGTGCCGGCCCGCCAAAGCCTGATCGACCGCGCGGACAACCTCAAGAACGGCCCGGCCGCCGACGCGGCCCGGTTCGTCAAGGAGAACAGCCACCTCGTCGGCGGTCCCGTGTGGACCCAGCAGGCGAACACGGCGCTGTCCGACGCGGCCGCGAAGATCGCGAAGGAGGGCGCGGACCCGGCGGCGCAGGTCAAGACGGCCGTCGGGGTGGTCCAGTCCGAGCTGAAGCGCCTGTTCGGATGAAGCGGCGCGACGCGCGCGCCTTCTGGCTCTTCGTCGGTCCGTTCCTGCTCGGGCTCGCGGTCTTCGCGTACCTCCCGATCGGCTGGAGCGCGTACCTGTCGTTCTTCGACGCGCGGAACACCGTGACCCCGACGGACTTCGTCGGGCTGGACAACTACGGGCACATGCTCACCGACGAGCCGTTCCTGTCGAGCCTGGGCACGTTCAGCGTGTTCGCGGTGTTCATCGTGCCGCTGACGTTCGTGCTGTCGCTGGCGCTGGCGCTCGGCGTCAACCGGCTGCGGTTCGCGCGGGCGTTCTTCCGGTCGGTGTTCTTCCTGCCGTTCGCGTGCTCGTACGTCGTGGCGTCGCTGATCTGGAAGACGTCGTTGTTCTCCGGTGTCCGGTACGGACTGGCGAACTCGGTGCTGTCGGTCTTCGGCGTGGACCCGGTGGCGTGGACCGGGACGGTGCACCCGCCGCTGTACTGGATCGTGCTGGTGACCGCCCGGCTGTGGCTGCAGCTGGGCTTCTACATGATCTTGTTCATCGCGGCACTGCAACGGATCCCGCAGCACCTCTACGAGGCGGCCTGGCTCGACGGCGCGAAGCCGGGCTGGCAGGTGTTCCGGTACGTGACGCTCCCGCAGCTGCGGTCGACGGCGGTGGCGGTGCTGCTGCTGAACCTGATCAACGCGTACCAGGCGTTCGACGAGTTCTACAACATCATGGGCGACAGCCGCGGTTATCCGCCCTTCGCCCGGCCACCCCTGGTCTACCTCTACTACACGTCGCTGGGTTCGGGCGGCCAGGACCTCGGCCGCGGCAGCGCGGGCGCGGTGATCCTGGCGCTGATCATCGCGCTCGTGACCTTGCTGCAGGGCCGCGTCCTGCGCTTCGGGAGGCCGGCATGAGGGCGGTACTCCGGTGGATTTTCCTGAGCGTCGCGGCGATCCTGTTCCTGCTGCCGTTCTACCTGCTGCTGCGCAACGGTTTGGCGTCACGGGCGGAAATCACCGCTCCCGGGTGGACGTTCTTCCCGTCCACAGTGCACTGGGAGAACTTCTCGAAGCTGTTCTCCTCGGAGGACGTCCCGTTCGCGCGCAGCCTGCTCAATTCGGCGATCGTGGCGGCACTGCAGACGGTCGGCCTGCTGGTGCTCTGCTCCCTGGCCGGCTACGGCCTGGCCCGGATCCCGTACCGGCACACCAAGATCGTGTTCTACGCGGTTTTGGCGACGCTGATGATCCCGACGTCGGTGACGTTCGTGCCGAGCTTCGTGGTGGTCTCGTCGCTGGGCTGGCTGTCGGACTTCCGCGGCCTGGTGATCCCCGGGCTGTTCAGCGCGTTCAGCGTGTTCCTGTTCCGCCAGTACTTCCTGGACTTCCCGCGCGAGCTGGAGGAGGCCGGGCGGATGGACGGGCTGAGCCGCTGGGGCGTGTTCTGGCGGGTCGTCGTGCCGAATTCGAAGGGGTTCTTCGCGGCGATCGCGGTCATCACGGTGATCGGCAGCTGGAACGCGTTCCTGTGGCCGCTGATCATCGCCCAGTCCCCCGATTCGTGGACGGTCCAGGTGGCGCTGTCGGGCTTGCTGACGGCGCAGAACCCGCAGCTGAACCTGCTGTTCCTGGCGGCGGCGGTGTCGATCCTGCCGATCGTGCTGCTGTTCGCGTTCCTGCAGCGGTACCTGGTGCGCGGCGTGACCGAGTCCGGGTTGACGGGCTGAACCCACCAGCCTGAGCCCGGTCGAGAAGCCGTCGGGCAGCGGCGCGCCGGCCAGGAAAGCCGCGCGCGCCGCCAGGTCGTCGTACTGGCACGTCAAGGACAAGGCGCAGCTCCTCGACCTGCTCGCCGAAGCCGTCTGCGAGGACGCGTTCGAGATCGACGGGACGGCTTCCCCGCCGTCAAGGCGCTCGGCCCGGCGTTCGCCCGCACCACCGCCGACGACCTCTTCGCACCGGACGCCGAAGTCGTCCTCGACGGTCTCGCCGCGCGGCTGAAATGACCACGACCTTCGGCGGTACACCCACCCCGACGCCCGTGACAGGGTAGCTCGAAATGTCACGTTCACCGTCCGGTCATCGACGTCCGGCACGGTGCTGGCAACCGAGAAGACTGGGGAGCGAACAACCATGGCCGAACTCACCCGGCGCACCGTCGCCACCGCGGGCGCCGCCGGTCTCGGGCTCCTGCTCTGCACGCCCACCGCGAACGCCCTCGACCGCGCGCTGCGGCTGACCGGCACGCGGTCGGTCAGCACCACCGGCACCACGCTCGAGCAGGTCGCGACCGCGTCGGGCACCGGCTACTCGCGGCTGTCCGCGGGCCCCGGCTGGCCGCTGGTCGTCCGGAGCGACCTCGCCGCGCCGCAGACCGGGCGCGACGACCGCCGCCGCGCGCTCAGCGCGTTCGTGCAGTTCACCGACCTGCACATCACCGACACCGAGAGCCCCGCGCGGTTCGAGTACCTGCACCCGTTCATCGGCTCCGCGCACCGGCCGCAGGAGGCGCTCGGCACCGTCGCCACCAGCGCGCTGGTCGAGCGCGTCAACAGCGTGCGGCAGGGCCCGTTCACCGGGCGGCCGTTCGACCTCATGGTCACCACCGGCGACAACACCGACAACCACGAGCTGATCGAGCTCGACTGGTTCCTCAAGGTCCTCAACGGCGGCAGCGTCACGCCGAACTCCGGCGACGCGAACGCGTACGAAGGCGTCCAGAGCTCGGGCAACAAGGAGTACTGGAACCCGTCGATCCCGGGCGTCGGTGACGACTACTCGGCCAAGGGCTTCCCGCAGCTGCCGGGCCTGCTCGAAGCGGCGCTGAAGACGTTCACCGCGCCAGGCCTGGACGTGCCGTGGTTCTGCACCTTCGGCAACCACGACGACAGCATCGTCGGCTCGCTGCCGGCCCAGATCCCCGGCATCGATGCCTGGTACACCGGCAGGTACAAGGTGATCGGCAAGGACAAGACGACCGCGAAGAAGCTCGCGGCGGCCATCCAGAAGCCCGGTTCGAGCATTCCGGTCGCGGAGCTGTTCGGCGGCTCCGGCACGATCCGCGAGATCACGCCGGACGCGCGGCGCCGCCCGTTCACGACCGGCGAGTTCGTCCGCGCGCACCTCGACGCGGCCAACACCGGCCCCGGCCCGGTCGGTCACGGCTTCAGCAGCGCCAACGCGGACGGCAAGAACGTCTACTACACGTTCCGGATCGCCCCGGGCATCACCGGGATCAGCCTCGACACGACCACGGACGCCGGGTTCGCGGACGGCTCGATCGGGCTCGCGCAGTACAACTGGGTGGAGTCGACGCTCAAGCGCAACAGCTCGGCGTACTACGACTTCTTCGGCCGCAAGGTCACCCATTCGGTCACCGACGAGCTGTTCATCCTGTTCAGCCACCACACGAGCGGCTCGATGGGCAACCTCCTGCCGGACTCGCGCCACCTGCTCGACCCGCGCCTGGACGGCAACGCGTTCGTGGCGCTGCTCAAGCGGTTCCCGAACGTGCTGGCCTGGGTCAACGGTCACACGCACCGCAACCAGATCACGGCGCACGCCGGCGGCACCCCGAAGCAGGGCTTCTGGGAGATCAACACCGCGTCGCACGTCGACTTCCCGCAGCACGCGCGGATCGTCGAGGTCGCGGACAACGCGGACGGCACGTTGTCGTTGTTCACGACGTTGATCGAGGCGGAGGCGCCGTACGCCGTCGACTACGGGGACCGGACGCCGCAAGCGCTTGCGTCGCTGTACCGCGAACTGTCCTACAACGACATCCACACCGACCCGGGCCGCGTGGGCGCGGCCGCGGACCACAACACCGAGCTGCTCCTGGTCAACCCGCTCGCCTGACGACTACTTGCGGGGTAATCGACCGGCGGCGGGGGGTTCCGGCAGGCTGGGCCGCATGACCGATCCCGAGGGCACGCAGCTCTTCCACCGCTCCATGCCGTTCTCCGAACGCCTCGGCGTCGAGGTGCTGGAGCACGGGCCCGCGCTCGTCCGCAGCCGGCTGAAGTGGGACGAGAGCCTCTGCACGCTCGGCGGTGCGCTGCACGGGGGCGCGCTCATGGCGCTGGCCGACTCGACCGGCGCCGTGTGCGCGTTCCTCAACCTGCCCGAGGGCGGACAGGGCACGACCACCGTCGAGTCGAAGACGAACTTCCTGCGCGCGGTGCGTTCGGGCTACGCCGTTGCGTCGTCCAGACCACTGCACGCCGGGCGCAAGTTCGTCGTGGTGGAGACGGAAATCCACGGTGACGACGGCAAGTTGGTCGCGAAAGTGACACAGACCCAGGCCGTCCTGTAGGTACCTGTTTACATACCTCGCCGGACCGGCGAAAATCCTCGCCTACTGGGTGGGTCGAGCGAGGAGCCGCGATGCGGGTACGCAGTCTGTTCACATTACTGTCGGTTGTCGTGCTGACAGCCGTAACCGTTCAGGTCGCCGAAGCGGGGCCGCGCGACGACGAAGCCGTCGACTACCACGAGTGGACCGGCGGCCGCTTCCACGAAGGCGACTTCGCCGGGCTCGCGCTGACCCGCGACGGCCTGCGCATCACGCGCCCGATCGGCTCGGTGCAGCACACCGAGCCGGAGCTCGGCACCACGCGGACGTACGAGTACAGCCAGTGGACGTCGCCCTCGTACCGGCAGGGCTTCGGCGCGACGCAGCTGGTCGCGTCCTGGAACGCGAAGACGCCGGCCAAGACGTGGCTGCAGGTCGAAGCGCAGGGCCGGACGTCGGCGGGCGCCCAGACCGGCTGGTACGTGATGGGCCGCTGGGCCGGCGGGGACGCCGACATCCTGCGCACCAGCGTCGACGGCCAGGACGACGCGAACGCGCTGGTCGACGTCGACACGCTGGTCACGAAGGCCGGGGTGACGCTGAAGTCGTACAAGCTGCGGATCAGCCTCTACCGCGAAGCCGGCTCGGGCGCGACGCCGTCGGTGTCGCTGCTGGGCGCGATGACGTCCGCCGTGCCGGACCGCTTCGAGGTGCAGCCGACCAAGCCGGGGCGCGCCACCGGGATCGAGCTGAAGGTGCCCGCGTACGCGCAGAACCTCCACAAGGGACAGTTCCCGCAGTACGGCGGGGGCGGCGAAGCCTGGTGCAGCCCGACGTCGACCGAGATGGTGGCCGAGTACTGGGGCAAGAAGCCGTCCGCCGAAGAGATGTCGTGGATCCCGGCCGACTACGTCGACCCGCAGGTGGCGTTCGCGGCGCGCTACACCTACGACCACGCCTACGACGGCACCGGGAACTGGCCGTTCAACACCGCCTACGCGGCGTCGCGCGGCCTCAAGGGGCACATCACGCGGCTGCACTCGCTGAACGAGCTGGAGAACTACATCGCCCGCGGCATCCCGGTGATCACGTCGCAGTCGTTCCTGGCTTCGGAGCTGGACGGCGCCGGCTACGGGACGGCGGGGCACATCATGGTCGTCGTCGGGTTCACGAAGGACGGCGACGTGATCGCCAACGACCCGGCGGCCAGCAGCAACGACCGCGTCCGGAACGTCTACAAGCGCGACCAGTTCGAGAAGATCTGGCAGCGGACGAAGCGCTACCGCGCGGACGGCACGGTGGCGGGCGGCCCCGGCGGCGTCGCGTACATCATCACCCCGGCGTAGTCCGTGAAGGCCACATCCCCGGGGATGTGGCCTTCACGGCTTTACCAGGCCTTGCCCGCCTGCTCGCGGATCGCGCGGTTGATCCGGTTGAAGAAGCCGGTGAGCGCGATGTTCAGGACGATCGCCGACAGCTGCGGCTCGTCGAAGTGCGCGGCGGCGGCCGCCCAGATTTCGTCGGTGACGCCGGGCCGGCCGTCCTGGATCCGGGTCGCGGCCTCGGTCAGGGCGAGCGCCGTCCGCTCCGGCTCGGTGAAGAACGGCGTCTCGCGCCAGATGACGACGTTGTGCAGCCGGTCGTCGGTCTCCCCCTGCCGCTTCGCCGACGTGACACCCGCGTGCCGTGCTTCCACGGTAACGACATGCCCGACACGCTGGCCGAAGCGTTCGAAGCCCGGCGCGAGCGCCTGCTCGCGGTGGCGCACCGCCTGCTCGGCTCGCACGCCGATGCCGAAGACGCGGTCCAGGAGGCGTGGCTGCGCCTGTCCCGCCAGGACGCGGCGGCCATCGGCAACCTCGACGGCTGGCTGACCACGGTGGTCGGCCGGATCAGCCTGGACGTCCTGCGCTCGCGCAAGTCACGCCCCGAGTCGCCGTACGACGAGATCTTGGTGGCGATCGACGACGGCACCGAGGACGTCGCCCGCGCGGACTCGGTGGGCCTGGCGCTGCTGGTGGTCCTCGAGTCGCTGGGCCCGGCCGAGCGGCTGGCGTTCGTGCTGCACGACCTGTTCGCGGTCCCGTTCGAGGAGCTCGGCCGCATCCTGGGCAAGTCGTCGGGAGCGACGAAGATGCTGGCCAGCCGCGCCCGCCGCAAGGTCCGGGCCGCGGACCGGACTCCGGCGGCGGGAGGTTCCTCGCAGCGCGAAGTGGTCCAGGCGTTCTTGCGCGCGGCCCATGACGGCGACTTCGAGGGCCTGCTGCGGGTCCTCGACCCGGACGTCCAGCTGACGGTGGACACCCCGGGCGGCGTGGTGGTGGTACTGGGAGCGACGAAGGTGGCGGCGGGAGCCCAGTTCGGCGCGGCTTCCGGCGGCCGCACGGTCCTGGTCGGCGGCTTGCCGGGCGTGGTGGCGTGGCGCGGCGACGGCTCGCCGCTGTCGGTGATGGCGTTCGTGGTGGCGGACGGCCGGGTCGCGCGCATCGCCGCGGTGGCCGACCCGGCACGGCTGGCGTCGATGGACCTGCCGAAGCCGGAGTGAACTGTCGGTCCCTGCCGGTAGCGTGGAAACCGGGGGCCGGAGGCACACCCCGTGCCACACTGCCGTCACCATGGCCCGGCCGCTGCTGTTCCTCGACGTCGACGGTCCCCTGATCCCGTTCGGGCGGCGTACCGGCGACTACCGGACCTTCATCGACGCCGACCTGGGCAACCCGTTGCTGGGGAGGGTCGATCCGGCCCTCGGCCCGCGGCTGCTCGCCCTCGGGTGCGACCTCGTCTGGGCCACCACCTGGTTCGAGGACGCCAACGAGTGCGTCGCCCCGCTGCTGGGCCTGCCGCCGCTCCCGGTGCTCGACTTCCCCGACGAGCTCGCGGCCGGCGGGCGGCACTGGAAAACCGAGCGGATCGTCGAGCGGGCGGCGGGGTCTCCGTTCGTCTGGATCGACGACGAAACCACCGGCGCCGACCGGGCTTGGGTCGCGAACCACCACCCGGGTCCCGCGCTGCTCCACACCGTCGCGGCGGACGCCGGGCTCACCGACGTCGACCTGGCCGCCATCACCACCTGGCTGGCCAGTTGCGGATGACGCAACCCGTTGCGCTTTCGCCACCGAAGCTCACTCATGCGGATGTCGCCATCTCCGCGTGATCCGTGATTAGCTGCGGGCAGGACCAGGAGCCGGAAGGTGGATTGACATGCCGTACGAGGTGCAGGGGGTCGTTTCGCGGGCGAAGGGCGAGCCCGTGTCGCTCGAGACCGTGCTCGTGCCCGATCCCGGGCCCGGCGAGGCCGTCGTGAACGTGCAGGCCTGCGGGGTCTGCCACACCGATCTGCACTACCGCGAAGGCGGGATCAACGACGACTTCCCGTTCCTGCTCGGCCACGAAGCCGCCGGCGTCGTGGAGGCCGTCGGGGCCGGGGTCACCGACATCGCGCCCGGTGACTACGTCATCCTCAACTGGCGCGCGGTCTGCGGCACCTGCCGGGCCTGCAAGCGCGGCAAGCCGTGGTACTGCTTCTCCACCTTCAACGCCACGCAGCCGATGACGCTCCAAGACGGCACCAAGCTCTCGCCCGCGCTCGGCGTCGGCGCCTTCCTCGAGAAGACGCTCGTCCACAGCGGACAGTGCACCAAGGTGAACCGCGAGGCCGAACCCGCCGTCGCCGGGCTGCTCGGGTGCGGGGTCATGGCCGGGCTCGGGGCCGCCATCAACACCGGGGCCGTCACCCGGGGCGACTCGGTCGCCGTCATCGGGTGCGGCGGGGTCGGGGACGCCGCCATCGCGGGTGCGAAGCTCGCCGGCGCCACCACGATCGTCGCGATCGACATGGACGACCGGAAACTGGCGTGGGCCAAGGACTTCGGCGCCACCCACACCGTCAACAGCCGGGGCCTCTCCGAGGAGCAGGTCGTCGAGGCCATGCAGGACGCGACCAATTCCTTCGGCCCGGACGTCGTCATCGACGCGGTCGGCCGCCCCGAGACCTGGCGGCAGGCGTTCTACGGGCGCGACCTCGCCGGCACCGTCGTGCTCGTCGGCGTGCCGACGCCGGAAATGCGGCTGAACGACCTGCCGCTGATCGACTTCTTCTCGCGCGGCGGCTCGCTCAAGTCGTCCTGGTACGGCGACTGCCTGCCCAGCCGGGACTTCCCGATGCTCGTCGACCTCTACCTGCAGGGCCGCCTGCCGCTGGACAAGTTCGTCACCGAGCGGATCGGCGTGGACGGCGTCGAGCAGGCCTTCGAGCGGATGCACCGCGGCGAGGTCCTGCGCAGCGTGGTGACGTTCTGACCCTCTTCGCCGACGAGGACTACCCGGCCGACCCCTACCCGGGGACCCGGCCGGGCTTCTCCTTCGTCCACACCGAGGGTGCCGGCCACCCGCTGGCCACGGCGCCGGCCGGCTGGCGGGACAGGCAGGCCGTGCTCGCGTACGGCTCCAACGCGAACCCGTCGAAGATCAGCTGGATGCGGGCCGAGCTCGGGCTCGCGGGCCCGGTCGTCGTGGCGCACGCGCGCTGCGACGGTCTCGCCGCGGTCTGGGCGGCCGGCCTGCGGTTCCGCGACGGCCAGCGCCCGGCCACGCTCACCGCGCTGCCGGGCGTCGAGGAGCACGCCGTCTGGTTCGTGACGCCGGACCAGCTCGCGGTGCTGGACGTCTGCGAGGGCCGCGGCAACCGCTACCACCTGGTGCGGCTGACGGACCCGGACATCACGCTCGAAGACGGCAGCCGGGTGACCGACGTGCTCGCCTACATCGGCGCGGTGCCGATCCGGTACCCGCTGCTGGTCGACGGCAAGCCGGTGCGCGTGGCCGACGTCCCGCAGGCGCGGGCCGCCGAGCTCGAAGGCGAGCCGGCCGACGGTCCCGGCGTCGCCTGCGAGGTCGTCGAACCGCCGGACGGGCGCACCTTCCCCTAGATCAGCTTCCCGGGGTTGAGGATCCCGCTCGGGTCGACCGCGGACTTCGCCGCCCGCAACACTTCCACGCCCAGCGAACCGATCTCCGCGCTCAGGTAAGGCGCGTGGTCGACGCCGACCGCGTGGTGGTGGGAGATCGTGCCGAGCCCGGTGATCGCCTCGCACGCCGCCGCTTTCGCGCGCTGCCACTGCCCGACCGGGTCGGCTTCGTCGCGGGCCGTCAGCACCGTGAAGTACAGCGACGCACCGGTTTCGTACGCGTGGGAAATGTGGCACATCACGATCGCCCGGCCCAGCGACGCCGTCAGCGCCGCGCGGACGTCGTCACGCAGTTCGTCCACATTGGACCAGTACGCCGCGGTCTCCAGCGTCTCGACACAGATCCCCCGGTCCAGCAACGCGTCGCGCTGCCGGGGTCCGCTGAACCGGCCGTGTCGCCAGGACTCGCCGAGCGCCTTGCCGACGCGCACCGCGCCCAGCGCCTTCAGCCGGCGCGTGGTTTCGCGGCGGCGCACCGCGACTTCGTGCGCGGTGCCTTCCCAGCCGACGATGAGGAAGCACGGCCGCCGCACCCCGCGTGCGGCGAGGTAGCGGCGCAGCGCCGCCGTCTTGAGGCCCGCGTTCAGCGCCAGGGAAACCCCGGTTTCGTCCACATCGGACAGCCGGGTGACGTCGGCGAGCGCGTGGTGCTGGGCCAGGTCGCGGACCGCCTCGCGGCCAGCTTCCCAGCCGGGCAGGGCGTACCCCTCGTAGCGGCGGACCGCCGGCGCCGGCCGCACCCGCAGCGCGACCTCGGTGATCACGCCGAGCGCACCCTCGCTGCCGACCGCGAGCTGGCGCAGGTCCGGCCCGGCGGCCGACGCCGGCGCCACGCCGAGCTTCCACTCGCCGCGCGGGGTCGCCAGCCGCACACCGGTGACCATGTCCTCGAAACGCCCGTAGCCGGACGACGCCTGCCCGGCCGAGCGCGTCGCCGCGAAGCCGCCGATCGTCGCCCGCTCCCACGACTGCGGGACGTGCCCGAGCGTCAGCCCGTGCTCGCCGAGGAGGCGCTCGGCCTCGGGGCCGCGGACGCCGGCCTGCAGCACGGCGATGCGCGACTCGGCGTCGACCGACACCAGCGCGTCGAGCCGGACGAGGTCGAGCGCGATCACCGACGCCTTGTCGCCGCGCAGCGCCGCGACGCCGCCGACCACCGACGTGCCGCCGCCGAAGGGGACGACGCCGATGTCGTGCCGCACGCACGCGTCGAGCACCGCCTGGACCTCGTCGGCGTCGGCCGGGAGCACGACCGCGTCGGGCACCGGGAACTCCACCGACGGCGACCGGCGCCGCAGCAGGTCGAGGTAGGACAGCCCGGTCGCCCGCGCGAGCCGCGCCGCGTCGTCGACCAGCACGTTCTCCGCGCCGACCACTTCCGACAACGCGGCAGCAGCAGACTCGTCCAGTTTCCGTGACGGTATTTCCACCGGCAATTCGCCCGCCGGGGCAGCACCGGGGGCCGTTCGGCCGATACGCTGTTCAAGCCACTTGGCCGCTCGCGCGGGCAGCTGGGCGGCGTCGGCGGCGTCCGCGGTCCAGGACCGGCGGAGGCGGTGGTCAATGAGCGCGTTCACGACTACAGTGTGACATATGGACGTGAAACGTCACACCACGCAGCCGGCTGGACCCTCCGCGCTCGCGGACACCCGCAGCCGTCAGACGGCGACCCGAGTGGCCGATGACGTGCTGCTCGACGCCGCGCGCTCGTGCGTGCTGGCCGTCGGTGTGCGCCGCACCACACTCGCCGAAATCGCCCGAACCGCCCGCGTCAGCCGGATGACGGTCTACCGCCGCTTCCCCGACGTCCGCAGCGTGCTCGCGGCGCTGATGACCCGCGAATTCAGCGGGCTGCTGCGCACGGCGAGCGAACGCGGTGCCGACGCCGCGGACAGCCGCGAGCGGCTCGTGCTCATCGCCTCGGCCGGCGTCCGCGCGCTGGCGGCCGACCCGCTGTTCCGCACGCTGCTCGACGTCGACCCCGAACTCGTACTGCCCTACATCGTGGAGCGGCTCGGCGCGACGCAGAAGTTCGCCGAGCAGGCGATGCACCAGCTCCTGGCGGCCGGCCACCAGGACGGCTCGATCCGGCGCGCGCCGGTCGCGGCGCAGTCGCGGGCGGTGCTGCTGGTGGTCCAGTCGTTCGCGTTCTCGCTGCGCCCGGCCACCGCGGACGTCGACGAAGCGGCGCTGCTGGCGGAGTTCACGCACGTGCTCGACGCGGCGCTGAAACCGTGACGTCCGGCTCCCTCAACGCGCGGCGCCGCGAACGCGAACTCGCCGAGCTGGCCGCGGGCGAGCGCGTCGACGTCGTCGTGGTCGGTGGCGGCGTCACCGGCACGGGCATCGCGCTGGACGCCGCTTCACGCGGGCTTTCGGTGGCGCTGGTGGAGGCGCACGACCTCGCGTTCGGGACGTCACGCTGGTCTTCGAAGCTCGTCCACGGCGGACTCCGCTACCTGGCCCACGGGGAACTGGGCCTGGCCCATGAAAGCGCTGTCGAGCGCGGCATCATGATGACGCGGACCGCGCCGCACCTGACGCGCGCGATGCCGCAGCTGTTCCCGTTGTACCCCAGCACTTCCCGAGCCCAGCAGGCCCTCGTGGCGGCCGGTCTCCGGGCGGGCGACGCGCTCCGCCGGGCGGCGCGGACGCCGTCGTCGGTGCTGCCTCGGCCGCGGTCGATCCCCGCGGCGGAGGCGCTGGCGCTCGCGCCCGGCCTTTCCCCGCACCGGTTGCGCGGCGCCCTGCTGGCCTACGACGGCGCCTTGGTCGACGACGCGAGGCTGGTCGTTTCCCTGGCCCGCACGGCGGCTTCGTTCGGCGCGCGGATCCTGACGCGGCTCTCGGCTTCGGCGGTTTCGGCGGACCGGGTCTCGGTCGTCGACGGCGTTTCGGGCGACTCGTTCGACATCCGCGCGCGCCAGGTGATCAACGCGACGGGCGTGTGGGCGGGCACGCTGACGGGCTCGGTCCGGCTGCGGCCGTCGCTCGGCTCGCACCTGGTGCTCGCGCCGGGAACGGTGCCGATGGGCACGACGTCGGTCAACATCGGGGTGCCCGGCGAGACCAACCGGTTCGTCTTCCTGCTCCCCCAGCCGGACGGCCGCGTCTACCTGGGACTCACGGACGAGCCGGTGCCGGGCTCGATCCCCGACGTGCCGGCGGTTCCCGAGTCCGATGTGGACTTCCTGCTGTCGCTGGCTTCTTCGGTCCTTTCTCGACCGCTGACCCGCGCGGACGTCGCCGGGTCGTACGCGGGCCTGCGCCCGCTCGTCGAAGGCAGCGGCGGCCGGTCGGCCGACCTGTCCCGGAAGCACGCGGTGCTGGCCGGTTCCGACGGGCTGCTGACCGTCGTCGGCGGGAAGCTCACGACGTACCGCCGGATGGCCGAGGACGCCGTCGACGCGGCGATCCGGCTGGCCGGCCTGCCCGTTTCCCCGTGCCGGACGGCACGGTTGCCGCTGCTGGGCGCGGCTCCGCGCGCCGAACTGTCCCTTGTGGACGCTCCGGCCCGGCTGGTGGCGCGGTACGGGACCGAAGCCCCGCGCGTGGCGGCGCTGGGCGAGCTGGACACCGAGTTCGCCGCCCCGCTGACCCCGGACACCGGGATCACGGCGGCGGAAGTCGTGTGGGCGGTCCGGAACGAAGGCGCGCTGGACGTCGACGACGTGCTGGAGCGCCGCACGCGGCTGGCGTTGATCCCGGCGGACGCGGAATCCGCGCGCGCCCGGGTCGCGGAGCTGGTCGGCAAGTCGCTGGCCGGACTCGCGTGACGTTCGATTGACTTGACGGGTCATTGGGTTTTTGCAACAGTACGCCATGAGCCCGGTCAGACGCGGCAAAGAACTGCCGATCCACAACCGGCTTCCCGTGCTCCGGGCCGAGCGCGGGATGACCCGGGCCACGCTCGCGAGTGCCGTCGAAGTCAACCCGCAGACCATCGGTGCGCTCGAGCGCGGCGACCACTACCCGAGCCTGGACCTGGCGTTCCGGATCTGTGCGGTGTTCGACCTGCCCGTCGAGGCGGTCTTCAGCCGTGAGCCGTTCACGCCGCTGTCCACCCGGGTGTACCGCGAGGGGGGAGCATGACCGACGGGATGCTGGAGATCGACGGGATCTCCAAGCGCTACGGCGCGAAGACGGCGCTGGACGGCGTCACCTTCGACGTCCGCGCCGGGGAGCTGTTCGGCTTCGTGGGCAGCAACGGGGCCGGGAAGACCACGACGATGCGGATCGCGCTGGGGGTGCTCGCCGCCGACGGCGGTGAGGTGCGCTTCGACGGCAGGCCGGTCACGCACGAGACGCGCACGCACATCGGGTACATGCCGGAGGAACGCGGCCTGTACCCGAAGATGAAGGTGCTGGACCAGCTCGTCTACCTCGCCGAGCTGCACGGGCTCAGCACCAACGAAGCCCACCGCAACGCCGAAGCGTGGATCACCCGGCTCGGGCTGGCCGAGCGCCGCAAGGACGAGGTGCAGAAGCTGAGCCTCGGCAACCAGCAACGCGTCCAGCTGGCCGCCGCCCTGGTGCACGACCCGGCCGTGCTGGTGCTCGACGAGCCGTTCTCCGGTCTCGACCCGCTCGCCGTCGACGTGATGAGCGGGGTGCTGCGGGAAAAGGCCGCGGCCGGCGTGCCCGTGGTGTTCTCCAGCCACCAGCTCGACCTCGTCGAGCGGCTCTGCGACCGGGTCGGGATCATCCGCGCGGGCCGGATGGTCGCCGTCGGCACGGTCGGGGAGCTGACCGCGGGCGCGAGCAGCAAGCTCGTGGTCACCGCGCCGGACGCGCGGCCCGGCTGGGCCGCGGGCCTGCCCGGGGTGCGCGTGGTCGAGACCACCGGCACCACGACCGTGCTCGACCTCGACCCGGGCGCCGACGACCAGGCCGTGCTCGCCGCGGCGCTGGGGACCGGGCCGGTCACCGAGTTCAGCCGCCGTCGCCGCTCGCTGACCGAGCTGTTCCGCGACGCGGTGGCCGAAGAGGGGGAACGATGAAGACGTTGAGCGGACGGCGGGCCGTCTGGCTGGTGCTGAAGCGCGAGCTGAACACGCGGCTGCGCACGCGCTCGTTCGTGATCGGCACCGCGGTGCTGCTGGTGCTGCTGCTCGGCTACGTCGGGTTCCAGACCGCGCTGGCCGGCTCGGCGGACAAGAGCGTGGTGGGGCTGACCGGGCAGGCGACCGGGATCGCCAAGCAGCTGCAGGTCGCCGCCGCGCAGGCCGGGCGCCAGGTCGAGACGGTCACCGTGACGGATCCGGCCGAGGGCCGCGAGAAGGTCGAGGACGGCGACCTCGACGCGCTCGTCTCCGGTAGCGCGGCGAAGCTGACCGCCACCTACGAGTCCGCTTTGGACAACCAGCTGCGCCGGGTGCTCGACCAGGTCGCCCAGCAGCAGGTGCTCGACGGCGTCCTGTCGTCCGCGCAGCTCGAACCGGCCGCCGTGATGGCACAGGTGAACAGCACCCACGTGCAGGACGACGCCCTCTCGCCCGAGCCCGCCGACCACACGCAGCGGCTGGTCCTCGGCCTGATCGTCGCGTTCCTGCTGTACATGAGCATCATCACCTACGGGATGATGGTCGCCCAGGGCGTGGTCGAGGAGAAGTCGAGCCGGGTCGTGGAGCTGCTGCTCGCCAGCGTCCGGCCGTGGCAGCTGTTGCTGGGCAAGGTGATCGGGATCGGCCTGGTCGGCCTGACCCAGCTGGTGATCCTCGGCGCGGTGGGCCTGCTGGCGGCCACGGTGACGGGCGTGTTCACCCTGTCCGGCTTCGCGACCGGCGCGGTGCTGTGGGGTCTGCTCTGGTACCTGCTCGGTTTCCTGTTGTACGCCACGATCTACGGCGCGCTCGGTTCGCTCGTGTCGCGGCAGGAGGACACGCAGTCGGTGGTCGGGCCGCTGAACATCATCTTGATCGTCGGCTTCGTCGCGGGCTTCAACCTGCTGCTGCAGGACCCTTCGGGCACGGCGGCGAAGGTCGTTTCGCTGATCCCGCTGCTGTCCCCGATCCTGATGCCGGCCCGCATTTCGACCGGCGCGGCATCGGCGTGGGAGATCGGGCTGTCGCTGGTGCTGACGCTCGGGACGGTCGCGCTGCTGACCTGGCTGGGCGGCAGGATCTACGGCAACAGCGTCCTGCGCATCGGCAGCCGCATCAAGCTTTCGGAGGCCCTGCGCGGCTGACGCTCACGACGTGATCTTGCCGTACCGCTCCAAGGACACCTGGCGCTCCTGGGCGTGGTCGACCATGGGCTCCGGGTACTCCGCCGGCCGCTCCTTCAGCTTGTGCACCGCCTTGCCCGGAACCGAGCGCAGCTCCGGCACGTACTTCCGGACGTAGTCGCCGTTCGGGTCGAACTTCTCGCCCTGCGTCGTCGGGTTGAAGATCCGGAAGTACGGCGCCGCGTCCGTGCCGCAGCCCGCGACCCACTGCCAGTTCAGCTGGTTGGACGCCAGGTCGCCGTCCACGAGGTGCTTCATGAAGTGGCGGGCGCCCAGCCACCACGGCAGGTGCAGGTCCTTCACCAGGAAGCTCGCGACGACCATCCGGACGCGGTTGTGCATCCAGCCCTCGGCCAGCAGCTGCCGCATCCCCGCGTCGACGATCGGGTAGCCGGTCTTGCCCGCGCACCACCGCTCGAAGGCTTCGGGATCGTCGTCGTGCTTCATCCCGTCGAACCGCTTGTCGTAGTTCTTCCGCGCGGTTTCCGGCCGGTTCCACAGGACGTCGGCGTGGAATTCGCGCCAGCAGATCTCACTGCGCAACGACTTCGCGCCGACGCGGTCGTCGCCCGCCAGGTCCGCCAGCAGCGTCCGCGGGTGGACGCAGCCCCAGCGCAGGTAGGGCGAAAGCCGGGTCGTGCCCTCGCGGTCCGGGCGGTCGCGATCGGAGTCGTAGGTCTCGATGCCGTCGTCGAGGAACTCGTGCCAGACGTCGAGTGCGGCCTGCTCGCCCGGTTCGGGCAGCGTCGCGGAAACCTTGGGCGGCTTGGGAATCTTCAGTGAGCGCGGCGGTTCCACCCAGTCCACAAGGGACGGTCCGGTGTCCGCGGGCGAGTGCCAGCCGTGCGCGGTCCACGCGCGGTGGAACGGCGTGAAGACGCGGTAGGGATCGCCGTCCGGCTTCGTGACGCGGCCGGGTGTCACCGCATACGGCGAACCGGTCTCGACCCACTCGATGTCGTTCTCCGCCAACGCTTTCGCGACCTCGGCGTCCCGGCGGCGGCCGTACGGACCGGTGTCGGCGCTGACGTGCACCGCGGCCGCGCCGATCTTCTTCGCCGCCTTCACGACCTCGGTCGCCGGCTCGCCGCGCACGAGCATCAGCCGGCCGCCGAGCTGCTCGTCCAGCTTCTCCAGGCAGCCGTACATGAAGGCCTCGCGGGCGGCGCCGGACGGCTTGATGAGCGCCTCGTCGAGGACGTACAGCGCGAGCACGTGCTTGCTGTGCTTCGACGCTTCGAGCAGGGCGGCGTGGTCGCCCAGCCGCAGGTCGCGGCGGAACCACAGGACGACGGGTGCTTCTTTGGTCACGACGGGAAACGATAAGCGCCCCGCCGTGCCGGTGCACGACGGGGCGCTCGGTTCGAGCCGGTCGGGTCAGCGCTCCGACATCGGGGTGTAGTCCCGCGAGGCGTGGCCGGTGTAGATCTGCCGCGGGCGGCCGATCTTGGTGGCCGGGTCGTTGATCATCTCGCGCCAGTGCGCGATCCAGCCCGGCAGGCGGCCGAGCGCGAACAGCACCGTGAAGAACTTCGTCGGGAAGCCCAGCGCCCGGTAGATCAGGCCGGTGTAGAAGTCCACGTTCGGGTACAGCTTGCGCTCGATGAAGTAATCGTCGGAAAGCGCGGTTTCCTCGAGCTTCTTGGCGATGTCGAGCAGCTGGTCGCCGCCCTTCAGCTTGCCGAGGATCTCGTCGGCGGTGTTCTTGATGATCTTCGCGCGCGGGTCGTAGTTCTTGTAGACCCGGTGCCCGAAGCCCATCAGCTTCACGCCCTTTTCCTTGTTCTTCACCCGCTCGACGAACTTGGCGACGTCGCCGCCGTCGTTCTTGATGCCCTCGAGCATGTCGAGCACCGCGGCGTTCGCACCGCCGTGCAGCGGGCCGAACAGCGCGTTGATGCCGGCCGAAATCGAGGCGAACAGGTTCGCCTCGGACGAGCCGACCAGGCGCACGGTCGAGGTCGAGCAGTTCTGCTCGTGGTCGGCGTGCAGGATGAACAGCAGGTCGAGCGCCTTCGCGACGTCCGGGTCGACCTCGTACGGCTCGGCCGGGAAGCCGAACGTCATCCGCAGGAAGTTCTCGACCAGGCCGAGCGAGTTGTCCGGGTACAGCAGCGGCTGGCCGACGGACTTCTTGTACGCGTACGCGGCCAAGGTCGGGACCTTGGCCAGCAGCCGGATGGTCGACAGCTCCACGTTCGGCTCGTCGAACGGGTCGAGCGAGTCCTGGTAGAAGGTCGACAGCGCCGACACCGCGCTGGACAGGACCGGCATCGGGTGCGCGTCGCGCGGGAAGCCGCTGAAGAACGCCTTGAGGTCTTCGTGCAGCAGGGTGTGGCGCTGGATCTTCTCGGTGAAGTCGGCCAGCTGGGTCTGGGTCGGCAGCTCGCCGTAGATCAGCAGGTACGAGACCTCGACGAAGGTCGACTTCTCGGCCAGCTGCTCGATCGGGTAGCCGCGGTAGCGGAGGATCCCGGCGTCACCGTCGATGTAGGCGATGGCGGACGACGCGGCGCCGGTGTTGACGAAGCCGGGGTCGTAGGTGATGTACCCCGTCTGCGCCAGCAGCTTCCCCAGTTCGATCCCGGGCGCGCCCTCGACCGGGTGGACGATCTTGAACTCGTGCTCGCCACTCGGCAGGGTCAGCTTCGCGGTTTCGCCGCCGGACTGCCCCGCAGTCGTCGCGTCGGACATGCAAGTCCCTCTCACGTTCGGCACGGAGCGGCGGCGCCTGTACGTTTCACAGGTAGCCACGTGTTCACGCGAGGAAACACTGGCGCCTCGCTGCACACCGCCCCGCTGGGGTATGAAGAATGCCTCTCTACGCTAGTCGAGGAACTGGTGTTCGCGCAGCGGTGGCGTTGCTCCTGGGGGCCCCTTTGGGACCAGGTTCACACGCCGGACGCCATATCGGCCGAAGTCGGCGGCTCGGCCCCGCTCCGCGAAACGGTGATGGACGCCGCTTTCGCCGCGAACCCCAGCGCCTCGCGCCACGCCTCGGCGTCGAGAGAAGCCAGGTCGGTGACCTCCCGGGTGTGCAGCCAGGCCAGCAGCGCGCCCTGGACGGTGTCGCCCGCGCCGATGGTGTCGACCACGGTGACTTTCCGTGCGGGCACGTGGGCCAGCTCACCTGCGGCGGTGATCACCGCGACGCCGTCGGCGCCCCGGGTGAGCACCACGGCGTCCACACCGGACTCGACCCACGTCTTCGCGGCGGCGAGCGGGTCGGCGCCGCCGGTGAGCCACGCGGCGTCGTCGTCGGAGATCTTGAGCAGCCGGACGTCCGGCAGCCAGGACGTGAACCGGGCGCGGTAGGCGGCCGGATCGGTGATGAGCGCTTCGCGGATGTTCGGGTCGAGGACGGTCAGCACGCCCCGCGCGGCCTCGCGCCGCAACATCGCTTCGTACGCCGACGCGCCGGGTTCGAGAACCATCCCGAGGGTGCCCAGCGAGAGCGCGGTCACCCGCTCCGGAAGCGGTCCCGGGTCGGCGACGAGCCGGTCGGCGGTGCCCTCGACGTAGAAGGTGTAGCGCGCGGCTCCCTTCGCGTCGAGCGCCACGACGGCGAGCGTCGTCGGCTCGTCGCCGCGCTGCAGCAGCGAGGTGTCGACGCCGGAAGCGTGCAGGCGCTCGACCATCGCGTCGCCGAAGCGGTCGGTCGACACGCGCGAGAGGAACGAGGCCGGCACGCCGAGCCGTCCGGCCGCCAGTGCGACGTTGTACGGACCACCGCCCAGCCGGGGCAGCAGCGCGCGCAGCCCACCGTCCACAGTGGAATCCAAGGGGTCGCCGGGAACCAGGTCGACCAGAGCTTCTCCGCCTACGACGATCACGCCGGGAGTTTAGTGGAGTTCAGGCTGACAATTCCTGTCCGCTATTTGTTCAGCCCGCCGAGCAGCAGTTCACCCAGAGCGGTGAACGCTTCGGCGTCGGAAACGTCCGTGCGCCGGCCGAGTTCCCCGGTCTGGATGCCTTCGATGATCAGCCCGGTCATCTCGGCGACGAGCCGGGCGTGGACGTCGCGGAACACCCCTTCGGCGACGCCCTTGTCGATGAACCGCCGGAGCCGCTGGGCCGCGAACCGGCTGTTCACCTGGTAGGCCTCGCGCGCCGGGCCGAACTCGGCGAGGTCGCGCATGAACGCGGGCGACGCCCGGTTCAGGTGCTCGGCGACGCCGGCCAGGTACTCCCCGATCAGCTTGCGCGCGTCGTCGATCCCGGCGATCCGCTCCTCGATCCGCTCCGCGGCGCCCCGGAAGAAGTGGGTGACGACCCTGACCGCGAGCTGCTCCTTGCTCGGTGCGAGCGCGTAGAGCGTCGACTTCGAGCAGCGCAGGCGCCCGGCGAGGTCGTCGAGGGTGAAGGCCACGAAGCCCTCGGCCAGGAAGAGCGCCTCCAGATCGGCGAGCAGGGCGCGCTGGCGCGCGGTCGGCCGTCGGCGGGGTTCGGGGCGCATCGGCTCACTATCTCCTACGTCATCCGGCCACCCCAGGCTCCTCGTACTGTACTCTGAGCGGGCCCACAGTACTGTTTTCAGTACCGTGACACTCCGGAGCTCCGCCCCGGGCCGGGGGCTTCCGCCACCCGGAGCCCCCGAAAGACACCGGCTTGGAGGACAACGATGCCCGCCGAACGCCTGCTGCCCGACTCGGACGCCGAGGACCTGGTCGCCCTGGCCACGGAGATCGCGCGCGACGAGCTCGCCCCGCGCGCGGCAGCGGCCGAGGAAGCGGAGGAGTTCCCGCGCGAGCAGTTCCGCCTGCTGGGCAAGTCCGGCCTGCTGGGCCTGCCGTACCCGGAGCGCTGGGGCGGCGGCGACGTCCGGTACGAGGTCTACCTGCAGGTCCTGGAGGAGCTGGCGACCGCGTGGATGACGGTCGGCGTCGGCCTGTCGGTGCACACGATGTCCTGCTACGCGCTGGCGGAGTACGGGTCCGATGCGCAGCGCGACGAGTGGTTCCCGGACATGCTCGAAGGCTCGCTGCTGGGCGCGTACGCGCTCTCGGAGACCCAGGCCGGCTCGGACGCGGCGGCCCTGACGACCCGCGCCCGGCTGGACGGCGCGGACTACGTCGTCAACGGCACGAAGGCGTGGATCACGCACGCGGGCGTGGCCGACTTCTACACGACGATGGTCCGCACCGGCTCCGACGAGATCTCGTGCCTGCTGGTCGACGGGGCCACCGAAGGCCTGTCGGCGGCACCGCGCGAGCGGAAGATGGGCCTCACCGGCTCCCCGACCGCCCAGATGATCTTCGACGGCGCCCGCGTACCGGCGTCGCGGCTGCTGGGTTCGGCGGGTGACGGGCTCCGCATCGCACTGTCGTCGCTCAGCTCGGGGCGGCTCGGGATCGCGGCGTGCGCGGTCGGGCTGGCCCAGGCGGCGCTGGACGAGGCCGTGGCGTACGCGAAGGGTCGTTCGCAGTTCGGCCGCGCGATCATCGACTTCCAGGGCGTGGAGTTCCTGTTGGCCGACATGGCGGCGACGGTGGAGTCTTCGCGGGCTTGCTACCTGGAGGCGGCGCGGCGGCGCGACCGCGGACTGCCGTTCCAGCGCCAGGCGTCGATCGCGAAGCTGGTGGCCACGGACGGCGCGATGAAGGTGACGACGGACGCGGTCCAGGTCCTCGGCGGGGCGGGGTACACGCGGGACTTCCCGGTGGAGCGGTACATGCGGGAGGCGAAGGTGCCGCAGATCTTCGAGGGCACGAACCAGATCCAGCGGATGGTGATCGCGCGGGAGCTGAAGAAGGCCTGATCGAGCGAGTTCTGTCACGCGACTGAGACACCTACGGTTGCGGAATGCCAGGTCATCTGCTGACCGTCGAGGAGTACCGAGCCCTCGGAGAGACCGACCGCGGCTTCACCGAACTGGTCGAAGGCCGAGTCGTGCTGTCCCCCAGCCCCGAGCCCGGGCACCGCCCGGCCGGCCCGGCTTCTCCCGGCGGCCTGACTTGATGATCGTCGAAAAGGCCGCGATCGTCCGCGTTCGCGCGGACGAAGACATGCTTCGGGCCGACGAGGCGGCCGTGGTCGCGGAGATCGTTTCGCCGGGCTCGAAGCGCACCGACTACCACGTCAAGCACGACGAATACGCCGACGCGGGCATCCCGCACCACTGGATCGTCGACCTCGAGGAGCCGGTCTCCCTGGTCGCTTGCCAGGGCTACCTCGATGCCTCCGCGGTCACCGGCACCTTCACCACCGACGTGCCGTTCCCGGTCAAGATCGACCTCGACACCCTCCTCGACTGACCCGACCCGGTCGAGCGAACGCTGTCCCACCCCCGGGACGGATACCGTTTCCGCATGCCCGACCAGCTGCTGAGCATCGAGGAGTACCGAGCGCTCGGGGAGTCCGACCGCGGCTTCACCGAGCTGGTCGAAGGCCGCGTAGTCCCCTCGCCCGGCGCCGGCCGCGCGCACAACCTCGCCGCCTGCCGGCTCGCCGCGCAGCTCGAACGCCAGCTGCCGCGCGGCCTCGCGTTCGTCCTCGGCACCGACCTGGACCTCGGCCTGGCGTCACCCGGCGAGCCCGGCTTCGCCCGCCGTCCGGACCTGCTGGTCTTCGAACGGACTGCCCACGACCCGATCCGCGCCCAGGACGTGGCGGTGGTCGTCGAGATCGCGACAACGGGCTCCCGGCGCACGGACTACCGCGTGAAGCACGACGAGTACGCCGACGCCGGCATCCCGCACTACTGGATCGTCGACATCACCGAGCCGGTCACCCTCGTCGCCTGCCAGGGCTACCGAGACGCGCCGGCCGTCACCGGCACCTTCGCGACCGGTGAACCCTTCGCCGTCGAGCTCGACCTGGACGCGTTGATCGGGCAGCACGCCGGAACCGCCCGGTAACCGGCGTGCCGCCCGAAACTCAGCGGGTCTCGCGGTACCTGCGGTCCTTCGAGACGCCTTCGCCCAGTTCCTCGTCGAAGTGGTACACCTCATCGCCGCGCACGAACACGCGAAGCGCGCGGTTCATCACATCGAGTGGGTCGCCGGACCACAGCACGACGTCGGCGTCCAGGCCCGGCTTCAGCGAGCCGATCTGCCCGTCCAGGCCCAGCATGGCCGCCGGGTTGACGGTCAGCGACTTCAGCGCCGTCGCCGGGTCGAGGCCGTCCTTGACCGCCAGGGCGGCCTGGTAGACCAGGAAGTTGATCGGGATCACCGGGTGGTCGGTCGTGATCGCGATCCGCACACCGGCGCGGGCCAGGATGCCGGCCGAGCGCAGGGTGCGGTTGCGCAGCTCCACCTTGGACTTCGTGGTGAACAGCGGGCCGAGGATCACCGGCACGTCGCGCTCGGCCAGCAGGTCCGCGATCAGGTGGCCTTCGGTGCCGTGGTTGATGACCAGCTTGTAGCCGAACTCGTCGGCCAGCCGCAGCGCCGTCACGATGTCGTCGGCGCGGTGGACGTGCTGGTCCCAGTACAGCTCGCCGTCGAGGACCTTCGACAGCGTCTCCAGCGTCAGGTCGACCTCGTGCGGCTTGCCCTCGGCCTCGGCGTGCGCGCGCTTGGCCTGGTAGTTGCGGGCCTTGGTGAAGGCCTCGCGCAGGATCGCGGCGACGCCCAGCCGGGTCGACGGCGTCTGCTTCTTCTCGCCGTACACGCGCTTCGGGTTCTCGCCGAGCGCGCTCTTCACGCTGACGTGCTCCGCGAAGACCATGTCGAGGATGCTGCGGCCCCAGGTCTTGACGCCGATCGTCTGCCCGCCGATCGGGTTGCCCGACCCGGGCTTGATGACGACGCTCGTGACGCCGCCGGCCAGCGCGTCGTCGAAGCCCGGCTCGTACGGGTCGATGCCGTCGATCGCGCGGAAGCGGGCGCCGTTCGGGTCGGTCATCTCGTTGGTGTCGTTGCCGGACCAGCCCTCGCCGTCCTCGTGCACGCCGAGGTGCGCGTGGGCGTCGATGAAGCCGGGCAGCACCCAGGTGCCGGCCGCGTCGACGAGCTCGGCGTCCTCCGGGATGTCGACGTCGGCCTCGGCACCGATCGCGACGATCTTGCCGCCGTCGATGAGGACCGTGCCGCCGTCGATGGGTTCACCGTCGATGGGGACGACGTAGCCCCCGACAATTGCCTTCGCCATAGTTCGCCACGCTAACGAACTCGTCCGGGCACGCGCACGCGGGCCTTCTCCAAGTGCACCAGTTCGTGGTTGTTCTCCGGCGTCCGGTGCGTCTCGCGGTACCCGTGCTTGGCGTACAGCCGCAGCGGCCCCACGCTGTTCGAGCCCGTGAAGAGCCGGAAAACCGTCACCTCCGCCGGCGCCGAAGACTCCGCGAACCGCAGCAGCCCGCTGCCCAGCCCGAACCCCTGCCGGTCCGGCGCGACGACCAGCCGGCCGATCACCCCGACCGGCCCGGTCACCGTCAGCCGGACCGACGCGACCAGGCGCCCGTTCTCCCTGATGCCCCAGGAGAGGCCCGTCAACGCCGCCCGCGTCTCGTCGAGCGTCTCCAGCAGCGGTGGCAGGTCGAGGTCGCCGTGCGCGCGGGCCTCGGTCACGTACGCCGCGCGCTGGAGCGTCAGCACCTCGCCCGCGTCGGCGGGGCCCAGGCGGTTCACCGGACCCGGATGCCCCAGCTGCCCGACCACGAGGCCGACGGCTCGAGCTCGATCAGGTCGGTGCCCGTGTTGAGCGCGTCGGCCGGGCAGGTCATCGGCTCGATCGCGACGGCCCGGCCGCGGCCGACCAGGTCGTCCGGGGTGAAGACCTGTGCCCAGTGGAAGTCGGGGCCGGTCCAGACCACCAATTCCTGGTCGCCGTGGGCCAGCACCACGTGGTGCGTGCCGTCCGCGGCCGCCGCGAGGCCGCCGAACGCCGTGTCCAGGTTGACGCCTTCGAGCACGCGCCCGGCACGGAAGTCGTACTCCGTGCCCTCGACGTCCTGCTCCGGCGCGTACGGCATCTGCTCGTCACCGAGGTACGGGCGCACGCGGCTCGCCGGCAGGGTCAGGGTCAGCTCGTCGGTCGGGACGTCGCCGATCCGGAAGTACGGGTGCGTGCCGACGCCGACTCCGATCGGCTGCTCGCCCTCGTTGCGGATCTCGTGCGTAATGGTCAGTTCGCGCGGCGCGAGCTCGTACGTCACCGTCGCGCGCAGCGGCACCGGCCAGCCCGGCTGCACCTCGACGTCGACGGCCAGGGTGATCGACGACTCGGCGTGCTCCAGCAGCTCCCACTCGAGGTGGCGGGTCAGGCCGTGGATGGCGTTGCCGCGCGCCTCCTCGGTGATCTCGAGCTGCTGCTCCTCGCCCTGGAACGTCCACTTCCCGGCCTTGGTCCGGTTCGGCCACGGCAGCAGCACCTGGCCGGCACCCTTCGGCGGCTTCTCGTCTTCGCCGAACTCCTCGACGTACGGCACTCCGCCGACCTCGAAAGCGCGCAGCCCGGCGCCGATTTCGGTGACGACGGCGCGCGCGTTGCCGCGGGTGATCTCGAACTGCTGACCGGTCGGGTTGCCCATGGCACGACCTTACCGATTCGCGAACTCACTAGACCGGTCGTCATAGTTTGCGCTACGGTCACACCATGGTCCGTCGCACCGACACGCGGCAGCGGATGCTCGACACCGCCGCCGACCTGTTCCAGACCCAGGGCTACCACGCCACCGGCCTCACCCAGCTGACGACGGCGGGCGGCGCGCCCAAGGGGTCGCTCTACTTCCACTTCCCCGGCGGCAAGGAACAACTCGCCGCCGAAGCCGTCCGCCTTTCCGGCGAACGCACCGGCGCGCTGCTCGAAGCGATCCTCCGCGACGCACCCGACGCGCCGACCGCGATCAGCCGGGCCATCGATGCGCTGGCGGCTTTCCTGACCCAGTCGGACTTCCAGCGCGGGTGTCCACTCGCGACGGTCGCATTGGACGCCGCCGCGACGAGCGAGCCGATCCGCGAAGCCTGTGCCGACGGCTACTCGGCCTGGCACGCGATCTTCACGGATTACCTCGCCGGGCAAGGTCTTTCCGCCGGACGCGCGGACGAGCTGGCCACCGTCGTGCTCGCCGCGGTCGAAGGCGGGCTGCTGCTGGCCCGCACCCGCCGCGACCTCGCGCCGCTGCGCGCCGTCGCCACTCACCTGCACACCACCCTCGAGCGGGAGTTCTCCTGATGCGCGTCCACCACCTCGACTGCGGCACCATGCGCCCGCTCGGCGGAAAGCTGATCGACGGCCGGCCGGGCTTGTTCCGGCGCGCCACCATGGTCTGCCACTGCCTGCTGCTCGAGACGGACACGGGTCTCGTGCTCGTCGAAACCGGCATGGGCACGCCGGCCGCGGTCGACCGCACCGCCTGGCTCGGCGCCGGCTTCGTCCGCCAGTCCAACCCCGTCCCGGACCCGGCGCAGACCGCGATCGCGCAGATCCGCGCGCTCGGGTTCGACCCCGCGGACGTCCGCGACATCGTGCTGACCCACCTCGACCTCGACCACGCGGGCGGGCTGATCGACTTCCCGTGGGCGCGCGTGCACGTCTACGCCGAAGAGCTGCGGGCGTTCACCGATCCGCGCGATGCCGCCGAACGCGGGCGCTACCGCCGGATCCAGTTCGCGCACGGTCCACAGTGGACGTCCTATGCGGACACCGGCGAGCCGTGGTTCGGCTTCGACGCCGTCCGGCAGCTCGACGGCGTGGGACCGGAGATCCTGCTGGTCCCGCTCTCCGGGCACACGCGCGGGCACGCCGGGGTCGCCGTCGACACCGGGAGCGGCTGGCTGCTCAACGCCGGCGACTCGTACTTCTTCCACGGCCAGGTCGACCCGGCCGGGCCGAGCTGCCCGCCCGGGCTCAAGTGGTTCGAGGGCCGCATGGAGACGGCGAAGGGCGCCCGGCTGGACAATCACCGCCGCCTGCGCCAGCTTGTTCAGGAGCACGGCGACGAGGTCACCGTCTTCGCCGCGCACGACGAGACCGAGTTCCTCCGGCTGAGCACCAGGAGCAGCGTATGAAGGTGCACCACCTGAACTGCGGATCGATGCGCCCGGCGGGCGGCAAGCTGCTCGACGGCGAGCCGGGCCTGCTGCGGCGGGCCGAGCTGGTCGCGCACTGCCTGCTGATCGAGACCGGCGACGGCCTGGTGCTGGTCGACACCGGCTTCGGCGCGCACGCCGTGGCCCGCCCCGGCGAGTGGCTCGGCCGTCCGTTCATGGCGATGGTCGGCGCGCGCGTCGAGGCCGCGGAGACGGCGATCGCCCAGATCCGCGCGCTCGGCCTGGACCCGGCCGACGTCCGCCACATCGTGATGACCCACCTCGACGTCGACCACGCGGGCGGCCTGGCCGACTTCCCGAACGCCGTCGTGCACGTCCGCGCCGAGGAGCACCGCGCGGCGACGTCCCCGGCGAACGCGGCGGAGAAGAACCGCTACCGGGCGGCCCAGTTCGCGCACCGCCCCCTGTGGAGCACCTACGACGAGACGGGTGAGCCGTGGTTCGGCTTCGAAGCGGTCCGCTCGCTGAAGGGCCTGCCGCCGGAGATCCTGCTGGTCCCGCTCACCGGCCACACGCGCGGCCACACCGGCGTCGCGGTCGACACCGGCGACGGCTGGCTCCTGCACGCGGGCGACGCGTACTTCTTCCACGGCCAGCTGGACCCGGTCGCCCCGCACTGCCCACCGGGTCTGACGGCGTTCCAGAACATCGTCCAGACCCTGCGCAAGCCGCGGCTGGAGAACCTGGCGCGGCTGCACGAACTCGCGCGGGACCACCACGACGAGGTCAAGGTGTTCTCCGCGCACAGCCCGGTCGAGCTGGCCGCGCTGAGGCGGTGAGCGTCAGCTGGCGTCGACGGCCTGCTTGACCAGCGGCGCGATCTGCTCGGCCGTCATCTTCGCCGGGCCGGTGTAGTTGACCAGCACCGGCGTACCCGCGACCAGCTCCGCCGTGGCGAGGGTGGCCGTCTTCTGCTCGTCGACGTAGTAGACGGCGCCGTCCGGGAAGCCGGCGACGTCCTTCGCGCCCGCCTTCGCCTTCTTGATCGACGCCACCATCTCGGCGGGCTTGCCCTGCTTTCCCTCGTAGCGGGTGACCGCGAGCGCGCCCGCGGCCTTGCCGTCCAGCTGGTACTCGCAGCTGCGCGCCTTGCCGCCGTTGGCCGCGTTGTCCTGCACCGGGCCCGGGACCGCCGTCAGGTTGTCCAGGAACAGCGCCTTCGACACGGCCGCCGCGGGCAGCAGCTTGCACGGGTCGAGCGACGCGGCCGCGGCGTTCGAGCTCGGCGCCGGCTTCGGGGCCGCGGACGACGACGTCGCCTTGGTGGGTTCGTCCCCCGAGGAGCAGGCGGTCAAAGCGGCGAAAGCGACCAAAACGACGGCGAGGGTACGCATGTTCGCACCCTAGCTCGGGCGGCTAGGCCGTGGGAGCCCGGTATCGCCAGAACGCCGGGAGCACGAACATCGCGGCGCAGACCAGCACGATGACCAGCAGGCCACCGCCGGTCGCGGCCGCCGACGTGCCGAACGCGGCGGCGCCCCAGCCGTGCGTGAGGTCGGCGATCCGCGGGCCGCCCGCGACCACGACGGTGAAGACGCCCTGAAGCCGTCCGCGCATTTCGTCGGTGGTCGCGACCTGCAGGATCGCCATCCGGTAGACCGCGCTGACCATGTCCGCGGCGCCGGCGAGCGCCATGAAGACGACGGCGAGCCACAGCGAGTGCGCGAGCCCGAACCCGGCGACCGCGGCGCCCCACGCGCAGATCGACACGACGACCGCGACGCCCTGGCGGTGGATGCGCGTCAGCCAGCCGCTGAACAGCCCGATCAGCATCGCGCCCAGCGGCAGGGCGGCGTAGAGCCAGCCGAGCGCGGGCCCGCCGCCGGGCGGGTCGCCGAACGTGCGCTCGGCCATCTCCGGGATCAGCGCGCGCGGCATGCCGAAGACCATCGCGATGATGTCGGCGACGAACGAGGCCAGCAGGATCTTCTGCCCGGCGAGGTACCTGAAGCCGTCGACGACGTCGCTGAGCCCGGCCCGGCGCGACGGCCCGTTGAGCGGCGGGATCGACGGCAGCCGCCAGACCGCGATGAGCGTGATCGCGAGGGCGACGACGTCGATCAGGTAGAGCGTCGAGAGGCCGAGGACGGGGATCAGCGCGCCGGCGAGCAGCGGCCCGAAGACCGCTCCGAAGGTGGACATGGTGGTGTTCAGCGCGTTCGCCGACGGCAGCAGCTCGGCGGGCACGAGCCGGGCGACGACGGCGCCGCGCGTCGGCATGTTGATCGCGAAGAACGCCTGGTTGAGGGCGAGGAGGCCGAGCACCAGCCAGACGGACCCGAAGTTCGCGAACGCCTGCAGCCAGAGCAGCGCGGAGGTGATCGCGACCCCGACGTTGGTGACGAAGAGCAGCTTCCGCCGGTCGACGGCATCGGCGACGGCCCCGCCCCAGAGCCCGAAGACCAGCAGCGGCACGAGCGCGACGAGGCCGGTGAGCCCGACGTAGGCGGACGACCCGGTGAGGTCGAAAACCTGCTTCGGCACGGCGACGGCGGTCAGCTGGGTGCCCACGGCGGTGACCACAGTGGACAGCCAGAGCCGCCGGAAAGCCGGGATCTTCAGCGGCCGGGTGTCGACGATGATGCGCCCGAGCACCTTGCGCACACCCGAGCGGGGCGGCAGGGTCCCCCGTTCACCAGTCACAACCGACGAGCTTAGCTCGGCTAACTATCTCGGGGCGCGTGATTTACGTCGCCCGCGATCGAGTGACCCCGCCGACCGGCGCGACTCAGGGAGCGACGCGCTCCACGTGCCACCCGTCGTGCGTCCGCATGTACCGCAGCCGGTCGTGCATGCGGTCCTCGCGGCCCTGCCAGAACTCCACCAGGTCGGGCCGGATCCGCCAGCCGCCCCAGTGGGGCGGGGCCGGGATGTGCTCGACGTCGGCGAAGCGGCGCTCGATCCCGCTCAACGCGTTGTCCAGCGCGCGCCGGCCGTCGACCACCCGGGACTGCGGGGACGCCCACGCCCCCAGCTGCGAGCCGCGCGGGCGCTTCGCCCAGTACTCCGCCGTCTCCTTGGTGCCGACCTTCTCCACCTCGCCGCGGACGTGGACCTGGCGCTGCAGCGGGTACCAGGGGAAGGTGACCGACGCGTACCGGGTCGCGGTCAGGTCGTGGCTCTTGGTCGACGTGTAGTTCGTGTAGAACACGACACCGCGGTCGTCGAGGCCCTTGCACAACACGGTCCGCGACGAGGGGCGGCCTTCGGCGTCCGCCGTCGCGAGGACCATCGCGTTCGGCTCGGCGATGCCGGCGGCGACGGCCTGGTTCAGCCAGCCCTGCAACTGGTCGGTCCAAGTGGCGGCGAGCGCGGATTCGTCGAACGCGGCGCCGTCGTAGGCCACCCGCATTCCCGGAAGCCGTACTACGGCGTCTTCCACCTGGTCCTCGATTCCCGGCATCATGGCCAAACCTCCACGCCCGGTCGGGGCATCAGTCGACTTCGGCTCTAGGCACGTTAAGGCCTCGCGAGCTGCAGCGGAACCCACTGAACGGTGACACCCGACACGACGTCCGCGCCATCGGCCCGTAACCGCAGGACAGCAAGCCGTAACCCCCGCGTTACCCGCTGGACCAGGATCGATACAGGACGCACCTACCTTCGGCCCGTTCCCCACCACCCCGGAGGCAGGCATGACCGAGACCCTGTCCAGCGCCGAAGAAAGCGCCCCGCCGAAACGCCGCTACGCGCCGCTCGCCGCCAACGAAAACCGCGAAGACTACTCACTGCGCTTCGCCGCGCATTCGTTCCGGAAATGGTCACCGTTCGTGGTCGCGACGACCGCGCTCGGCGGCATCGCCTATCTCGCCGACTTCGCGATCGGCGCCAGCATCGTCCTTTCCTACGGCTTCACGTCCGGGGTCCTCGCGATCCTCGCCGCGGCCGTCGTGATCTTCGTGACCGGCGTGCCCATCGCGGCCGCCTGCGCGAAGTCCGGAGTGGACATGGACCTGCTGACCCGCGGGGCCGGCTTCGGCTACTTCGGGTCGACGCTGACGTCGCTCGTCTACGCGAGCTTCACCGTCATCTTCTTCTCCCTCGAAGGCTCGATCATGGGCCAGGCCTTCGAGCTGGCCCTCGGCATCCCGCTGCCGGTCGGCTACCTGCTCGCCACGCTGATCGTGCTGCCGTTCGCGCTCTACGGCATGGGCGCGGTCGCGAAGATGCAGACGTGGACGCAGCCGCTGTGGATCGCCGGCCTGGTGCTGCCGTTCGTCGTCGTGCTGGTCCGCGAGCCGGGCAAGTTCGCCGAGTTCGCGCACTTCGGCGGCACCGAGGGCGCCGGCTCCGGGTTCTCCGCGATCGGGTTCGGCCTCGGCATGGGCGTCGCGCTGTCGCTGATCGGGCAGATCGGCGAGCAGGCCGACTACCTGCGGTTCATGCCCGAGAAGACGGCGGAGAACAAGCGGTCGTGGTGGGCCGCGGTGCTCGCGGCCGGCCCCGGCTGGGTGATCCTCGGCGCCGCGAAGCAGATCGGCGGGGCGCTCCTGGCGTTCCTCGCGCTCGGCGTCGTCGGGAAGACGCACGCGCTCGAGCCGATCGCGCCGTACCTGGAGGCGGTGAAGCCGGCGCTGGGCCCGGTCGCGCTGACGTTCGCCGCGCTGTTCGTCGTCGTCTCGCAGATCAAGATCAACACGACGAACGCGTACTCGGGCTCGCTGTCGTTCGCCAACTTCTTCTCCCGCGTGCTGCACAAGCACCCCGGCCGCGTCTGGTACGTGCTGGTCAACTGCGGGATCGCGCTCGCGCTGATGGAGTTCGGCGCGTTCGGCTTCCTGAACAAGATCCTGGGCTTCTACTCGAACGTCGCGATCGCGTGGATCGGCGCGGTGTGCGCGGACCTGGTGATCGCGAAGCCGCTCGGGCTCTCCCCGCGCTACATCGAGTTCAAGCGGGCCTACCTGCACAAGATCAACCCGGTCGGGTTCGGCTCGATGCTGGTCGCGTCGGCGGTGTCGATCGTGGCGTACTTCGGCGCGTTCGGGCCGTTCCTGGCCGCGTTCAGCCCCCTGCTCGCGCTGGTCATCGCCATCGTCCTGGTGCCGACACTGGCCGTCGCGACGAAGGGGAAGTACTACCTGGCCAGGGAGAACACGGTCATGACCGCGGGGGCCGACCTGCGCGCGACGCACACCTGCTCGGTCTGCGGCGACCCGTACGAGCTGCCGGACGTCGCGGACTGCGCGAAGCAGGACGGCCCGATCTGCTCGCTGTGCTGCACGCTCGACAGCACCTGCCACGACGTGTGCCAGACGACCGGTCCGGTGTCGCTCGGGCTGCCGGCGGTCCGGACCCCGTAGAGTCCGCAAAGGCCCGTCACCTGCGTCCGCTGCAGGTGACGGGCCTTCACGTTGGCCGGGTTCCCCCCGGGTCCCCCTCCCGGCTCGACTCCTTCACGTCCGAGGCGGCGCCGGGGTTGCCCGGGATTTCCAAGATCTTTTCCGGCCGCATGATGGCCGCCAGCATCAGCGCGCGCAGCTCCGCGCCGACGTCCTCGACCGGCAGCGGCGGCTCGTGCGCCTGCCACTCGCGCAGCAGCCCGGTGGCCGCGCCGACCAGCGCGATCGCCGTCAGCCGGTAGTCGCGATCGGGCGCGACACCGTGTTCGGCCGCGCGGCGGGCCTCGGTCGCGATGAAGGTCGCCCACCGGTCGACCCAGATCTGGTGCTGCGCTTCGAGCTCCGGGCTGACACCGACCGCTTCGACGTAGTTGAGCCGCGGCAGCCGGGGATCGACGGTGACGGTGTCGATGAAGACGTCGAGCAGCGTGGCGATCCGGGTCATGGCATCGGCGCCGGCGACCTTGTCGAGCGCGTCGGTGACGTGCTCGAGCGCGAGGGTGTTGATCTGGTCGTGGAGGATGCGGAGCACGTCCTCCTTGCCGGCGAACTCCTCGTAGAAGTTCCGCGTCGAGACCCCCGCGCGCCCGCACACTTCGGTGATCTTGGTGTGCCGGAACCCGGCGGAGGTGAACAGCTCCAGCCCGGCCGCGAGCAACCGCTCACGGCGGTCGGCACGGCGTTGTTCGGGTGCGACGCCGCCGTAGGTGCGAGCCACCGGTTGTCTCCTCCTTCTGAGGGATTGCCAGATCCTACCGGGTCGGCTACTTTGTGAAAATTTTGATTACCACCTTTTCGGAAACGGCGGCGCCAACCTGCCTCTGAGCCTTACGAACTCGCGAAGGGACGAAGAGCGGTAACGGCGTCTGAGGCCAGGGACGTCGTGAGGGTGCCGCCCGCGGCCAGCGGGGTGCGGGACCACCACTCGCCCGAGGCCGCGGGGAGGTCCGCGCCGCCCACCACCAGATCTGTCGCCAGGACCCGGCGGCCCGCCAGCACCGCCAGGCTGCCGTCCAAGGCCGATCCGATCGGCAACGTCTGCCGCAGCACCGGCACCGAACCCCGCACGACCGACGACGAAGTCGTCAACGAACCCGGGGACTCCCCCGCCCGGCCGAGCACCAGCACCTCCCGCGTGTGCAGGTAGGCGTCCGAAGCCACCTCGGCGCGGAAAACCGCCGTGTGCCGGGCCCGGGCCGTGATCACCGTCGGCTCCGGGAGGTACTCCAGCGAACCGCCCGGCTCCACGACGACGTCCACAGTGGACAACGACGGCTCGCCGTGGAGGCCGGGCAGGGCGAGGGTCGCCGCCACGCCGGACAAGCGCAGGGACGCTCCCGGCCCCACCCGGACGGTGAGCAGCAGCTCGTCGCCACCGAGCGGGGACGTCGCCGAATTCACCAGGTGGACCACCGCCGCCGGACCGCGGCCACGGCGAGGGAACAACGTCAGCGGCGCCATCGAACGCAGCTCTCGCAGCACCGTTCGCGAGCCGTCGAAGCACGCCGTCAGCCGGGCGTGGGCCTTCACAGCAGGGAACGGACCCAGCCGGCCACCGCCGGGGCGTCCGGGGTGTCCACCAGGGACTGCGTGATGACCGGCAGCTCGCCGCGCATCCGGTGCGCGTCCGACGTCATCACGTTCATGTCCGCGCCCACCAGGTGCGCGATGTCGGTCTTGTTGATCACCAGCAGGTCCGCCGTCGTCACGCCGGGGCCGCCCTTGCGCGGGACCTTGTCGCCGCCCGCCACGTCGACCACGAAGATCTGGCTGTCGGCCAGGCCGCGGCTGAACACCGCCGTCAGGTTGTCGCCGCCGCTTTCGATGATCACCAGGTCCAGGCCCGGGAACTTCTCCTCCAGGCGCTCGACCGCGTCCAGGTTCGCCGTGATGTCGTCGCGGATCGCCGTGTGCGGGCACGCGCCCGTCTGCACCGCCTCGATGCGCGCCGGGTCCAGAACGCCCGCACGGCGCAGGAAGTCCGCGTCCTCGGTCGTGTAGATGTCGTTCGTCACCACCGCGAGGTTGATCTCGTCACCCAAAGCGCGGCACAGGGCCGCGGTGAGCGCCGTCTTGCCCGAACCCACCGGGCCGCCGATGCCGATCCGGTACGCGCGGCCGGCCGTCGGCGCCGGGTCGTAGTGGTCGGGATCGGCGGCCGTCGGGTCGAAGCTGACCTCGTGGACGTGACCGTGACCGTGACCTTCAGCTGGCAAAGAGACGCACCTCTTCCTGGTGGTGCCGGGCGTGCGCCTCGGCGAACAGATCCAACGCCGGCGATCCCGGCGAAGGCAGCGACGCCGGATCGTCCCCGGCCACGGCCGCCGCTTCCGCACAAACCGGGGCGAGGTCCAACCGAGCCACGACGGCGTTGACGGCGAAGGGATCCAGACCCAGCAGCCGCACCACCGCGCTCGCCGGACCGCTCACCGCCAGGTACGCGGCCGCCATCGCGGCGTCGTACGGCGAGCCGCCCGCGACGCCGACCAACGCGCCCAGCACGATGGGGTGGTGGGGACGCGGGGTTTCGGTCAGCAACGCGTCCAGAACGGGAGACGGCCAAGCGATCCGGCCGGCCCGAGCGGTACCGCGGCCCTGCGCCCGCGATGCCTCACGCTGCGCGAGCGACGGGGTGCGCGCGTCCAGCTCACTGTCCAAAAGTGACCAGTTCCCGCCCGCGGCGGCCGCTTGTGCCGAGGCAGCGGCGAAAACGGCCGCCAGGAACCCCGCCGTCCGCAACCGTCCGGAAAGGAATCCCGGCAGATCACGCACGGACGTCACCAGCCGGCGGGAGACGACTTCCTCCATCCCGCCACTGTGGACGTGCCCGCCGCCGGGGAAACGGGAGTCCGCGAGGATCAGCGCCGAAAGGTCCATCAGAAGAGGAAGTACCGTTGGGCCATCGGCAGTTCCGTCACCGGCTGCGGCTCGATCAGCTCGCCGTCGACGTGCACGGCGAAGCTGTCCGGCTCGACGCGGACGTCCGGGGTGGCGTCGTTGAGCACCATGTCCGCCTTCGTCCGCGCCCGCATGTTCGAGACGGCGACGAGCGGACGCGTGATGCCGAACGTCTCGCGCAACCCGCTGTCCAAAGCGGACGGTGCGACGAAGTGCAGGCTCAAGGCGCCACCGATGTTCGTCCCGAACATGGGGCGCGCCATGACCGGCTGCGGCGTCGGGATGGACGCGTTCGCGTCGCCCATCGCCGCCCACGCCGGGAAGCCGCCCTTCAGCACCACGTGCGGGCGGACGCCGAAGAACTTCGGCTCCCACAACACGAGGTCCGCGAGCTTGCCGACCTCGACCGAGCCGATTTCGGTCTCCATGCCGTGCGCGATGGCCGGGTTGATCGTGTACTTGGCGACATAACGACGTGCGCGCAGGTTGTCGGCCGCGCCGTCGCCGGGCAGGGCGCCGCGACGGCGTTTCATCACGTGCGCTGTCTGCCAGGTCCGGATGATCACCTCGCCGATCCGGCCCATCGCCTGCGAATCCGAGCTCATCATCGAAATGGCGCCCAGGTCGTGCAGTACGTCTTCGGCGGCGATGGTCGACGGCCGGATGCGGCTCTCGGCGAACGCGAGGTCCTCCGGCACCGACGGGTTGAGGTGGTGGCAGACCACCAGCATGTCGAGGTGCTCGTCGAGGGTGTTGGCCGTGTGCGGCCGGGTCGGGTTGGTCGACGACGGCAGCACGTTCGGCAGCGAGACGACCTCGATGATGTCCGGCGCGTGGCCGCCACCGGCACCCTCGGTGTGGTACGCGTTGATCGAACGCCCGCCGATGGCGTCCACAGTGGACTCCAGGAAGCCGGCCTCGTTGAGCGTGTCGGTGTGGATCGCCACCTGGACGCCGGCTTCGTCGGCCACGGTCAGGCAGGCGTCGATGGCGGCCGGGGTGGTGCCCCAGTCCTCGTGCAGCTTGAAGCCGCCCGCGCCGGCCGCGAGCTGCTCGCGCAATGCGTCGTGCCGGACCGTGTTCCCCTTGCCCAGCAACAGGACGTTGACCGGGTAACCGTCCATGGCGGACAGCATCCGGCCGAGGTTCCACGCGCCGGGCGTGACGGTCGTGGCCTTCGTGCCCTCGTTGGGACCGGTGCCGCCACCGACCAACGTGGTCAGCCCGGCGGCCAGCGCGGTGTCGACGAGCTGCGGGCAGATGAAGTGGACGTGGCAGTCGATGCCGCCCGCGGTGAGGATCTTCCCGTTGCCAGCCAGGACTTCCGTCGACGGCCCGATCACCAGCGCCGGATCGACGCCGTCCATCGTGTCCGGGTTGCCCGCCTTGCCGATGCCGACGATCCGGCCGTCGCGCACGCCGACGTCGGCCTTGACGACACCCCAGTGGTCGAGGATGACCGCGCCGGTGATGATCAGGTCGGGGGCGCCCTCGGCCCGGGTCGCCGTCCCCTGGCCCATGGACTCGCGGATGACCTTGCCGCCGCCGAACAGCACCTCGTCGCCGGAGCCGCCGGGGCCCATCGAGCGGTCCTCGGTGACCTCGATCAGCAGGTCGGTGTCGGCGAGCCGGATCCGGTCGCCGGTGGTCGGGCCGAACAGCTCGGCGTAGCGCTCGCGGTCGATCTGCGGCATTTCAGAACTCCCCGGCGAATTCGGACCGCAGGCCCGGAACACGGCGCGCGCCGGCGAGCGGCACGAGGTCGACTTCGCGCTCGACGCCGGGCTCGAACCGCACCGACGTCCCCGCCGGGACGTCGAGCCGGTGGCCGCGGGCGGCGTCCCGGTCGAATTCGAGGCCCGGGTTGACCGCGGCGAAGTGGTAGTGCGAACCGACCTGCACCGGCCGGTCGCCGAGGTTGCGGACCAGGAGCCGGACCCGCGGACGGCCGGGGTTCAGCTCGACCGGCTCGTCGCCGGGAATGATTTCACCTGGGCGCATGGATCCCCTCATTCACACGATCGGGTCATGCACGGTGACGAGCTTGGTGCCGTCCGGGAACGTGGCCTCGACCTGCACGGAGTCGACCATCTCGGGCACGCCGTCGAGCACCTGCGCCCGCGAGAGCACGCTCCGGCCGCTCGCGACCAGCTCGCTGACCGTGCGCCCGTCGCGGGCCCCTTCGAGGACGTGGTCGGTGATCAGCGCGACCGCCTCGGGGTAGTTCAGCCGGACGCCGCGGTCCAGCCGCTTCCGCGCGACGTCCGCCGCCACGTGGACGAGCAGCTTGTCGCGCTCCTGCGGACTGAGGTGCATCCGCTAGGTCTATCACCCGGACCACGACGTCGCCTGGTTCGGAAACATACCTTTAACCTGGACTTCGTCACAGTCCGTGGCGAAAATTCTCCGGTCGGACGGCTTCGGTGACTGAATCGTTCTCGTAATCGTGACCGAAACCACCGCTTCTTTCGATTGCCCCCCGGCGATCGAGGGAGCAAGGTCTATCCATCCGTGCGATGGCGCGCGCGTTCCGTGCGCATTTCCGTCCGCGCGTGCACCACCACCAAGACGGGGAAAAAAGCGCACCGAAAGGTTCCGCGAAACAGTGACTACCTCCACGATCAGCAAGCCACAGCCGTCCGGCCAACCCGACGACGGCTTCCGACCGGGTCTGGAGGGCGTCGTCGCCTTCCACACCGAAATCGCCGAACCCGACCGGGACGGCGGTGCGCTGCGCTACCGCGGCGTCGACATCGAGGACCTCGCCGGAAAGGTGACCTTCGGGGACGTGTGGGGCCTCCTCGTCGACGGCCGGTTCGGGCACGGCCTCCCGCCCGCCGAGCCCTTCCCGCTGCCGGTGCACACCGGCGACGTCCGGGTGGACGTCCAGGCCGCGCTGGCCATGCTCGCGCCGATCTGGGGCTACCGCCCGCTGCTCGACATCACCGACGAAGAGGCCCGTGAGCAGCTGGCCCGCGCCTCGGTGATGGCCCTGTCCTACGTCGCGCAGTCGGCGCGCGGCATCGGCCAGCCTGCCGTGCCGCAGGCCCGGGTCGACGAGGCCCACTCGATCACCGAGCGGTTCCTGATCCGCTGGCGCGGCGAGCCGGACCCGGCGCACGTCCGGGCGCTCGACGCCTACTGGGTGTCGGCCGCCGAGCACGGCCTCAACGCCTCGACCTTCACCGCGCGCGTCATCGCCTCCACCGGGGCGGACGTCGCGGCGGCCATGTCCGGCGCGATCGGCGCGATGTCGGGCCCGCTGCACGGCGGCGCCCCGGCGCGCGTGCTGCCGATGATCGAAGAAGTCGAACGCTCCGGCGACCCGGCGGGCCTGGTCAAGGGCATCCTCGACCGCAAGGAACGCCTGATGGGCTTCGGCCACCGCGTCTACCGCGCCGAGGACCCGCGGGCGCGGGTGCTGCGCCGGACGTGCAAGGAGCTCGGCGCGACCCGCTACGAGGCGGCCGCCGCGCTGGAGCAGGCGGCGCTGAAGGAGCTGCGCGAGCGGCGCCCGGATCACCCGATCGAGACGAACGTCGAGTTCTGGGCCGCGGTCATCCTGGACTTCGCCCAGGTCCCGCCGCACATGATGCCCGCGATGTTCAGCTCGGCCCGCACCGCCGGCTGGGCCGCGCACATCCTGGAGCAGAAGCGCACCGGACGTCTGGTGCGCCCGTCGGCCAAGTACGTCGGCCCGGCGCCCCGCACCCCCGAGGACGTCGAGGGCTGGGAACTGGTCACCAAGCACTGACCCCACGCGCCACTTTCGGTACGAAAGTGTTCCGGAGGAGTTACCTCCGGAACACTTTCTATATGAAAGTGACGCTTTGGTCGTGGGTGGCGGTGGCGGCGAGCATCGCCGTGAGCTGGGCGACCAGCCACGTGTCGAGGTCTTCGCGGGCGATCGTGCGTTCCTGGAGCCAGCTCAGCAGGGCGCCCTCGACGACCGCGGTCCAGCAGCGGAGGGTCAGGGAGAGCAGCGGCGAGGGGTCCGTGACGGACAGCGCGTCCAGGATCAGGGCCACCGCGCGGTTGCGGACCTCGTCGATCGCCGCGTCCGTGTCCGACGTCGCGATCACCGAACCGCTGCGCAGCAACGCGATGTACCCGGCCCGGTAGTGGTCGGCGACGTCGATCAGGCCGCGGACGGCCGCCCGGAGGCGGGTTTCGGGCGGCCCCTCCTCGAGCCCGGCGAGTCCGTCGATGAGCCCGTCGGTGACCGTGCGCAACGCCTGCACCTGCAGTTCGCGCAGGCTGGAGAAGTACCGGTAGAACAGCGGCCGCGACACCTCGGCGCGCGCGACGATGTCGTCCACGGTGACCAGTTCCGGTGCCCGTGACCCGAACAGGTCGAGCGCCGCGCCGATCAGGTCGTCGCGGCGGGCCTGCGGTGACATCCGCCGCGGGCGGCTCACGGCGTCATGTCCAGCTTCGCCGCCGCGCGCAGCAGTCCGGGCGTCAGCCGCGAAAGGACCAAGGCCACCTTCGCCTCCGGTGTGGACGGTGCGATCGCGGTGTCCTTCTCGACGGCCCGCAGGATGTCCTTGGCGACCCCCTCGGGCCCGAAACCCCTTCGCGCGTAAAGCTTCGAGCTGGCCTGCTGACGCCGTCGTTGCTCCTCGTCGGACACCCCGACGAACGTCGTCGTGTTCGTGATGTTCGTCTTCACGATGCCGGGGCACACCGCCGTGACGCCGATGTGGTGCGCGGCCAGCTCGGCGCGCAGGCCGACGCTCAACGCCAGCACGGCGGACTTCGTCGTGGCGTACGCGGTCAGGATCTTCGACGGCAGGTAGGCGGCCGCGGAGGCGAGGTTGACGATCTGACCGCCTTCCGCGCGCTCGGCGAGCATCGGCGCGAACGCGCGGCAGCCGTGGATCACGCCCCACAGGTTCACGTCGATGACGCGCTCCCAGTCCTCGACGGTCGTGTCGAGGAACGGGCCGGACATCCCGATGCCGGCGTTGTTGACCACGATGTCCGGCACACCGTGGTTCTCCCGGACGTCCTGCGCGAAGCGGTGCACGGCGGGACCGTCCGAAGAGTCCACTGTGTACTCGGCGACGCCGTGGTCTTCCAGCAGCTTAAGGGTTTCCGCGGCTGCGGCGGGATCGATGTCGGTGATGACGACGTCGGCGCCCTCGGCGGCGAAGGCGAGCGCGGTGGCCCGGCCGATGCCGCTGCCGGCGCCGGTGACGACGACCAGCTTGTGCTCGAACCGGCCGGCCCCCACGCGCGCCTGGCGCAGCGCGCGGCTTTCGGCGCCGGTCTCGGCGTACTCGATCAGCTCGGCGGCGGCCCGGGCGACCACCTCGGGCTTGGCGCGGGTGACCCAGTGCGTCCCGACGACCCGGCGGATCCGCAGGTCCGGCACCCAGCGGACGACCTCGGTCTGCAGCGGCGTCGTGACGTAGGCGTCGCCGGTCGGGGCGAGCACCTGCACGGGGACGTCGGCGGGCTTCGGGGCCGGTCGCGAAAGGCGGGTGAACATGTTGGCGCGGTAGAGCTCGAGCCCGTGCAGCCCGTCGGACTTCTCCGGCGGCGCCGCGTCCGGTTCCATCCGCTGGATCTGCTTGCCCAGCAGGCCGGTCCGCCACAGCAGGTCCGGGATGAGCGGGAACTGGAACGCGAGGATGTACCACGAGTGCAGGAACTGGCTCAGCGCGTTCTTCAGTCGCTTCGGCGTCGGCCGCGAGAGCTGCGCGCGGAACCAGGCGCCCGCGTGGTCGAGGCTCGGCCCGGAGATCGACGTGTAGGACGCGATCCGGCCGCGCAGCCCGTCACCGGTGACGGCGTGCCACGTCTGGATCGAGCCCCAGTCGTGGGCGACCAGGTGCACCTTGCCGGCCGGCTGCACCGCTTCGACGACCGCGCGCAGGTCGTCGGCCAGCTGGTCCAGCCGGTAGGACGAGCGTCCGGACGGCTTGTCCGACTGTCCGGCCCCGCGCACGTCGTAGGTGACGACGCGGTGCTTCACCCCGAGCGAGGCGGCCACCCCGCCCCACATCGAGCTGTTGTCCGGGTAGCCGTGCACGAGCACGACCGTGGGCCCGTCTTCGCGGCCGTCGACGTGGACCGAGAGGCGGACACCGTCGCTGGCGGTCACCCACTTGTGAGACATTCTGTCATGTTAGACAACCTGTCAACAGCAGCGTTCACCCGCGCGGCGGTTACGCGTGACCGGAAGTTCGGTTTTTTGCTTGTATGACAGCGTTTTCGTGGTTTCCCGTGGAACCAAGCGGTCCGGTGGACACCCTTGTCCACCGAACGGTGGACAGCCGGATTCAGCTGAGCGTTGCTCACGATCAAGCCCCCGGGCAGCCAAGCTGGAGCCATGACCACAGCAGTGAGCGTGCGCGGCCTGCGCAAGCAGTACCCCGGTCACCTGGCCGTGGCCGGGCTGGACCTGGACATCGCCCAGGGCGAGGTGTTCTCCCTGCTCGGGCCGAACGGTGCCGGGAAGACCACCACCGTCGAGATCCTCGAAGGCCACCGCCGGCGCACCGACGGCGAGGTCACCGTGCTCGGGGAGGACCCCGGCAAGGCCGGCCGCGCCTGGCGGGCCCGCATCGGCGTCGTCCTGCAGACCGCGACCGACGCCGCCGAGCTGACCGTCGCCGAGACCGTCCGGCACTTCGCGAAGTACTACCCGGACCCGCGCGACCCCGACGAGGTCATCGACAAGGTCGGGCTCACCGCGAAGGCGGGCGCCCGGGTCAAGTCGCTCTCCGGCGGCCAGCGGCGTCGTGTCGACGTCGCGCTCGGCATCGTCGGGCGCCCCGAACTGCTCTTCCTCGACGAGCCGACCACCGGCTTCGACCCCGAGGCGCGGCGCCAGTTCTGGGCGCTGATCAGCGACCTCGCCGTCGAAGGCACCACGATCCTGCTCACCACCCACTACCTCGACGAGGCCGAGGCGCTCGCCGACCGCGTCGCCGTGATCGCGCGCGGCGAGATCGTCGCGCAGGACACGCCGCGCGACCTCGGGGGCCGGGCCGCCGCCGAGGCGACCGTGCGGTGGGTGGACGAACGCGGTGAGCACGTCGAGCGCACCGCGTACCCGACGAAACTCGTGACCGAGCTCTCTGCTGGGGGTAGGGAGCTCGCCGGCCTCACCGTGACCAGGCCCAGCCTGGAGGACGTCTACCTGGACCTGATCGGAGAAAAGGCATGACCACGCTCGTACTCCCCGGCCCGCTCACGCTCGGGCTGGCCCGAGGCGGCACCGAGCTGCGGCAGTTCTTCCGCCACAAGGAACAGGTGGTCTTCACCTTCTCCCTGCCCGCGGTGCTGATGATCCTGCTCGGGTCCATCCTGGACGGTCCGACCGCGCTCGAAGGCGTCACGTCCGGGCAGCTGCTCGCGGCCGGGATGATCGGCTCCGGCATCGTCTCGACGTCGTTCAACAGCATCGCGACCGGCGTCTCCGGCGACCGCGAATCCGGCGCGCTCAAGCGCCTGCGCGGCACGCCGATGCCGCCCGCGTCCTACTTCATCGGCAAGGTGGTGCTGGTCGCGGTGTCCAGCCTGGCCCAGACCGTGCTGATGGCCGGCGTCGCGGTGCTGCTCTTCGGGCTCGAACTGCCGTCCGACCCGGCGAAGTGGCTGACTCTGCTGTGGGTGTTCGCGCTCGGCATCGTCTCCTGCACGCTGCTCGGGATCGCGATCAGCGCGCTCGCCAAGTCCACCAACGGCGCGGTCGCCATCGTGCAGATGCTGTACCTGGTGCTGCAGTTCATCTCGGGGGTGTTCGTCTCGCCGATCACCAACCTGCCGAAAGTTATGGTGGACATCGCTTCGTTCTTCCCCCTCAAGTGGATTTGCCAGGGCTTCCGGTCGGTGTTCCTGCCGGACGCCGCGGTGCGGATGGAGATGGCCGGGTCATGGGAGCTGCCGCGGGTGGCGCTGGTGCTGGGGATCTGGTGCGTGGTGGGCGCGGTGCTGGCGCGGCTGACGTTCCGGTGGACCGACGCGAAGTGAAGGACGCCTGGGACCGGTTCAACTGGCTCTGGGAAATCCTCTTCGCGGTGGCGTACCTGGCCACGACGGTGCTGGTGGTGCTGGACGAAGCCGATCCGGTGCGCACCGCCGTCGCGGTCGGGGCGCTCACCGCGCTCGCGCTGACCTACCTGCTGTGGGGCCGCGGGGTCGTCCGCGACGAAGGGCACGTCCGGCAGCGGTGGGCGCTGGCGCTCGTGGTCCTGGTGCTGGTCGCGGTCGCGATGTTCGCCAACACGACGACCAGCTTCATCCTGTTCATGGTGTGCCCGCTGCTGTTCTCGACGCTCGAGTTCCGGCCGGCCGCGGCGCTGACGACGTTCGCGATCCTGCTGAGCCCGGCGTCGGCGGTCATCAACGACGGGCTGGCCGGGCCGACGTTGCACATCCTGCTGCCGATGACCGCGATCCTGATCGTGTTCGGGATCCTGTCCGGCAAGTTCATCCTGCACGTCATCGAGGAAAGCCGGGCGCGGGCGGACCTGATCGCGCAGCTGGAAGCGAGCCAGGCCGAGGTCGCCCGCCTCTCCCGGGAGGCGGGCACGGCCGCCGAACGCGAGCGCCTCGCACGGGAAATCCACGACACCCTCGCCCAGGGGTTCACCAGCATCGTCACCCTCGCCCAGGCCATCGAGTCCGAAGTGGACACCGACCCGGTCGCGGCGCGGCGGCACGCCGAGCTGGCCACCCGGACCGCGCGCGACAACCTCACCGAGGCCCGCGCGATGGTCGCCGCGCTGGCCCCGGCCGACCTCACGTCGGGCTCGCTCGTCGACGCCGTCCGGCGGCAGGCCGACCGGCTGGCGGACGAGGCGGGGCTGTCCGTCCGGTACGAAGTGGACAGTGCGCTTCCCGCGCTGCCCATGGCCGGCGAGGTCGTCCTGCTGCGGGGCGCGCAGGAAGCGCTCAACAACGTCCGGCGGCACGCGGCGGCGTCCGCGGTGTCGGTCACGCTGTCCGTTGTGGACGATGCCGTCCGGCTGTCCGTCCGCGACGACGGCGCCGGCTTCGACCCGGACCGCGCCGAAGGGTTCGGCCTGCGGGGCATGCGCTCCCGGGCGGAGCAGGTCGGTGGCAGACTGAGCGTCCGGAGCGGCCCCAGCGGCACCGAACTCACCTTGGAGGTGCCCGCTTGATCCGCGTCATGCTGGTCGACGACCACCCGGTCGTCCGCGAAGGCCTCCGCGGCATGCTCGAAGCCGAGCCCGACCTGACGGTGGTCGGCGAAGCGGGCTCCGGCGACGAAGCCGTCGCGCTCGACCGCGTCACCGAACCCGACGTCGTGCTGATGGACCTGCGCATGCCGGGCCTCGACGGCGTCGGCGCGACCCGGCGGATCCTGCGCGAGCAGCCGGCCAGGCGGATCGTGGTGCTCACGACGTACGAAACGGACGCCGACATCCTGCGCGCGGTCGAGGCGGGCGCGTCCGGCTACCTGCTGAAGGACGCGTCCCGCACGGAACTGGCGAACGCGATCCGCGCGGCCGCCCGCGGCGAGACGGTGCTGGCGCCTTCGGTGGCGGGCAAGCTCGTCAACCGGGTGCGCAACCCGGAGCCGCAACCGCTTTCGGCGCGCGAAGTGGAGGTGCTGCACCTGGTCGCGAAGGGCGGCACGAACGCCGACATCGGCCGCGCGCTGCACATCAGCGAGGCGACGGTGAAGACGCACCTGCTGCGGGTGTTCGGCAAGCTCGGCGTGTCGGACCGCACGGCCGCGGTGACGACGGCGATGTCGAGGAACCTGCTCGGCTGAACCCCGGGCCCGCGATGCGGGGGAACCCATCGGCCTGGGCCACCGCCACCCCACTCGGCTGAACCCCGGAACCTGCTTCCCCAGCCTCGCCCCAGCGCCGCAACCCCAACCCGCCATGCGTGGGAACCCACCGGACCGGCCCCGCGCCACCACAGCCCGCGACCCGCTGGGCTGACCTCGGCACGCCGCCACCCCGCCGCACCTCGCCCAGCGCCGCGACCCGCCCAGCCGGCCCGGGCCACCGCGACCCCGCTCGGCTGAACCCCGGGCCCTGCTTCCCCCGCCGCCGCGCGGCAGAATGCCCTCATGCTTGAGTCGACCGAACACGCCCTGCTCCGCCGGATCGCCCACGAGCAGGCGGCCTGCCGGGCGCCGTCGCTGGTTGCCGCTGTTGTGCGGGACGGCGAAATCGTCTGGTCCGGTGGCCGCGGGCGGGTCGGGGGCTCGCGGCCCGGGACCGACACCCAGTACCGGCTGGGCTCGATCACCAAGACCCTCGTCGCCACCGCCGTCATGCGCCTGCGCGACGAAGGGCTGCTCGACCTCAACGACCCGCTCGAAAAGCACGTCCCCGGCACGCCGTTCGGCGCCGCCACCGTCGCGCAGCTGCTGTCGCACACCTCCGGGCTGACGTCCGAGTCGCCGGGACTCTGGTGGGAGCGGACGCCGGGCGCCGACTGGGACGCGCTCGTCGGCAGTCTCGCCGAGGGCGCCACCAAGCACCGGCCGGGCGCGAAGTTCCACTACTCCAACGTCGGCTACGGCGTGCTCGGCGAGCTCGTCTCGCGCCACCGCGGCAAGGGCTGGCTCTCCGTGCTCGACGAGGAGGTGCTCGGCCCGCTCGGGATGACCCGCACCACGCCGCACCCGACCGGCGCGCACGCCGAAGGCTTCGCCGTGCACCCCTTCGCCGACATCCTGCTGCCCGAGCCGAGCCCGGACGCCGGCGCGATGGCCCCCGCCGGGCAGCTGTGGTCCACCGCGACCGACCTCGGGCGCTGGACGGCGTTCCTCGGCGGGCACGGCGGCGGCGTACTGGCGCCGGAGACCATCGAGGAAATGCGGACCATGGTCACCGTCGACGACACCGACGTCTGGACGACCGGGTTCGGGCTCGGCCTGATGCTCGTGCGCTACGGCGGCCGGCGGCTGGCCGGGCACACCGGCTCGATGCCCGGCTTCCTCGCCGTCACGCTGGTCGACCCGGTCGCGCAGACCGGCGCGCTGGTGCTCACCAACTCGACGTCCGGCGTCGGCATCACCCAGCTCTGCCTGGACCTCATCACGATGACCGACGAGCGGGAGCCGCGCCTGCCCGTCGAGTGGGAGCCCACCGCCGTCGACCCGGAGCTGCTTGCGCTGACCGGGCTCTGGCACTGGGGCCCGACGCCGTACCACCTGCGCATGCAGCCCGAGGGCGTGCTCCTGCTGGCGCCGGTCGAGGGCGCCGGGCGCAGCTCGCGCTTCCGCGCGACCGGGAAGGACACCTACGTCGGTCTCGACGGCTACTACTCCGGCGAGACGCTCGAAGTGGGCCGCGGCGCCGACGGCGTGGCCACCCACCTCGACCTGGCGACCTTCATCTTCACGCGCACGCCGTACGACCCCGCCGCACCGGTCCCGGGCGGCGTCGAGGACTGGCGCTGACCGGCCGGGCCCCGCTCACACCCCCAGCGCGGTGGTGAGCGGGGCCCTCAGGTCAGTGCGGCCGTGCCCGCCGCGTAGGCGACGGACACGGCGAACCGGGTGGCGATGCGCTTGCCTTCGCCCCAGTCGAACACCCCGAACTTCAGCTGGGTCTGCACGGTGATCGTCGAACCCTGCGCCGCCGGCGAAACCATCGCGGTGACGACCTGACCCCAGCTGAGGAAGGTCATCCCGGTGCGGCAGGTGACATAGCCGCGCTGGGCGTCGTAGAACGGGCCCTGCCCGCCGATCGCCGTGACCCCGGCGGGGAGCGCGTTCCACAGCACCTGCGGCGGCACCGGGAAACTCTGCTGCACTGTCGTCATGGCGGGCCAACCTACCGGGCCGAGCGATCCGCGGGCACCGTGTTTTTCCGGTCACGGCGGTGGACGCCGAGCTCGCCGACGGCGTAACCGTCCCCGTCCGGAAGGCCGATGACGAGGTGCTCCGAAGGCCACCCGGCCAGCCACACCCGGCGACGGCCGGCCAGCTCGGCGGCGACGTCGGCCGGGGCCGCGGCCAGGTGGAACTTGATCCGGTGGGCACCGGGCAGCACGGCCCAGCCGTCGACCGGCTCGCCCGGACGCACGTCGAACGCCGCGGCGGCGACCTCCGTCCAGCGGCCGTCCAGGCACCGCGCGATCTCGGCGAGTTCGGACCGCCACCCGGCCAGGCCCAGCACGACCAGCAGGCCCGGGACCGGCACCAGCATCGGCAGCCAGCCGCCGTCGAAGACGATGGCCGCCGCTTCGGCGCCGACGGCGAAGACGGCGGCCGTCCAGACCGCCGCGGTCCGGGCAGCGAGCCGCCACCGGACCCGGGAGCGACGGCGCAAGCGGACCCGACGGCTCGGGCGTTCCTCGCCGGTCACCCACCACGGCAGCCGCCGGACGAAGACCAGCGCCAGCGTCGCCGCGAACCCGACGGGCAGGCCGATGGCGGTGGTGCCGGTCCACCCCTCGACGAGGAGGTGCACCGCGGCCACCACCGCGAACCAGGCGAAAAAGTACCAACGAGGCTTCATCGATTCCACATGTCGGACACCTGGCCACCTGTGTTAGCTGCTGCATCCCGACCTGAGAGACTGGCCACATGACCGACGCTGAGTTGACCATCCCCGCAGACCTCAAGCCGGCCGACGGCCGCTTCGGCTGCGGACCGTCGAAGGTCCGCGCCGAGCAGCTGAGCGCACTGGCGGAGTCCGGCTCCACCTACCTCGGCACGTCGCACCGGCAGAAGCCGGTCAAGTCCCTCGTCGGGCGTGTCCGGGCCGGCCTGTCCGAGCTCTTCTCGCTGCCCGAGGGCTACGAAGTGATCCTCGGCAACGGCGGCACCACGGCGTTCTGGGACGCGGCCGCGTTCGGCCTGGTCCGCGAGCGCTCGCAGCACTTCACCTACGGCGAGTTCTCCTCGAAGTTCGCCTCCGTGACCAGGGGCGCGCCGTTCCTGGCCGACCCGATCGTCGTCAAGGCCGACGCCGGCAGCGCGCCGGACATCGCCTACGAAGCCGGCGCGGACCTGGTCGGCTGGGCGCACAACGAGACGTCGACCGGTGTCGCCGTCCCCGTTCGCCGTCCGGAAGGCTCCGAAGGCGCGCTGGTCGCGATCGACGCCACCTCCGGTGCCGGCGGCCTCCCGGTCAAGGCCGAGGACTTCGACGTCTACTACTTCGCGCCGCAGAAGTCGTTCGCCGCGGACGGCGGGCTGTGGATCGCGCTGGCCTCCCCGGCCGCGGTCGAGCGCATCGGCGAGATCGGCGGCGGCGACCGCTGGATCCCCGAGTTCCTGTCGCTGACCACCGCGCTGGACAACTCCCGCAAGGACCAGACGTACAACACCCCGGCCGTGGCCACGCTGTTCCTGCTCGCCGAGCAGATCGAGTGGATGAACGGCCAGGGCGGCCTCGAGTGGACGACCGCGCGCACGAAGGACTCGTCGTCGCGGCTGTACGAGTGGGCCGAGAAGACCAGCTACACCACGCCGTTCGTCAAGGACGCGGACCTGCGCTCGCAGGTCGTCGGCACGGTCGACTTCAGCGACGACGTCGACGCCGCCGCGGTGGCGAAGGTGCTGCGCGCCAACGGGATCGTCGACACCGAGCCGTACCGCAAGCTGGGCCGCAACCAGCTGCGCGTCGGCCTGTTCCCGGCCATCGACCCGGACGACGTCACGAAGCTCACGCAGAGCATCGAGTACGTGGTCGAGCGGCTCAGCTGACCCGGGGTTCCGCGGAGGGGACCTTCGCCACTTCGGCGGCGGAGGTCCCCTTCTGCGTGCTCAGGCGGCGGGCGCCGAACGCGGCCAGGGCCAGCAGAAGCAGGCCGAACAGTTCGTAGGACTCGGTGGCGAGCCACCAGGTCGCGGACGGCGCCGGCCGTGGGGCGAACCACATCGGGCCGGCGATGAACAACGCCACTCCCGCGACGACGACCGCGGCCGCCACCCACCGGACCGCCCGGTCGAAGCGCCACGCGTACCACCCGGCGAGGACGAGGATCGGCACGCACCACGTCCAGTGGTGGGTCCACGAGATCGGCGAGACGAGCAGCCCGCCGAGCGCACAGGCGGTGAGCCCGAGCACCGGCTCGGCGGCCCGCACGATGATCACCGCGACCAGGGCCATCACGGCCACCGCGGCCAGCACCCACACGGACTCCGGCAGGCCGGCGCGCACGGTCAGGCCGTGCAGCGACTGGTTGCCGACGTAGTCGACGCCGCCGATGCGGCCCGCGTCGAAGACGAGCTTCGTCCAGTACGTGACCGACGCCGACGGCCGGACCAGCCACAGCAGCGCCCCGGCCGCGAGGAAGCCGCCGACCACCCGCGCGGCCGACTTGAAGTCGCGGCGGAACAGGAAGTAGACGACGAAGACGGCCGGCGTCAGCTTGATCGCCGCGGCCACGCCGATCAGCAGGCCCTTCGTCCGCTTCCGCTCGCCGGGCAGCAGCACGTCGAGCACCACCAGCACCATGAGCAGCGCGTTGATCTGCCCGAAGCCGAGCGTCGAGCGCACCGGCTCCAGCAGGGCGCCGGCGAGCTGCGCGCCGATCGCGACCAGCGCGGCCACCGCGCGGCCGTTGACCTTCGACGTGTCGGTGAGCGAGCCGTTGAGCGTCGCGACGTAGAGGTAGGCGACGACGCCGGTCGCGAGGATCGACGCGATGCTGACCAGCTTCATCGTCACCGCGAACGGCAGCAGCGTGCCGGGCAGGAACACCGCCGCGGCGAACGGCGTGTACGTGAACGGCAGCAGGATCTGGTGCGTGGTCGGCACCCAGGCGTCGTACGGCGTGCCCTGCTGGGCCAGCGCCTGGGCGCCGCCCAGGTAAACCTCCAGGTCGAGGCCGTCGAACCGCTTCAGGACGAGGACCAGGACGACCGCGGCGACCTCGAGCACCGCGAGGGACCACAGCAGTTTCCGCCCAGTCAACGCGTCCCCCTCGAACCCGGTCTCCGACCGGCCGAGATTACCGGGCGCTCAGCAGCAGCCGCGCACCGGCAACCGCACTGACCTGGCCTTCGCCGAGGGCGGCCGGTTCGCCGCGGCTTCGGCGTCGGCGAGCAGCCGGGCGCGCGCGGCCCGGTCGAGCACGCGGCCGGCGGTGACGACGGTGTCGATCCGCCGGACCGCGCGGATGTCGGCGAGCGGGTCGGCGTCCAGCAGCACCAGGTCGGCGGCCTTGCCGGGGCCGATCGTCCCGACGCTCGCCGAGCGGCCGAGGAACGCGGCCGCGTCGCGGGTGACGGTCTGCAGCGCCCGTTTCGGCGTCAGCCCGGCCTCGACGAGGTGGTCGAGCTCGTCGTGCAGGCTGAAGCCCGGGAAGACGTACGGGTTCTGGCAGTCGGTCCCGCCGAGGAGCCCGACGCCGTTGCGGTACGCCTCGCCGGTCAGCCGCAGCTGCGCCTGGAAGTAGTCCTCCTGCTGGGCGACCTGATCCGGTGTGACCGGCGTGAAGAGCGTGAGCCGGTCGGCCCAGTAGTCGCGGATGTCCTGGGAGACGTACTTGAGCCGCGGGTCGTGCGCGAAGGTGTCGGCGGGCTTCGAAATGACGCGGTTGACCGCGAACGTGGGCGTCAGCCAGCTGCCGAGCGCGTTGAGCCCGGCGAAGTGGCGTTCGGCCGTTTTCGGGTCGTAGGCCTGGGCGGCCTGCCGGTCGAGTTCGCGGGCGAGGTTGAAGAAGTCGCGCGGGGCCTTCGGGTCGAACGGCTTCGCGTCGAGGCGGGCGAGGAACTCGTCGCGCCGGCTCGAGGTCGCGATCGGCAGTCCGAAGGAGTGCTCGAAGCTGCGCTGCCCGTAGCGGGCGGCCTCCAGCTGCCCCATCCGGTACGGCCAGTGCCCGGCGAAGGTCAGGCCGAGCCGGTCGCACTCGTCGGCGATCGCGGTGAAGCACTCGCGCGGCAGGTAGAAGTAGACCTTGACGAAGTCCGCGCCCTGCGCCGCGGCGGTCCGGACCGCCGCCCGCGCTTCCTGGGCGTTCGCGACCTGGGTGATCGGCGGGCCGAGCAGGGACACCGGCCCGTCGATGATCGCGCTGGCCAGCACGACCCGCGGGCCGAGCAGCTCACCGCGGACGATCTTGTCGCGGGTGGCGCGGTTCTCGGCGTAACCCTGCATCTCACGGATGCCGGTGACGCCGTTGGCCAGGAACAGTGGCGGCCACAGCTCTTCCATCTCGATGCCGTGGGCGTGCATGTCCCAGAGCCCCGGCACGAGCCAGCGGCCGCGGCCGTCGATCACCCGGGCGGTGCCCCAGCGCGGCACTTCGGCGGCCGGGCCGACCCAGGCGATCCGGTCCCCGACCAGCACGACCGCGGAGTTCGGGCGGGCCGGGCCGTCGGTGCCGTCGACGACGGTCGCCCCGGTCACCACGACGACGTCGGTGCCGGCCGCGGCGGCCTCCCGCGCGAACACCGCGGGTGCGATCCCGGCGGCGGCCAGACCCGCGCCCGCCGTGGCCAGCCACCGCAGGAAGTCCCGCCGGTTCGCCTCGACTCGCACCAAGCCCACCCACCCTTCGCTCACGACCCCGGTGCCCATTCAACGCGGGCGCGATCGAGCGCGAAATCTTCCAACGTGCTGAATCCCGGCCGGCGAGTAACCCGTTACCCGGCGTCCGTGTCATCGCCCGGCCCCCGCCCCAGCCGCCCCCACCCGACGCCGTGAACGACTCGTTCATGTCGTCCGGCGACATGAACGAGTCGTTCACCGCACCCCGGGTCAGGCCAGCGCCTGCGTGGGCGGCAGCCGGGCCGCCCGCATCGCCGGGTAGGCGCCCGCGACCGCCCCCACCAGGGCCGCGACCCCCACCCCGCCGGCCAGCGCCCCGGCCGGCAGCACCGCCGGCCACCCCTGGCTCAGCGCGTACCCCGCGGTCACCAGCACCCCGGCCAGCACGCCCGCGAGCCCGCCCAGCCCGGACAGCAGCACTGACTCGGCCAGGAACTGGCCGCGGACCTGCCGCTTCGTCGCGCCGAGCGCGCGGCGGAGGCCGATCTCGCGCCGTCGTTCCAGCACCGAGATCACCATCGTGTTCGCCACCCCGACCCCGCCGACGAGCAGCGCGACCCCGCCGAGCCCGAGGAACAGCGCGCTGTACGTCGTGTCCGTCAGCTTCTGCGCGGCGAGCGCGTCCGACGGGCGGCGCACCTCGACCTCGTTGGGCGCCTGCGGGTTCAGCGTCGCGGCCAGCACCGACCGCACACTGTCCACTTGGGACTCCTCGGCGCGGGCGTACACCGTGGACGGGTGGCCGTCGAAGCCGAGCAGCCGCTTCGCGACGTCCCAGCCGACCAGCGCCGACCGCTCGATCTCCGGCGCGAGCGGCATCGGCGCGAGGATCCCGGCCACGGTGAACCACTGCGTCCCGATCAGCACCTGCGGCGGGCGGGCCGGGTCGACGTGGTCGATGCCGAGGCGGGCCGCGGCCTGCGAACCCAGCACCACCACCGGGTAGTCCTGGTCGCCCGCCGCCAGGAACCTGCCGGTCCGGACCTTGCCGCCGAGCACGCCCAGCAGGTCCGGCCGCGCCGCGTACACGGCCAGCCCGGAGGAGTCGTTCGGCGCGATCTTGTCGCTGCGGCGCACGTTCGCCGACGTCGTCCCGGTGCCGCTGACCGCCTGCACCGGCCCGATCCGCTTCGCCATCGGGACGGCGTCGTCGGGCAGGGTCGCGTCGGCCCCGAACAACGTCTGCCCCGGCCCGGCCGTCAGCAGGTTGGTGCCCAGCGCGGCCAGCCGGTCGTGCAGCGCCTGCGCGCCGGACGCCGGGATCGCCAGCACCGCGACCATCGCCGCGACGCCGATCGCGATGCCCAGCGCGGAAAGCACCGCGCGCACCGGCCGCGTGCGCATGCCGTGCGCGCCCAGCGCGACGACGTCCGGCGGCTTGAGCCGGGCCGGTTCCGGCAGCGTCACGAGGGTCATCGCGCACCCACCAGACCGGTGTCCAGCCGCAGCCGCCCGTCGAGCAGCTCGATCCGGCGCGGCATGCCGGCCGCGATCTCGCGGTCGTGGGTGATCACGACGATCGTGGTGCCCTCCGCCGAAAGCTCGCCGAGCAGCCCGAGCACGGACGCGCCGGTGCCGGTGTCGAGGTTGCCGGTCGGCTCGTCGGCCAGCAGGATCGACGGCTCGTTGACCACCGCCCGCGCGATCGCGACGCGCTGGCGCTCCCCGCCGGACAGCTCGCCGGGGCGGTGCCACGCCCGGTGCCCCAGCTTGACGCGGTCGAGCGCGGCGAGCGCCCGGTCGCGCCGCCGCCGTCGCGGCACCCCGGCGTAGAGCAGCCCGGTGCACACGTTGTCCACCGCACTCATCCCTTCGTCGAGGAAGAACTGCTGGAACACGAACCCGATCCAGCGCGACCGCAGCGCGGAGACCTTGCGGTCCGGCAGCGCGGCGACGTCGTGGCCGTGCAGCTCGATCCGCCCGGACGAGGGCCGGTCGAGCGTGCCCATCAGGTGCAGCAGCGTCGACTTGCCGGACCCGGACGGCCCGACGATCGCGACCATTTCGCCGTCCTCCAGGGAAAGCGAGACGCCGTCGAGCGCGGCGACGCCGCCGGGGTAGGTGCGCGTGGCCTCGTGCACGCGCAGCACGGGCGTCACGACGTCGTCACCACCCGCATGCCCGCGGTCAGGCCGTCGCCGGTGACCTCGACCTTGCCGCCGCTGAACAGTCCGGTTCGGACAGCCACCAGCCGGCGCTTGCCGTTTTCGTCGACTTCGACCGCGTACCCGCCTTCGGCGAGCGCGAGCAGGGTGCCGACCGGGACCGCCAGCACGCCCTGGTGGACGTCCTTGGTGAACCGGACGCTCGCCGGCGAGGAGTCGAGGGGGCCGCCCGCAGCCGGGTCGTCGAGCCGGACGGTGACGGTGATCGTGGGCTTGCCGTCGTTGTTGCCCGCCGCGTCCTTGCCCTCTACCGCCGAGCGCCCGACGTCGGTGATCGTGCCCGTCGTCGGCTTCCCGTTGATCGTCACGGTCGCCTTCGCGCCCTGCTGCGCGAGGTCCTGCTTGGCCGCCTCGAGCTTCACCTGCACCGACCGGACGGTCCCGGTCGTCTTGAGCACCTCGCCCTGTGCCGGCGAGCCGGGCTTGGCGGCGAGCGACGACACCCGGACCTCACCCGCCGCGAGCACGACGTCGCCCTGGCCGAACGCGCCGGTCTGCTCCAAGCCGAGCGACTTCTGCCACTTCTTCAGCGCGGCCGCCGTCGCCGACGTGAACTTCTTGTCCGGTGTGCCGAACCCGCCGAAGCCGCACGCCTTGAGGTTCTCCTCCAGCTGCTTGACGTCGGCGCCGTCGGCCGCGCCGGCGGCGAGGTCGCGGTAGAAGGGGAGCGTGCCGTAGAACAGCGGCACCGGCTTCGCGTCCACTCCGTACACCGCCTGGCAGCGGGTGATCTCGGCGCCGGCCGCGGGCAGCGACGTGATCGTGCCGGGCTTGCGGCCCTGGACGGTGTCCTCATCGCCGTAGCCGAGCGTGCCGTCGGCTTCCTCTTCCTCGCTGAGGTCGGTCTTGACGACCTCGGCGGTCTCCACCGGCGGCGGCGCGGCTTCCTTCACCGGCGTCGCGCTCGACACCCGCGTCAGGATCACGACGGAGCCGGTGCCCAGCACCACGACGAGGACCGCGGCGGCGACGAACCACCGGGTCCGGCCGCGCCGGCGGGGCTTGAGTTCGGTCACGTGACTCATCGCGCCGGCGCCGCCTTCACGCTCATGCCCATGCCGCACGCCTTCGCGGCCGCTTCGAACTTCTTCGGGTCGTCGCCCGGCCCGCCGACGCGCATCGTCCCCTTGCCGCTCGGGTCGGGGTCGGGCATGTCGACGCCGTGGTCGCGCATGCACTTGGCGTCCTTGCGCATCTTGTCGAGCTCCTCGGCGCTCGGCGGCTTCATCTCGCCGCCGTTGGGCATGAGGTGCTTGCACGCCTTCTGCGCGGCTTCGATCTTCGAGGCGTCGGCGCCGTCCCCGCCCAGGGTGATCGCCATGCCCCCGCCGTCACCGGCCGGTTTGGGGTCGGGCATGTCGACGCCGTGCTCGCGCATGCACTTGGCGAACTCGCGCATCTTGTCTTCGTCGCTCTTTCCGCTGGTGTCAGCCGCAGTGGGCCCGCCCGGCTTCGGCGGCGTCGAAATCGAGGCGACCTTGCCGCCGTCGTCTCCCTTGGCGCCGCAGCCCCCGAGCAGCAGCGCCGCCCCGAGCGCCGCGACGACGATCCGTGTCCGCATGGCTCGCTCCTTTCTTCTCCGGTCGGGTGCCAGGTCTACGAATCCGGGGATTCGGGCGCGCTAAGCGACGTCGCTTATGCGGTCCTTATGGTCTGCCTGCGCAGACTGGGCGGGTGCGGGTGCTGGTGGTGGAGGACGAGCGGCTCTTGGCCGACTCGGTCGCGGAGGGGCTGCGGCGGTTTTCGATGGCCGTCGACGTCTGCTACGACGGCGCGCAGGCCCTGGAACGGGTCGGCGTGCACGGCTACGACGTCGTGGTGCTGGACCGCGACCTGCCGCTGGTGCACGGCGACGACGTCTGCGCCGCGGTGGTCCGTGCGGGCGGCGAGGCGCGGGTGCTGATGCTGACCGCGGCCGCCGACGTCACCGACCGGGTGGCCGGGCTGGGCCTCGGCGCCGACGACTACCTGACGAAGCCGTTCGCGTTCGCCGAGCTGGTCGCCCGGGTCCAGGCGCTGTCGCGGCGCGCGCGGCCCGCGTTGCCGCCGGTGCTGGAACGCGGCGGTGTCGTCCTCGACCTGCCGCGCCACCAGGCCGCCCGCGACGGCCGGTTCCTGCTGCTCTCGCCGAAGGAGTTCGCCGTGCTCGAGGTCTTGATGCGCGCGGAAGGCACGGTGGTCAGCGCCGAGGACCTGCTGGACAAGGCGTGGGACGAGCACGCGGACCCGTTCACGAACGCGGTGCGCGTCGCGGTGATGACGTTGCGGCGCAAGCTCGGCGACCCGCCGGTGATCGAGACCGTGCCCGGTGCCGGCTACCGGTTCGGCACGCCGTGAACGGCTTTTCGGTCCGCGCGAAGCTCACCGCCTGGTACGGCGCGCTGTTCCTGCTCGCCGGGCTGGTGCTCGTGGTGATCAACTACCTGCTGGTGCAGAGCACGCTGCCGGACCCGACCCGGGTCGCGTCGACGACGATCGGCTCGGCCGACGCCACCTACGGCATCGCGGCCGGCACACCCTTGCCGTCCGAAGGCGTCGCCGTGCGGCTGCTCAGCGGCTCACTCGACGAGTACCGCTCCTCGACGCTCTCGACGTTGCTCGTCGGCTCGGCGATCGCGCTGGTGGCGACGGCCGGGCTGGCGGTGCTGTTCGGCTGGCTGATGGCCGGGCGCGCGCTGCGGCCCCTGCACGACATCACCTCGACCGCGCGCCGGCTCGAGGCGGGCAAGCTCGACCGCCGCATCAACCTGGAGGGCCCGCCCGACGAGCTGAAGGAGCTGGCGGACACGTTCGACGGCATGCTCGACCGGCTCGCGGAGTCGTTCGACAGCCAGAAGCGGTTCGTCGCGAACGCGTCGCACGAGCTGCGGACGCCGCTGGCCGTGCAACGGACGCTGATCGAAGTGGCGATGGCCGACCCGGAGGTGACGCCGGAGCTGCGGAAGCTCGGCACGCACCTGCTCCACACGAACGAGCGCAGCGAACGGATGATCGAGGGCCTGCTGGTCCTCGCCCGCAGCGACCGCGGCCTCCACGCGCGCGCACCGGTCCGGCTGGACGCCGTAGTGGCTTCGGTGGTCCGGGCGACGGCCGCCCAGGCGTCGACGGCGGGGGTGACGGTGGAGACGCGCCTGCGCCCCCGGGTGGTGGCGGGCGACCCGGTCCTGCTGGAACGGCTGGTGACGAACCTAATGGTCAACGCGATCACGTACAACGCTTCGGGCGGCTGGGTGTACGTCGAGGTCCGCGGCGACCCGGCCCTGGAGGTGCGCAACTCGGGTCCGGTGGTGCCGCCCGACGCCGTGCCGACGTTGTTCGAGCCGTTCCGCCGGGTGGGGTCGGAGCGGACGGGCGACACGCGCAACGCGGGACTGGGGTTGTCGATCGTCCGCTCGGTGGCCCAGGCCCACGCGGGCTACACGGAGGCCCAGCCCGGCCGGCGCGGCGGCCTCACGGTGACGGTCCGGTTGCCGCCCTCGTGAGTGGTGGAGGCTGAGCGGCCGGCCGGCTCGGACGTCATGAACGAGTCGTTCATGACGTCCGACGCGCTGAACGACCCGTTCATGACATCCAGCGAGCCGCCACCGCCGGCGGCGGGGTCCAGCCGGCGGCGGGGCCAGCCGACCGACCAGCACCCCCGCGGCGGCGCGCCTGCTGTCATGAACGACCCGTTCATGACGTCCGGCGCGCTGAACGACCCGTTCATGACATCCCGCGAGCCGCCACCGCCCCCGCATCCGGCTGCCGCCGATCCACGTCGGCTTGATCCACTCGATCGTGACTGACCGTGTCCGGCGTGTCACACAGCAACCCCTGACCTGGGTGACCCATGATGCGAGCGTCGCGAAATGAACAGTGGGCAGTTCGGCACGGACTCGGCGCGCCTCGCACGTCAAGTCGACGCGCCGTTCTAACGTGGGCACCCACAACGGTGAAGAAGAGATCGGGGAGGCGAGAACAATGCGGGCGCTGCGAGTGGTCGGGCTGCACGAGGACGGCAAGTCCATCGTGCTCGAAGACCCGGCGAGCCGCACTCGCTTCCTGCTCCCGGCTGATGAGCGACTGCGTGCGGCGGCGCGGGGGGACATCACCCGCCTCGGCCAGATCGAAATCGAGTTGGAGAGCCAGATGCGGCCACGCGAGATCCAGCAGCGCATCCGCGCCGGCGAGTCCGTCGAGCAAGTCGCCGCGAGCGCCGGTGTCAGCACACAGCGCGTCGAGCGCTACGCCTACCCCGTCCTGCTCGAGCGGTCGCGCACCGCCGAGCTCGCGCAGAGCGCGCACCCCGTCCGTGAAGACGGCCCCGACGTGCAGACGCTCGGCGAGGTCGTCGCGTACGGCTTCGGCGTGCGCGGGCACGACTACTCGCAGGCCACCTGGGACTCGTGGAAGGGCGACGACGGCCGCTGGGTCGTCGTGCTCCAGTGGAAGGCCGGCCGGTCGGACAACCGCGCGCACTGGGCGTTCTCCCCCGGCGCGCACGGCGGCACGGTCACGGCGCTCGACGAGAACGCCGAGGTCCTGCTGGACCCGAACGCCTACCGCCCGCCCCGGACGGTCCGTGCCTTGGCCCCGGCCCGCGAAACGGAGTTCCAGCCGACGCTGGACTCGGTGGCACCGGAGCGCGCCGAACTGCCGTCGGCCGAGCCGGACCCGGACGACGACACCCGCGAGATCCCGCGCGTGCCGGCGGACCCGGAAGAAGACACGGCCGAGCAGCCGCGGCCGAAGGCCAAGAAGAATCACCCGATCGTGCCGTCCTGGGAGGACGTGCTCCTCGGGGTCCGCTCGCAGCGCGGCTAGTCCACCCGCGCCGCGAGCGTCTTCGGCGCCACCTGCCGGTACGCCTCGCGCACGATCCGGCCGACCTCGGCCCAGTCGACGTCGACGTCCAGCCGCACGCCCAGCCACCCGCGGTGCCCGACGTACGCCGGCCGGAAGAAGCGCTCGGGCTCCCCGCGCACCAGCTCCTCCTGCACCCCGGGCGGCGCCGGGCACCAGAACGCGAGCCTGCCGTCGCCGTGGTGGTCGTCGGCGAACATCACGAAGGTCTTCTTGCCGCGCACGAACCAGGCGGGCGACCCGTGGCTGAGCCGCTCGGTCGCCTCCGGCAGGGCCAGGCACACCTTCCGCAGCTCGTCCAGCGGCTCGCCCATCAGGCGCCGCCGAAGGCGATCACCAGCACGCCGATCCACGCGATCACCACACCGCCCGCGGCGCCGTACGCGGCCCACCGCAGGATCGGCGTGCGCCGCACCAGCCACAGCGACGGCGTGATCCCGCCCGTCACGACGACCGACGCCACCAGCGCCAGCCACCCGCTGGTCTCCCGCGCCAGCGTCGAAGCCAGCGCCAGCATCGCCACGACGACCACGGCCGCGATGAACGCCGACACCGTCAGGCCGGTCGGCCACGGGGTCGGTTCGCCGGGCGGTCCCGGCGGGCCCAGCACGGCGCGGACGAACCGGTGGCCGGGTTCGGGTTCGCGCGGCGGCGGCTCGACGACCGTGTCCGCACCCGTCACCGGGTCCACGAACCGGACGGTCGTGCCCATCACCGACGCGAGCCGGCCCGCCAGCTGGCGGCCGCGCTGCGAAACGACCGCGCTCGCTTCGGCACCGGAATCGGCCGAGACGGCGGCCGCGACGCGGGCCCATTCGTGCAGGGCCTGCGCCAGGTCGGCGCCGATCGCGAGCTTGTGCGGGTCCACCTCGCGCGCGTGCTCCCCGCCGGGGCCGGCCAGCACGGCGCGCTCGCCGCGGATCCGCAGCTCCATGGTGTCCTTTCGCCAGACTGGGGGATCACTTTAGCCACCCGGAGCCAGTTCGTAGAAGGCAACGGCGGCAGCGGTCGCGATGTTCAGTGAATCGACTCCGGCCGGCATGGGTATCCGGACCGCGTGATCAGCCGCAGCCAGCGCCGCTTCGGTCAGCCCGGGACCCTCGGCACCGAAGAGCAACGCCACCCGACCGGGCGCGTGCGCGCGCAGTTCACGCAGGGAGACCGACCCCGGCCGCGGGGTGAACGCCGCGACGGCGAACCCGCGCGCCCGCAGGTCGTCGAGCCCGCCCGGCCAGTCCTCGAGGTGCCCGAACGGCACGCGCAGCACGTGTCCCATCGAGACGCGCACGCTGCGCCGGTACAGCGGGTCGGAACAACCGGGCCCGAGCAGCACCCCGCCGACGCCGAGCGCGGCCGCGTTCCGGAAGAGCGAGCCGAGGTTTTCGTGGTCGCCGACGCCTTCCAGCACGGCGATCGTGGCGGCACCGTCGACGACTTCGGAAACCGTGAGCGGCGCCGGCCGGTCGGCGACGGCGAGGATCCCGCGGTTGAGGTGGAACCCGACCACGTCGGCCATCGTCTCCGCGGACGCGACGTACTGCGGCGCCTCGATTCCTTCGAGTTCGGCCGCCAGTTCGGCGAACCGCCGTTCGACCCCGAGCAGCGCGCGCACCGGGTAGCGGGACGCCAGCAGCCGGGACACCACGACGGTGCCTTCGGCGATGACGAACCCCCGTCCACCAGGCCGGTCCGGGCGCCGGTCCGCTGTGGACAGCTCGCGGAAATCGTCGACCCGCGGGTCGTCCCGATCGTGGATGTGGATCACGCCCATCCGCCCAGTGTGTCACCCGCTTGCCGGGCACCCGACTGGTCCGAACGTCGACACCCCGGTGCTGCGAACGGGTCCATTTTGCTTTCGGTTAACCCCTCGTGACGGAGAGCACCAGTTTGGCCGCTAGCACGGGTGCATCGCCTGTGTAACGGTTGTCCGCCAGGACCTGAAACACGTCCTAGTTCCACGCCGACGCAAAGCAGGGATGGTCATGGGGATGGACCTCGCGGCTCGATCGTTCACCACGCTGGACCGCGGAAGGTACCGCCGCAAGGTGCAGCGCTGCCTGGACACGTTGGCCCGCATGCTCACCGACGGCAGCTTTTCGTTCCCCCGCAAGAACATCGGTCTCGAGGTCGAGCTGAACCTGGTCGACCGCGAGCTGCGCCCGTCGATGACGAACACCGCCGTGCTGGAGGCGCTGGACGACCCGTCGTTCACCACCGAGCTGGGCCAGCACAACATCGAGCTGAACGTGCCGCCGCGGCCGCTGGCCGGCGATTCGGCCCTGCAGCTCGAAGACGACCTCCGCGCGTACCTGGCCACCGCGGCCTCCAAGGCGCGCGACACCGGGTCGGCGCTGGCCATGATCGGCATCCTGCCGACGTTGAAGCACGAGCACTTCGACCAGAAGTGGCTCACCAACAAGACCCGGTACTCCACGCTGAACGACCAGATCTTCGCCGCGCGCGGCGAACGCACGGTGCTCGCGATGGAGGGCGCGCCGCTGCCCGGCCAGCAGCCGGAGCGGTTGCGCAGCTACGCCGAATCGATCCTGCCCGAGGCCGCGTGCACCAGCGTGCAGCTGCACCTCCAGGTCGCGCCCGAGGAGTTCGCCGCGCACTGGAACGCGGCGCAGTGCCTGGCCGGGTTGCAGATCGCGCTGGCGTCCAACTCGCCGTTCCTGCTGGGCAAGGCGCTGTGGCACGAAACGCGCATCCCGCTGTTCCTGCAGGCGACCGACACCCGGCCGGAAGAGCTGAAGAACCAGGGCGTCCGGCCGCGCGTGTGGTTCGGCGAGCGCTGGATCACGTCGATCTTCGACCTGTTCGAGGAGAACGTCCGCTACTTCCCCGGCCTGCTGCCGGAAACCGACGCCGAGGACCCGATCGAGGCGCTCGACGCGGGCCAGGCGCCGAAGCTGACCGAACTGCGCATGCACAACGGCACCATCTGGCGCTGGAACCGCCCGGTGTACGACGTCGTCGACGGCCTGCCGCACCTGCGCATCGAAAACCGCGTCCTGCCCGCCGGGCCGACGGTCGTCGACACCGTGGCGAACGCGGCCTTCTTCTACGGCGCCCAGCGCGCGCTCGCCGAGGCGGAACGCCCGGTGTGGAGTCAGATGTCCTTCCAGGCCGCGGAGGAAAACCTCTACGCGGGCGCGCGCCGCGGGTTCGACGCGCAGCTGTACTGGCCGGGCATCGGCTGGATCCCGCCGGACGAGCTGGCGCTGCGCGTGCTGCTGCCGCTCGCCCACGAGGGCCTGCGCCGCTCCGACGTCTCCGACGAAGCCCGCGAGCGCTACCTCGGGATCATCGAACGCCGCTGCCTCGCGCGGCGGACCGGGGCGACCTGGCAGCGCGACTACGTCCTGCGCGCGCAGGAACGCGGGCTGGACCGGGAGGCGGCGCTGAGCCTGATGCTGGGCCGCTACCTGGAGCTGTCGGAGTCGGGCGAGCCGGTGCACACCTGGACGTTGAGTGATTGACCGCTAACCTGAGCCGATGCCGAAGATTCTCGGTGCGTCGCTCGAGGCCCACCGGCGCGAGGTCCGGACGCGGGTCTTCGACGTCCTGCGCGCGCAGCTCTACGAACGCGGCTTCGACGCGATCACGCTCGCCGGGGTCGCCGCCGCGGCCGGCGTGGGCCGGACGGCGCTGTACAACCACTTCCCCGACAAGGAGAGCCTGCTGGTCGCCTTCGTCGAGGACGAGGCCGCCCAGTACGTCACGAAGCTGACCGAAGCCGTCGAGGCCCAGGCCGATCCGGCCGACCAGCTGGCCACGTTCGTCCGGCTGCAGCTGCGGGTGCTGGCGGAGTACCACATGCCGCCGGGCACGGCGCTCGCGTCGGCGCTGGCGCCGGCGGCGTACCGGCGGATCAGCGCGCACGCGGACCCGATCACCGACCGGCTGCGAGCCATCCTCCTCGGCGGCGTCGACCTGGGGCGCTGGCCGGCCGAGGACCCGGACGTGCTGATCCCGATGATCACCGCGGCCCTGGGCAACCGCACCCTGGTCGACGGCCCGCCCGAGCAGCTGGAAGACGTCATCGAAGCCTCGGTGCGGTTCGTGCTCCGGGCGGTCGGCGCGTCGATTTAGGGTAGCCTAAGCCGGGATTGTGCCCTACGATCTTTCTGACAGCGTGTCAGATCGATCGCCGGGAGGCCTGCCCATGTCGGTGACCACGGACGCCCGCCCGTTCTCGGCGACGCTGCGCGCGTCGACGCTCGAGGTGCACGAGAAGGCGAACTACTCGACGTACATGCGCGCCCTGCTCGGCGGCGAGCTGTCCCAGGAGGGCTACACCCAGCTGGCGATCCAGTACTACTTCATCTACGGCGCCATCGAGGCGGCGAGCGACGCGATGGCGGATCACCCGGTCGGGGGCGAGTTCGTCTTCGACGAGCTGCGCCGGCTCCCCAACCTGGAGCGCGACCTGGCCCACCTGGTCAGCCCGGACTGGCGCACGACGATCACGCCGCTGGCTTCGACGCGGGAGTACGTGGCACGGGTGCGCGAAGCGTCTTCGTGGGCCGGCGGCTACGTGGCCCACCACTACACGCGCTACCTGGGCGACATCGCGGGCGGCCAGGCGATCCGCCGGCTGCTGGAGCGCCAGTACGACGTCGCCGAGGCGGGCACGCTCTTCTACCACTTCGACGGCATCGGCAGCGCTCCCCGCTTCCGCGACCAGTACCGCGCGAAGCTGGACAGCGCACCGTGGGACGAAGCCGAGCGGGCGCGGGTGATCGGCGAGACGCTGGTGGCGTTCGAATGCAACGTCGCGGTGTTCGACGAACTGGCCACCCGGCTCGACGAATACCGCACCGCCTGAGCCCGGACCGCGACCGTCGATGCTGCCGCACCCGGGGCCGCATGATCGTCGTCACAGCTCGTTGACCTCCAGTTAAGTCCAGGTAGCAGGCTCGGTTTCGGGTGGCGGCCCCTCGGGTACGCCATTCACGAGCCGGTCATCCCACGCGGTGACCACGACGCGCCCCCGCTCGCCGCGGAGAGGCGTGTGCTACTAGGTTCGATACCGGAAACTTGTGTCGAAGACAGAAGGAGGGCCAATGGCCCGCTACGAGCTCCCCGATCTCGACTACGACTACAGCGCCCTCGCGCCGCACATCTCCGGCGAGATCAACGAGCTGCACCACAGCAAGCACCACGCGACCTACGTCAAGGGCGCGAACGACACGCTCGACAAGATCGCGGAAGCCCGTGACGCCGGCAACTTCGGCGACATCGTCGGCCTGCAGACGACGCTCGCGTTCCACCTCGCCGGGCACGCGAACCACGTCGTGTGGTGGAAGATCCTGTCGCCGGAAGGCGGCGACAAGCCGACCGGTGAGCTCGCCGCCGCGATCGACGAGGCGTTCGGCTCCTTCGACAAGTTCAAGGCGCAGTTCACCGCCGTCGCGACGACGATCCAGGGCAACGGCTGGGCCGCGCTTTCCTGGGACCCGATCGGCAAGACGCTGATCACCCAGCAGCTGCGCGACCACCACAACAACCTGGTGCTGCCGACCGTCCCGATCCTGCTGGTCGACGTCTGGGAGCACGCGTTCTACCTGGACTACAAGAACGTGAAGCCGAAGTACGTCGAGGCCCTGTGGAACATCTACAACTGGGCGGAGATCTCCAAGCGCTTCGACAACGCCGTCGCCGGCGGCAACGGCCTGCTGCTCGGCTGAGCTCGTCCGGGAACGGGGTCCTCCTGCACGGAGGGCCCCGTTTTTTCGTCGGCGGGTGAAATCGCTTGACCTCGAGTGTGGTCCAGGTGTTTGGCTTGGTGCATGGACGTCGACGCGTATCTGGACCGGCTGGGGGTGCGGCGGCCCGCCGCGGCCGACCTCGCGACCCTGCGCCACCTGCAGGAGCGCCACCTGAGCACGGTCCCGTTCGAAAACCTGAGCATCCACCTCGGCGAGCCCGTCGAGCTGACCGAAGCGGCCCTGTTCGCGAAGATCGTGCGACGCCGGCGGGGCGGGTTCTGCTACGAACTGAACGGCCTCTTCGCGGCGTTGCTGCGCGAACTCGGCTTCTCCGCGACCCTGCACGCGGCGCAGGTCTTCCACGCCGACGGCACCCTCGGCCCGCCGCTGGACCACGCGGCGATCGTCGTCGAACTCGACGAACCCTGGCTGGTGGACGTCGGTTTCGGCCGCTTCGCGCGGCACCCGCTGCGCCTGTCCGGTGTGGACGCCCAGCGCGACCCGGACGGCGAGTTCCTGCTGCTGGACACCCCGGACGGCGACGTCGACGTGCTGCTGGCCGGAAAGCCGCAGTACCGGCTGGAGCGCCGCCCGCGCCCGCTGGCCGACTTCGTCCCGATGGCGTGGTGGCAGTCGACGTCCCCCGAGTCGCACTTCACGCGCTCGCTGACCTGTTCCCGCCCGACGTCCCAGGGCCGCGTGACGCTGTCGGGCGACAAGCTGATCGAGACCGTCGACGGGGTCCGGAACGAGGTCCTGCTGCCGACCGAAGCCGCGATCCGGGCGGCCTACCGCGTCTACTTCGGGCTCCCGCTGAAGCGCCTGCCCACTCCGCCGGGTGGGAGCCCCTTGACGAGCGGGACGCTCAGCCCGACACTGCCGTGACGTGAACGAAGCCCCGGCCTGGGGTTCCCAGGGCCGGGGCTCCGTCCGTTCCCGAACTGACTGCCGCTCCCACCACGAAGCGGACATGCATGAGGTTAGCCTAACCTCATCTCCCGAACAAGAGGCCGGTCGAGGAGACTCGGATCTCACTCGTTCGAGTGACCCTTCCCGCGGAAACCCCCGGTTTTTGTCGGTGCGTGTCGATACGGTCACAGCGTGAACACAAGGGGGAACTCCAACCGCACCGCGGCGCTGATCGTCGTCGCCGTGCTGGCCTTCTTGGCCGTGCACGGCGGCGCGGCCTGGCTGGTCATACACACCTTCGCCAAGCCCGTCGCGCTGCCCGAACCACCGAAGGAACTGCCGAGCCCGTGGCCGGAACCGGGCGCGCACCCGGTCCGGGAGGCGCCGATGCCCACCGGCGAGCTGGCCGCGGCACTGCCGGACTACACGTCGGGCCACGTGCTCTGTTCGGCGCTGCCCGAACCGACCTGGGCGAGACTGCTGGGCGGCCCGGTCCGGCGCGAGGTGTCGGTGGTCTTCGGCTGCACGGTCGTCACCACCACCCTCCGGCTCAAAGCCGAGCTCAGCGACGGCAAGCTGATCGTCCCGCCCGGCCCGGTGGAGCAGACGTCGATCGGCGGCCGCGAAGCCAGGCTCTCCTCGTCGACCTACGGCAAGCACTCGACGGTGGTCGTCCGGCTCCTCGGGCAGCGTGCGCCGAGCTGGGCCAAGCCCGTGCTGGAGGTTTCCCTGGAGCAGGACGTCTGGGACCGGACACCCCGGGACCTGGCGAACCTCGTCCGCGACATCGGGGAGCGCATCGTCGGCGCCATCACCACACCGGGGCCGGCACTGCCGACGGACGGCACCGGCGACGCGATCCCGGTCCGCGAGGCGGGCCCGGCCCCGGGCACCGGCATCGTCGACGCGCCGACGCCGCTGATCGCCTGGCAGCTGTGCTCCGCGCTCTCGCAATCCACCGGGCGCCCGCTCGAGGAGTTCGTCCCGAAGCACGACGGCCGCTGCGAACACCGGGCGGACGAGGAATACCAGGTCCAGGCATCGAGCAAGGAGCGGCTCACGGAGTCGCTCCCGGACACGATCGGCGGCCGGCCCGCCGATGTGGAGAACCCATCGGTGACGATCCAGCTCACCGGCGACTCACCACAACAGGTGCAGCTCGCGTGGCCGTCCCCGAGGAAGTCCGACGAAGAACTGCGAGCCTGGGCCGAGTCCCTGCTACCGCGCTTGCGCGGCAGCTAGACCTTCGACCGCTTCACACGACTGCGGCTAACGCCGGGGGTGACCGCTCATGTCTCCGTCGACGAAAGTAAGCGCGGCGGTTGCACTTCATCCACAAGAGCGACAACCGACGCAAGCAGATCCTCGACCCCATCGCGGAGTTGCATCCGGCGGTCACGATCTACGACGGCTCGGCACACGAGCGCAGGCGGCAGCGGTCGACCCGGCTGCACGGCTGCGAGGCACTGGAGTACCGCCACCATCGCGCTCACGAAGAGCCCATGCTCGCGATCCCTGACGCGCTCGCCTGGTGCCGGCAAAGAGGAGGCCCCTGGAAGGCAGGAGCGACGGAATTCGTCTCGGACGTCAAGGTCGTCTGATCCCGGAAACGCGAAACCCCGCCCGCCCACCGCTCGGAAGGCTGCCGGGTCCACTTCGCCCGCCTAATGGCGGGAGCACAACCTCCCACCCCGGCCAGCCAACGCAGCAGCTAGACCTTCGACCGCTTCAAAACTCGAAGCCCGAACCCCCGCTGCACCGGCCACGAAACGCCACCCCGCCGGATCAGCACCACCGCGCACACGACCGCGGCCAGCGCCGAAACCGCGCCGCCGATGTAGAAGGGAGACCGCCCGCCGAAGGCGTCCGCCATCCAGCCGACCATCGGTCCGCCGATCGGGTTGCCGCCGATCAGGACCAGCACGTACAGGCCCATCACCCGGCCCCGCATCTCCGGGCTGACCGACGTCTGCACCAGCGCGTTCGCCGTGTTGAGGAACGTCATCGTCGCGAAGCCGAGCGGGATCAGGCCGAGGCCGAACGTCAGGTACGTCGGCATGAACGCCGTGAGCAGTTCGAACACGCCCAGGAAGAAGGCCGACACCAGCATCAGCCGCACCCGCGGCCGTCCCTTGGTGCCGCGCCGGGCGGACATCACCGCGCCGGTGAACGTGCCGACCGCGACCAGCGTGGAAAGGAGGCCGTAGCCGTCGGCGGCCGTGTGGAACACGTTCGCGGCGACGATCGGCAGCGAGCTGAAGTACGTGATGCCGAACGTGCTGACGAACAGCACCAGCACCATCACGGTCATCAGGTCGGAGCGCCGCCGGACGTACCGGAGGCCCTCGACGAGCTGTCCCTTCTCGCGCGGCACCGCCGCGACGCGGAACAGCTTGTCCGGGTTCATCAGGACCAGGCCGATGATCACCGCGACCGTGCTGACCGCGTTCGCGATGAACAGCCAGCCGGTGCCGATCCAGGTGATCGCGAAGCCGGCGATGGCCGGGCCGACGATCCGCGCCATGTTGAAGATCGACGAGTTGAGCGCGACGGCGTTCGCGATCTGGTCGCGGCCCACCATCTCGGCGACGAACGACTGCCGCGTCGGCACTTCGAGCGACGCCGTGATGCCGAGCGTGAAGCACAGGACGTAGACCTGCCACAGCGCGACGATCCCGCTGATGTCGAGCACCCCGAGGACGACGGCCTGCGCGCACGCGGCGACTTGGATCCAGGTGAGCAGCCGCCGCTTGTCGACGCGGTCGGCGAGGACGCCCGCCCACAGCGAGAGGAACAGCGTCGGCGCGAACTGCAGCGCGACGGCCATGCCGAGGGCGATCGGGTTGTTGCCGCTGAGGGTGAACACCAGCCAGTCCTGGGCGATGCGCTGCATCCAGGTGCCGATGTTCGAGATGACCTGGCCGGTGAAGAACAGCCGGTAGTTGCGGACCCGCAGCGAGGCGAACATGCTGCCGCGCTTGGACGGGGACGGTGGCGAAGCGGACGGCGGTGGCGCCGTCTCCCGGGTAGCAGTGGTCTCGGTGGAACGCTTCGTTTCGCTACCCGTGGCCGTCACCGTGGTTAGTTCCCCGCCATCCTGTCGATGATTTCGGCGGCTTTGGAGAGCACTTCGCGCTCTTCGTCGCCGAGTTCCGCCAATTGCCGGTCCAGCCACGCCTCTCGCACCGAGATGGCCCGCCGCACGTAGGCGAGTCCGCTCTCGGACAGCTCGACGATGGCTTGCCTGCCATCGGTCGGGTGCGGGCGCCGCTCGACGAACTTCATCTCTTCGAGCGCGGCGATCACCCTCGTCATCGAGGGCGGCTGGACGCCTTCCTTCGCGGCGAGCTGCCCCGGGGTCAGCGCGCCGCACTTGTGCAAGGTGGACAGCGCAGCGACCTGCGTGAGCGTGAGGTCGTCCCCGACGCGCTGTGCCCGCAGCCGGCGGTTGAGCCGGACCACCGCGAGACGCAGACGGCTCGCCAAAGAGCGTTCGTGCGTGTCGCCGGACATATAGTTAGCATACCTTACGAAACTTCGGCCGCACGGGTGATCTCCGTCAAGCGGCAACCTGGAACACGGTCACGCGTCCTCACGAGGGAAACCCCGGGGGGTCGGATGAACAAGAAGCTGGTGGGCTCGGCCGTGGTCGGCGCGGCGGTACTGGCGATCGTGGCGGCGCAGTTCCTGAGCAGCGGCCCGGACGCCGCCCCGGCGGCCGCCCCGCCGCCATCGCCCGCACCCTCGATCGTCTCCGGCGGGCTGGAGGTCTACCGGCTCGCGGACGGTCCCGGCCAGGCGATCGAGATCCCGGTGCCGGCGGACTGGGCCGTGAACCGCGACGGAGAGCGGGCGAGCTACCGCCGGGGTGAGCTCCTGCTCGAGACCGACCGGGTGCCGATCACGCAGGAAGACGCGCTGAGCGGGCTCAAGGCGGTCGCCGGCCGGCAGGGTGGCACGGTCGCCGGGCACGCCCCGATCGCCGACTTCGACGCCGCGGAATGGAACTTCACCTACGACCGCGACGGCACGCCGCGGCGGGTGACGGTGGTCGGCCTCGGCGCCGGCGAAGCCTTGGTGACCGTCCGGTTCGACGCCCCGGCCGCCGACTTCGAGCGCGACCGGGGCGTCTTCGACGAAGCGCTGAAGATCAGGAACTGAACGCGGCCTGGATCGGCCCGACCGCGAAGTACGCCACGAAGGCCAGCGCGATCACCCACATGAGGGGGTGCACCTGGCGGGCCTTGCCGGTGGCCGCGCGGATCACGACGTAGCTGACGAAGCCGGCGCCGATGCCGTTCGCGATCGAGTACGTGAACGGCATGACGACGATGGTCAGGAACGCGGGCAGCGCGATCGAGTAGTCGGTGAAGTCGATGTCGCGCACCTGCGCCATCAGCATCGCGCCGACCACGACCAGCGCCGGCGCGGCCGCTTCGACCGGCACGACCTGGTAGAGCGGGGTCAGGAACATGGCGGCGATGAACAGCACGCCGGTGACGACGTTGGCCAAGCCGGTCCGCGCGCCCTCCGCGATGCCCGACGCCGACTCGACGAACACCGTGTTCGAGCTGGCCGAGCCGAACCCGCCGGCCGCGCCCGCGAGGCCCTCGACGAACAGCGCCTTGCCGACGTTGGGCAGCTGGCCGTCCTTCGGCAGCAGGTCGGCTTCCTTCGCGAGGCCGGTCATGGTGCCCATGGCGTCGAAGAAGTCGGCGAGCACCAGGGTGAACACCAGCAGGCAGACGGTGATGATCGGCAGCCGCGTCCAGGCGCCGAAGGAGACGTCGCCGACCAGCGAGAGGTTGGGCAGGCCGAGCACCTGGTCCGGCAGCGCCGGGTAGCCGAGGTTCCAGCCCTTCGGGTTCGTGCCCTGCGACGGCCCGGCCTTGACGATCGCCTCGACGACGATGGCCAGCACCGTCGACGCCAGCACGCCGATGAGGATCGCGCCCTTGACCTTCCGCACCACGAGGATGCCGGTGAGCAGCAGGCCGACGACGAACACCGCGGTCGGCCAGGAGGCGATCGAGCCGTTGATGCCAAGGCCGACCGGGACGGTGGTGTGCGCGGCGTCCGGCAGCCGGCGCACGAACCCGGCGTCGACCAGGCCGATCAGGCAGATGAACACGCCGATGCCGACGGCGATCGCGGACTTCAGCGCGGCCGGCACGGCCTTGAACACCGCGGTGCGGAACCCGGTGAGCACGAGCAGGACGATGATCACGCCCTCGATGACCACCAGGCCCATCGCCTCGGGCCAGGTCATCTGCGGGGCGATGGTGACCGCGACCAGGCTGTTGATGCCGAGGCCGGTCGCGATGGCGAACGGGTAGTTCGCGACCAGGCCCATCAGGATCGTCATCACGCCGGCGACGAGCGCGGTCACCGCGGCCACCTGCGAGACGGGCAGGATGCCGCCGAGGAGGTCCTTGTGCGCGCCCGCGTCGTCGGCCGAGAAGCTGCCGATGATGAGCGGGTTCAGCACCACGATGTAGGCCATCGTGACGAAGGTGACCAAGCCGCCGCGCAGCTCGCGCGGCACCGTCGAACCCCGCTCGGTGATCTTGAAGAACCGGTCCAGTGTGGACGTCCCCTCGCGGGTCGTCTCCTGCTCCGCCATTCGCCTGCCCATTCTCTCGCTGCTGCGGAGTACCCTGCACCTCGTGAGTGAACCGATCAATCCACCGGAGGTTACGGGCTCGTTGCGGCACACGCCGGAGCTGCCCAAGAAGCTGACCGACCTGACGCCGGTGGTGATCGTAGGCACCTCGATCTGGGCTGTCGCGCTGGTGGTGCTCTTCTTCACGAGTCCGGGGCTGTGGGTGCAGACGGCGCTGTCCGGCTTCGCGCTCGGCTTCGTCGGCATGGCGATCATCGGCTGGCAGCGCGCCGCCGCCCGCCGCGGCTCGAAGTCGGCCCAGCGGCTCTGAGGCTAAGCGAGCAGCGTCCGCGGTGACGGGTCGTCGAGCAGCGCGGTGATCAGGTGCCGGTCGGGCCAGCGCCCGGCCGCCCAGGCGAACGCGCGGGCCAGGCCCTCGGACGTGTCGGCCGCGTGCAGCCGGCCGTCGGACCACCACTGGACGTCGTGCTCCGCGCCCTGGATCGACACGGTCAGCGGGTCGTGCACCAGGACACCGCCGTCGGGCAGCCGCACGCCGAGCTGGTCGGCGACGAGCTTCAACGCGGGCAGCTCGGCCCAGGGCGCGTACTCACCTCGGCTGGTGACCTCGGCGGCCGCGGTGCTCGCGAGCGGCAGGTCGAGCAGGTCGGCGAGCCGCTCCGGGTCTTCCGGGGCGACCACGTACTGATCGGGTTCGAGCGCCCCGGCCACCCACGGCACGTCCAGCACGAGCGCGTCGGTCACGACGGTCCCGTCCGCGGCCCGCACACCCCGCGGCGCCCGCGGTTCGAGCCCCGACTCGACGACGGCGTCGTAAGCGCGAGCGATCAGCCCGGCCGAGACCACGCGATCCGGGTCGGCGAGCCGGCCAAGGAGGTCGTCCGCTTCCTCCACTGTGGACAGCGCGAGGTCCGCCCGCACCCCGGCGGCCGCGAGGAGCTGCTCGCCGAGGCCGAGGTCGGGCACCACGTCGTAGAGCCCGGCCAGGTCGGCGTCCGGCAGGCGCCACTCGTTCGGCGCGAACCCGTCGAGCACGGCGTACTGCGCGATCCACCAGGCAGCGTGGCCCCGCGGCGCACGCAGGGCGTGCCAGGTTTCGGGCCGCGCGGCGAGCAGCCGCAGCGCGGCGGGCCAGGAGTCGTCGGCGACGAGGTCGAGGTCCCGGATCGCGACGAGCGTCGACGGCGGCTCCGGCAGCGAGTCCCACCAGGATTCTTCGTCGGGCAGGTCGTGGTCGGGTTCGTGCGGCTCGTCGTCGACGACCAGCGCGAACGAGTCGAGCACTCCCGCGGCCTTCAGCGTGTCGGCCGGCCAGTCCTCGGCGAAGTCCTCATCGAGGACGTCGAGCGCACCGTCCTCCTCGAAGACCTCTTCGTCGAAGACGTCGATCAGCGGCGACGCCGGCAGTACGAGTTCGTCGGCGCGGCGCCAGGAATCGTTGGCGGGCAAGGCAAGCGCCCCGACCCACCGCGGCGCGTCGTCCCCGCAGTCGGCAATCAGCCGGAGCACGGCACCGGCGAGCGTCGTACCGTCCAATCCGGACCGCACGTCCTCGACACTGCGCTCGACGGCGTCCCGCAGCTGATCGGCGTTGAGCAGCTCCCGCGCGTCGGCGTGCTTGGCCCCCAACCGTTCCAGCAACGGGTGCGACGCGGCGGGGTGCACCAGCCGGAGTCCCGGGATGTCCACATCGGACAGCAGTTCGAGCAGCTCCGCCGACCCCTCGACGAGCAAGCAGCCCCGAGCGCCCGGCAAGGTCCGGCCGTCCGACAGCGGAACGGGCAACCCGTCCAGCTTCTCCGCGGCGACGGCGTGCGAGTCGACGGCGATCGCGAGCGCGGCGTAGACCTCGCGCCACCAGCCGGGATCCCGGCTGACGCCGGTAAGCGTTTCCAGCACCTCTTCGATGCCGACAACCTGCCCGGAAACAGCTTTCAGCGCTTGCGCCGGCACGTTCCCCTTGACCAGACCCGGCACGAAGTCGGCGAGCAGTTCCGGCAGCCCGGGCACATCGACGTCGAGAACCCTCGCCTGCCGCCCGGAAATCTCCTTCTTGTCCTGAGTGGACACCCAAGTTTCGTTGCCGAGCACGGAAAGCACTTCGTCACTCAATTTGGCGTCCACAGTGGACTTCGGAAACCCGGGCGTCGGAACGAGCGCGAACCGGTGCTCGGCCGGCAGCAACCGCACAAGCCCGACGTACTCGGCAGCAGCCTTCTCCAGCGCCTCGGTCAATTCAGGCCCGGGCAACACCCGGCGGCGCGAAGGTTCGACCGGAACGGAAGCGAGCAGCCGCGCGGGCAACGACAACGCGTCATCGGTGGGCGTAGGAGCACGCAGAACGTCTTCCTTCAGCGGCTCGGGCGCACCGTCCCGACCGACCGGAACCGCCCAGACGACGTCACCACGGTGGGTCAGCCAGCGAGTTTCCCCCGCGGGTCCCCGAATTTCGACGACGTCCCCTTCGGCAGACCGAGTCCAAACGCGACCCCCGACCTCGAACTCGGCCAGCCACGGCAAGGCGAGCAACAGGTCGGCGACGTCACGCGCGAGCTCTTCGAGGAGAGCGCCACCATCGACGTCGTCCCGCAACGGAAGCCGGACTTCGGTGTCGAAGCCGTCCGGAACTTCTTCGTCCACCGGCCACGGCAGCCGCAGAACGGGAACATCCCCCTCGATCCCGGCGGCTTCCCGGGTCAGCTGAGCGGAAAAGGCAACCCCACCGGTGCGGGAAACGACCCGAGGTTCGTCAGAAACGGTCCGCACGGCGGCAAAGCCGACCCCGAACCGCCCGACGGTCTCGCCGGTCTTCCCGGAAGCCCGCAGCGAGGCAAGCGAAGCAACGCCCCGAGCGTCAAGCGGCGCCCCGGTGTTGGCGAACCGGAGTTCCCGTCCGTCCACAAGGGACGCCCGAACCCGCCCAGGCCGCTGAGCGGCCATGGCGGCATCGGCGGCGTTCTGGGCGAGCTCGACGAAGAGCCGATCCCGATAGGCCCCGACCCGCAGGTCGCACTCGACGTTGGTGTCTTCGATCAGCCGAGTCGGCGAGTCCCGCCAAGCGCGCAAAGTCGCCTCACGAAGCCGCCCGGTGCCGAAGGCATCGTCCCCACCCGGCTCAGTGCTCAGACTGCTCACCAGCACCATCGATCCGAGCCCGGCTCACGGGCTCCTCGGTGACCACATTGTCGGCGAGCACGGCTTCCGGCAGGTCAACTTCCTCGACGGCCTCGGCCTGCTCCGCTGCAGCAGCCTTTGGCGCGGCAACCGCACCGGTCACGTCAGCCTCAACCACCGGCTCGGCAGCAGCGCCAGTCACCTCGGCCTGGGCCGGCTCGGCAACCGCCTGCTCGGCCTCCGCCGCCACCGGCTCGGCAACCGCATCCGTCACCTCGGCCTGGGTCGGCTCCGCCTCCGCGGGAGCGGCAACCTCGGCAACCACGGGCTCGCCCTCAGCCACCTCGGCCTGAGCCGGCTCCGCGACTGCCGGTTCGGCAACCGCATCGGGGACCTCAGCCTGGGTGGGCTCGGCGACCGCGTCAGCCGCTTCCGGCTCCACAACCGCATCCGTCACCTCAGCCTGAGTCGGCTCCGCCTCCGCCGGGGCAGCAACCTCGGCAACCACCGGCTCGCCCTCAGCCACCTCCTCCGGCTCGGCAACCGCCTCGGTCACGTCGGCTTGGACCGGCTCCGCGACCGCACCGGCCGCCTCAGCCTCGACCACCGTCGCGGCCTCGGCCGCCTCCGGCTCGACCTCCGCCGGTGACACGTCCGACTCCGCGACCGCCGTCTCCGGCTCCGCCGCCGACGTCTCGACCACCGGCTCCGCCACCGCCAGCTCTGCCTCCGCCGGGGTCTCCGCCTCCGGATCCACCGCCGACGTCTCCGCCACCGGCTCAACCGGCTCAGCCACAGTCTCCGGGGTCTCCGCCACCGGCTCCGGGGCCGGCGTGAAGTCCAGCAGCGAATCGTCGTACACCAGCTCTGCCACCGGGACCGAGGACGTCACCTCGACCTCGATCTCCGAGTGCGCTCCGCACCCGTACTCCACGTCGACCACGTGGCCGTCCGCCGGGGCGATGTCGTTGCTGCACACCCCGAACACGCCGCTCAGCGAACCCGCCAGCTGGACGAAGAAGCCGCACGTTCCGCACACGTCCGGGGCGCTGCGCGCCATGTCGGACCTGGGGCCGAACTCGCCGCTGTGCCAGCGGGTCGCCGCCTCCGTGCGGCCGTAGCGGGACAGCACGTGGACCCGGCCGAGGCCCGCGTCGCGGGAGACCTCCTCCACCGCCGGGTCGTCGGACTGGAGGTAGGCCGGGGCCAGGCGGGGGTCGTTCTCGTCCGTCGGGAAGATGTCGCCGACGCCCAGGTCGCCCGCGCGCACCCGGCGCTCCCACGGGACCCACGGCGGGGCGATCAGCGCGTCCGGACCGGGCACCAGGACGACCTCGCTGACCGTCACCGGCTCTTCGTCGCCCGCCAAGGCGACCGTCACCGACCAGCGCCAGCCGCCGTAGCCCGGTACCTGGGCCTCGAACAGGTGACTCGCCGTGACCGCGTCTTCGCGGGTGACCCCCACGTGGGCGCCGAGCTGGTCCTCGGGCGCTTCGTCCAGCACCGCAGCTCGCGCGAACTCCACCGCGTCGGCGAGTTTGCGCTGCACGGAACCGTCGTCCAGGGTCAGCAGCAGAGTCATGCGGCCAATTGTGCCGCACGCATCCGCGGCGCCCGTGCCAGGCTGTTCAACGTGCGCACGCCGATCCTCACCACCCTGCTGCTGGCCGCCGCGCTCGGCGGCTGCGCCGGTGCTCCCGAACAGCCGGCCGGCCCGTCACAGCTCACCGTCGAAGTGGTCTCGACCTCGGCGCACGACCCCGCCGCGTTCACCGAAGGCCTCGAGTTCGCCGGCGACACGCTCTACGAAAGCACCGGGCTCGCCGGCCAGTCGACGCTCACCGCCGGGCCCCTCGGGGGGCCGCCGTCCGTGAAGGCCACGCTGCCGTCGCCGTTGTTCGGCGAAGGCGTCACCGTGCTCGGGCCGACGCTCTGGCAGCTCACCTGGCAGGACGGCGTCGCCATCGAACGCGACGCCAAGACCCTCGCCGAGCTGCGCCGGGTGCCCTACCAGGGCGAAGGCTGGGGGCTGTGCCACCAGGCCGACGGGCGGCTCGTCATGAGCGACGGATCCGCGCGCCTGACCTTCCGCGATCCGAAGACCTTCGCCGTGACCGGGAGCGTCGACGTCGGGCGCGACCAGCTCAACGAACTCGAATGCGTCGGCGGGGACGTCTACGCAAACGTTTGGCACACCGACACGATCCTGCGCGTCGACGCCGCCACCGGACACGTCACCGCGACCATCGACGCAGGTCAGCTGCGTGCCAAGGTGAACCCGGCCGGCGCCGAAGACGTGCTCAACGGTATCGCCGCCGTCCCCGGGACCGGTGATTTCCTCCTCACCGGGAAGCAGTGGCCGGTCACGTTCCGGGTGAGGTTCGTCCCGGTCCGGGCGTGAAAGCACGGATGAGCAGGCGGAACCGGCCCCCGGTAAGGCAGGATTGAGGCGTGGCACTCTTCGGCTCCCGCTCCGACGGCTCCGGCTCGCAGCCGCGCGGCCGCAAGTCGAAGCGACGCTGGACGCCGGAGCCGGGCGCCACCGAAGCGCGGTCCTGGCGCGAGGCCGCCCGCAACCCGCCGCCGCCCACCCGCGTCGAGCACCCTCCCCCGAGCCCGCCGCCGCCCGCCGGCCGCGCGGAGCACACCCGCGTCGAGCACCGCAGCGCGCCGCCGCCCCTCCGCGCCGAACGGCCCGCGGCCCCGCGCGGCGGGTACTACGGCGCGCCGGACGCGAACGAGGCACCGACCGCCGCCGCACCGGCGGGCCACCGGCCGCCGCCTCCTCCTCCACGCGGGGCGCGGCCGTACCCGCCGCACGACCCGCACCGCACCGAGCCCGTCCGCCGCGAGCCCGGCGGCTTCTACCAGGGCGAGCGGTACCCCGGCAGCGGCGAGTACGAGCACTACGACACCGGTGGCTACGCCGGCGAGCCGCGGCCGCCGGAGGCCGAACCGCTGCCGCCGCGCGAAGAACCGCGGACGCCGGGCGGCACGCCGAAGCTGCCGAAGAAGATCACCGTCACGCGGGTGGCGGCGATGCGCAGCCGCCAGCTGACCGGCCAGGCCGTCGGCGCCTTCCAGCGCGCGACGAAGGCCGACGGCGCCGAGAAGTCCGGCCTCACCTCGCTGACCTACGCCGTGATGCTGAACTACGCCAGCGACGCGGCGATGGCGATCGCGCTGGCCAACACGCTCTTCTTCGCCGCCACCAGCGGCGAGAGCAAGGGCAAGGTCGCGCTCTACCTGCTCATCACGATCGCGCCGTTCGCGCTGGTCGCGCCGGTGATCGGCCCCGCGCTCGACAAGGTGCAGCGCGGCCGCCGGCTCGCGATGTGCGCGTCTTCGGTCGGCCAGGGCCTGATGGCCGTGGTGATGGCACTGCACTTCGACGACTGGCTGCTCTACCCGGCCGCGCTCGGGATGATGGTGCTCTCCAAGTCGTTCACCGTGCTCAAGGCCGCCGTGACGCCCCGGGTGCTGCCGTCCGAGATCACGCTGTCCAAGACCAACGCCCGGCTGACGACGTTCGGCCTGGTCGCCGCGGGCGCGTTCGGCGCGCTGGCCAGCGGCATCAACGCGATCTCCGGCTCCGCGGGCGCGCTGTGGTTCACGGCGCTGATCTGCGTCGCCGCCGCCGTGCAGTCGATGCGGATCCCGGCCTGGGTCGAGGCGACCGAGGGCGAGGTCCCGACGTCGCTTTCCGCCCACCCGACCGAGAAGAAGCGCCGCCAGCCGATGGGGCGCCACATCGTCGTCGCGCTGTGGGGCAACGGGTCGGTCCGCGTGCTCACCGGCTTCCTCATGATGTTCGCCGCGTTCGCGGTCAAGGCGCAGACCGAAGGCACCGGGCAGACGCCGTTCATGCAGCTGCTCCTGCTCGGCGTGATCGGCGCCGCGGCGGGGGCCGGCGGCTTCCTCGGCAACGCGCTGGGTTCGCGCCTGCACTTCGGCAGCCCGGACCAGGTGATCGTCGGGTGCGTGGCGAGCTGCGTGCTGGCCGCGCTGGTCGCGACGGTGCTGCCCGGCCTGGCCACGGCCGCGATCGTCGGCCTGGTCGGCGCGACGGCCAGCGCGCTCGCGAAGATCAGCCTCGACGCCGTCATCCAGGAAGACCTGCCGGAAGAGTCGCGCGCGTCGGCGTTCGGCCGCTCGGAGACCGTGCTGCAGCTGGCGTGGTGCCTCGGTGGCGGCGCGGGCCTGCTGCTGCCGCCGACGTACTGGATCGGCTTCCTGGTCATCACGGTCGTGCTCGCGGTCGGCCTGACGCAGACGTACCTGGTGCGCCGCGGCGGTTCGCTCGTGCCGGGCCTCGGCGGCGACCGGCCGCTGCGCCCCGAACCGACCGGCAGCTTCCCGGCCCAGGGCCTGCCCAGGGACGCGGCACCCCGCCGGTAGGGTCTGAGCCCATGCGACGTTCCCGGGTGGTGGCCCTGCTTGCGGCCGGTGGGTTCGCGGTGGCCGGCTGCTCGGCGCCCGGCCCGGCCGAGGTCACGTTCTACGCCGACGGCCACACGGTCAACACCGCGCCGGTGCTCTCCTGCGACTACTCGCAGCAGCTCGCGCAGCCGTGCAGCGCCAAGGGCGACACGAAGACGCTGAAGGTCCGCCCGGGCAAGCCCGTGCAGATCTCCGTGCCCGGCGAGGTCGCCGACGCGCCGTGGCAGATCGTCTACGAGTACGTCACCCCGCAGGGCGAGTACAAGCAGAGCGACCCGATCCCGTTCACGTCGCTGGACCGCTACGCGTACACGGTCACGCCGCCGACGCCCGCCGACCGCATCTCGGCGGTCGACGTGCAGAAGTACACGGCCGTGCTGAACTCCAGCACCGGTGAGTCCGGGCTGCTGCCCAGCGACGTGTGGGGCCTGCGGCTCGAGGCTTAGGGGTCCAGGTCCCGCGCCACCGCGCGCATGATCTCGCCGATCTGCTTGGTGTGCTTGCGGTCCGGGTAGCGGTTGCGCCGCAGGTCCGGCTGCACCTTCAGCTCGAGGAGCTTGATCATGTCCTCGATCAGGCCGTGCAGTTCCTCGGCGGGACGGCGGCGCGCCTCGACGACGGACGGCGGCGGGTCGAGCAGCCGGACGGAAAGCGCTTGCGGACCACGGCGGCCGTCGGCGACGCCGAACTCCAGCCGCTGACCGGCCTTGAGCCCCTCGACGCCCTGCGGCAGCGCGGCCTTGCGGATGTAGACGTCGGCGCCACCGTCCTGCGTGACGAACCCGAACCCCTTCTCCGCGTCGTACCACTTGACCTTGCCGGTCGGCACTTCCCTCACCAATCCTTCTGCTGTCCCGCTCACGACGAACGCGCCCGGGGGCGTACCCAGGGCGCGCTGGGTAAAGGGTATCTCGCCACATGCCCTGGGGAGAAGTCGATACCGGCGGATACCCTCTCAGTCATGAGTGAGGCGACGAAGGAGGCCGCCGTGGCCGCCACCGGCAAACCGTTCCTGATGCGCGTCGGCATCGGCTTGTTCGGCATCGGCATGCTCGCCGTGCTGACGGTGTTCATCATGTTCGCCGCCGGCCTGGAGAACCTGCCGGTCTGGCTTTCCGCCGCCGCCGGGGTCATCACCTCGCTCGGGCTGGCGCTGTCCCTGATCGCGCTGGTCCGCGAGGCGCGCGCCAAGAACTAGGACACGGCCGCGAACGTCTTCTCGAACCAGTCCGGGAACTCCGTCAGCGACTCGAACACCACCTCCGCTCCTTCGCTCAGCAGGAGCGCGCGGTCACACGGCCCCGTCGTGACGCCGACGGCGATCGCGCCGGCGGCCAGCGCGCCGCGGATGTCGCCGGCGTGATCTCCGACATACACGCGCGCGTCGTGCGCTAGAAGCGCTTCGGCCTTCTGCGTCGACCACAGCTCGCCGACGACCTCGTCGACGTCCAGGCCGAGCGCGTCCACGTGCAGTTGTGCGTTGGGCCCGTACTTGCCGGTGACGACCAGCGTGCGCCCACCGGCTTCCCGCACCGCGCGCAGCGACTCGACCGCGCCCGGCAGCGCGACCGTGCTGGGCACCACCATGTCCGGGTACAGCGCGCGGAACCGGTCGACGAGCCCCGGGATGCGTTCCTCCGGCGCCTCGAAGCCGCGCAGGATGTCGTCGAGCGGCGGGCCGAGGTTGGCCGCGAACGCGGCACCGTCCAGCGGCAGGCCGGATTCGGCGCCGAGCGCGTTCATCGCCGCGGCCATGCCCGGCCGCGCGTCGATCAGTGTCATGTCGAGGTCGAACCCCACCGTGATGCCCACGACCGACACGTTAGCCGGGACCACCGACAGTTTTACACGTCAGCTGATCATGTACAGCGTCTTGACAGCGAGGCGATCTGTGTCAAGGTGAGGTGTGACCAGCTTCACTGACCGGACGAAGGCGTCCCTCCGGGAAGCCCTGCTCGACGCCGCCGCGGACCTGCTGCCGGAGGCCGGCTACGCGGGGCTGCGGATGGCCGACGTGGCGGCCAAGGCCGGGGTGAGCAGGCAAACCGTCTACAACGAGTTCGGCAACAAGGCGGCGCTGACCCAGGCGGTGGCGCTGCGCACCGCGTCGGAGTTCCTCGACGGGATCCGGCGGCGGTTCGAAACGGCGGACGGGCTCCTCGCGGGCATCCACCACGCCGTCGTCTACACGATCGAGCACGCGCGGGAGAACCGCCTGGTCGCGGCGGCGCTCGGCACCGAAGCGGGCGAGGACCTGCTGCCGCTGCTCACGACCAGGGGCGAGCCCATCCTCACCGCGGCCGCCGACCTCGCCGCCGAGCAGTACCGGGAGTTCGAGCCCGGCCTCTCGGCGGAGTCCGCGGCCCTGCTCGCGGAGACCGTCGTGCGGCTTTCGCTGTCGCACCTGGTGCTCTCGACGCACTCGGCGACGGAGGCGGCCGACGCCGTCACCGCCGTGCTGGAACCCGCCATCCGCCAATTCGTCCACAATGGAGTGACACGATGACCGAAACGCTGCCCGAGCTGCGGACCGGCTTTTCCTCGCTGCGCAAGGGCGGGCTCAACTGGGACTCGTTCCCGCTGCGGCTGTTCGTCAAGGGCAACAAGAAGTTCTGGAACCCCGCCGACATCGACTTCAGCCGCGAGCGCGAAGGCTGGGACACGCTCAACCCCGAGCAGCAGCGAAGCACGACGTACCTGGTCGCGCAGTTCATCGCCGGCGAAGAGGCCGTCACCGAGGACATCCAGCCGTTCATGCGCGCGATGTCGGCGACCGGCCGCTTCGGCGACGAGATGTACCTGACGCAGTTCTGCTTCGAGGAAGCCAAACACACGGAAGTGTTCCGGCGGTGGATGGACGCCGTCGGGCTGACGCAGGACCTCCACCCGTACGTCGCGGAGAACCCGCACTACCGCAAGCTGTTCTACGAGGAGCTCCCGCAGTCGCTGCGCGCGCTGGAGGACGATCCCAGCCCGCTCAACCAGATCCGCGCGAGCGTGACGTACAACCACGTGATCGAAGGCAGTCTCGCACTGACGGGCTACTACTCGTGGCAGCTGATCTGCACCCAGCACGACATCCTGCCGGGCATGCAGGAACTCGTCCGCCGCATCGGCGACGACGAGCGCCGCCACATGGCGTGGGGCACGTTCACCTGCCGCCGCCACGTCGCCGCGGACGACTCGCTGTGGGACGCGGTGCAGCAGCGGATGGGCGAGCTGCTCCCGCACGCGCTCAGCATGATCCAGTGGGTGCAGGACCAGTTCGAGGAACTGCCGTTCGACAACGACCCGCAGGAGATCATCCAGTACGCGGCGGACCGGGCCCAACGCCGGCTGGGCGCGATCGAGTCGGCGCGGGGGATGCCGGTGGAGCAGATCGACCTCGACTACTCGCCGGAGCACCTCGAGGAGACGTTCGGCGAAGAAGACGCGAAGGCGATCGCCGAGGCCGCGGCCGCCGTCGGCTGACCCGAGTCCGTGACGGCCACCTCGACGAACTTCGAGGTGGCCGTCACGAACTCGCCGCGGTCAGCTCGCCGGCCAGTAGACCGCGTGCTGGCCCGCGCCGCCGGACGTCGTGGCCTGGCCGATGATCGTGCCACCGGGTGCGATCCCGGTGGCCTGGCTGTAGTAGCCGTCCGGCAGGGTGCCGAGGTTCGTCAGCGTGCCGTCGGGGGCCCAGCGGGCCGCCACCGAGTCGACGGTGCCGACCGCCGTGCCGGCGGCGTTCAGCGCCACGGCCTCCGAGCGCCGCGCGTCTTCCAGCACGGTCGCGCCGCGGTCGGTCCAGCGCACCGCCCGGTCCTGGGCGAACTCGACGTACCCGCTGCCCACGACCACCCCGGCGCGGTTGATCGCCCGCGGCCGCGCCGAAGCCGGCGGGGCGGCCCAGCCGAGCCGCACCAGGCGGCCGTCGCGCTGCCAGGCGACCGGGACTTCCTGGCCGGCCTCGGTGATGGTCCCGGCGATCACGCCGAAGTCGTTGATCGCGACCGCCGAAGCACCCGCGTTGCCCGGCGAAAGATCGGTGACCACGCCGGTGGCGCCGTTCCAGCGGACCGCGTGCCGGGTGCCCGCGGAGTCCTCGGCGGTGCCGCTGACCAGCGTGCCGTCCGCGGTGATCCCGGTGACGGTGACCTGCCCGCCGCCCGGCAGCGACGCGAGTTCGGTGACCGTCCCGTCCGGGGCCCAGCGCACCGCGACGCGGGTGCCCTGCGGGCCGAGGGCGCCGCCGGCGACCACGCCGGTCCCGCTGATCGCGACCGCGTCGGACGGCCCGGCCCACTGCAGCGCGGTGACCGAGCCGTCCGGCGCCCACCGGACCGCGTGCCGGTCGCCGGCCGCGTCCTCCGCCCAGCCGACGGCGACACCGGCGTCGTTGACGGCGATCGCGTCACCCAGCTCGCCGCCGAGCGTCGGCAGGGCGCTGATCCGGCCCTGGGCGTCCCACTTCGCCGCGTGGTAGCGCAGGCGCACGTCACGCGGGTACGAGTCGCCGACCATCGTGCCGCCGGCGTTGATCGCGGCCACGAAGCTGTACTCGTCCCCCGGCAGGGTGCCCAGGTCGACGGGCCCGCCGGTGGCCGCGGTGGCGACCCCGGGCAGGCCGAGCGCGGCCGACGCGAGCAGCGTCCCCGCGGTGAGCGTTTTCTTCCAGCCGGACGGCATGGCTCCCCCTCGGCGGCGGTGTCCCGTCGCTCCCGTCCGGAAGCGCCCCCTCCGCCGCGCCGGGACCACGCCCGGCCGCCCGGCCCGGTTTAGGCGTGCTTCGCGGCGGCCGCGTTTTCCAAGCCCAGCAAGGTGATCGACTTCTCCCGCATCTCGACCTTGCGGACCTTCCCGGTCACGGTCATCGGGAACTCCTCGACGACGTGGACGTACCGCGGGATCTTGTACCGGGCCAGCTTGCCCTCGCAGAACTCCCGCACCTTCTCGGTCGTCAGCGGCTCGGCGCCGTCCCGCATCCGGACCCACGCCATCAGCTCTTCGCCGTACTTCTCGTCCGGGACGCCGATCACCTGCGCGTCCAGGACGTCCGGGTGGGTGTAGAGGAACTCCTCGATCTCCCGCGGGTACAGGTTTTCGCCGCCGCGGATCACCATGTCCTTGATCCGGCCGGTGATGTTGACGTACCCGTCGCCGTCCATGACCGCCAGGTCGCCGGTGTGCATCCACCGCGCGGCGTCGATCGCCTCCGCCGTCTTGTCGGCCTGCTCCCAGTAGCCGAGCATCACCGAATACCCCCGGGTGCACAGCTCCCCCGGCTCCCCGCGCGGCACCGTCAACCCCGTCTCCGGGTCGACGACCTTCACCTCCAGGTGCGGCCCCACCCGCCCCACCGTCGAGACCCGGCGCTCGATCGAATCGTCGGCACGGGTCTGCGTCGACACCGGCGACGTTTCGGTCATGCCGTAACAGATCGACACCTCGGCCATGCCCATCCGGTCGATGACCTGCTTCATCACCTCGACCGGACACGGCGACCCGGCCATGATCCCGGTCCGCAGCGACGACAGGTCGAACTCGCCGAAGTCCGGGTGGTTCAGTTCCGCGATGAACATCGTCGGCACGCCGTAGAGGGAGGTGCACCGCTCGGCCGCGACCGCCTCCAGCGTCGCCTTCGGGTCGAACGCCGGGGCGGGGATGACCATGCAGGCGCCGTGGCTGGTGCACGCCAGATTGCCCATCACCATCCCGAAGCAGTGGTAGAAGGGCACCGGGATGCACACCCGGTCCGCTTCGGTGTAATTGCAGAGCTCGCCGACGAAGTAGCCGTTGTTGAGGATGTTGTGGTGCGACAGTGTCGCGCCCTTCGGGAAGCCCGTGGTCCCGGAGGTGTACTGGATGTTGATCGGATCATCCGCCGACAACCCCGCCTGCAGGTGCGCCAGCCGCTCCCGATCGCCGCCGCGGCCCGCCTCCAGCAACGCCTGCCAGGTGTCGCTGCCGAGGATCACCACGTGCTCCAGCGCCGCGCACTTCTCGCGGACTTCCTCGACCATCGCGGGGTAGTCGGACGTCTTGAACGCGTCCGAAGCCACCAGCAGCCGGATCCCGGCCTGGTTCAGCACGTACTCCAGCTCGTGAGACCGGTAGGCGGGGTTGATGTTGACCAGGATCGCGCCGATCTTCGCCGTCGCGTACTGCAGGAACGTCCACTCCGCCCGGTTCGGCGACCAGATCCCCACCCGGTCACCCTTGCCGATACCCCGCGCGACCAGCCCCAGCGCCAGCGCGTCGACCTCGGCGGCGAGTTCGCGGTAGGTCCACCGGCGCCCGGCGGCCCGGTCGACCAGGGCGTCGCGGTCCCCGAACGCGGCCACCGTCCGGTCGAAGTTGTCCCCGATCGTGTCCCCGAGCAGCGGGACCTCGGACGTCCCCGAGGCATAGCTCGGCAGAGCGGGCGCGTCAGGCATGGTGCCTCCTGAGGTCGGCGGTGACTGGCGCCGAGTCTAAGAACCGCCGTACCCGGTAGCCAGTCGCCGGGAAATTCCGTTACGGCGGCCCCGATCGGTGGCAGGATTTCCCTCGGAAGAGGGAGGGAACCCGATGCGAAGAATCCTGGCTCTGACCGCGGCGATCCTGCTGCTCGTGCCGGCCGTGCCGGCGTCGGCCGCGACCCGCGTGATCGTGCTGCCCGGCGCCAGGTCCGCCGAAGGGATCACCCCGGCCGGCGGCGGCACCTACTACACCGGCGACCTCGTCGCCGGCACGATCTTCCGCGAGGACGTCAAGCGCGGCACCGCCGAGCGCTTCATCGAGGCGCCACCCGGGGCGATGGCGGCCGGGGTGGACCTCGACCGGCGCCACGACCTGCTGTTCGTCGCCGGCGGGATGGGCGGCAAAGCCTACGTCTACAACGTGCGCACGAAGGCGAAGGTCGCGGACTTCACCTTCGGCGACCCGCAGACGTCCTACGTCAACGACGTGGCCGTGACCCCGCAGGGCGCCTGGTTCACCGACTCCTACCACCCGCAACTGTTCTTCGTGCCGGTCGTGGCCGGCGTCCTCGGCGCGCCGCGCACCCTGCCGCTGAGCGGGCCGGGCGCGGGCGGCTCACCCGACACCTTCTTCATGAACGACATCATCGCCACGCCGGCCGGCGACACCCTGCTCGTGGCCGCCACGACGCCCGGCAAGGTGTACCGGATCGACCCGGTCACCGGGGTCAGCGCGGAGGTCGCGGGGGTGGCCGCGCCCAGCGTCGTCAGTCTCGTGCTGGAAGGCCGCCGGCTCTGGGCGGTGCAGCTCGACGACACGATCAGCCGGTGGTGCCTCGACGGCGACCTGAGCCATGGCACCGCGGCCGGCACGATCACCGATCCGCTGTTCGACCAGCCGGTTTCGGCGGTGAAGATCGGCGACCGGCTCGCCGTCGTCAACTCCCACATCTTCAGCGGCTACCCGCCCACCAGCCCGACCTACGAGGTCCTTCTCGTCGGCGCCTGACTGGTAGGGTCCGGACGGACTTCGAGGGGGCGATCGATGGCCGGCCAGGGGTTTCGCGACGAGCTGACCCAGTTGCTGCAGGCGCGCTACCCGCTGCTGGTCGTCGAGACGCACGAAGAGCAGCGGGTGCTGCGGGAGATCCGCGCGGTCGCGGAAGACCAGCAGCGGCTGCGGACGCCGCGGCGGGTGTACGTCTGGTCGTCGACCACCGGGCTCGCGCCCGCGGGCGGGCCGCCGATCAGCGACACCCGCACCGCGGCCGCCGCGCTCGAGCGGATCTACGGCTGGAGCGAGCCCGCCGTCTTCGTCTTCGCCGACCTGCACCCGTCGCTGGTCTCCGAGGGCGGGCACCGGCCCGACCCGGACGTCGTGCGGCGGCTGCGGGAGCTCGCGGCCACGTTCAAGACCCGGCCCGTGCCGCTGAGCCTGATCCTCGTGTCGCCGTCCCTGCCGGTGCCGCCGGAGCTGGAGCACGACGCGACCGTCGTCGACTTCCCGCTGCCCGACCAGCGCCAGATCGGCGAGCTGCTGGACGGCATGGTCGCCGCGCACCGGCAGAACGTGCGGATCAGCATCGACCGCGACGACCGGGACATGATCGTCGCCGCCGCGCGGGGCCTCACGCTGCCCGAGGCCGAGAACGCGTTCGCCAGGGCGCTCGTCGAAGGCGGCGGGCTCGACCCCAGCGACCTCGAGCTGATCCTCGCCGAGAAGCGCCAGGCCGTCCGGCGGTCCGGGATGCTCGACATCGTGCCCGCCGAGACGAGCTTCGACGCCGTCGGCGGGCTGGACCGGCTCAAGCGCTGGCTGACCAAGCGCACCGGCACGTGGACGCCCGCCGCGTCGGCGTACAACCTCGCGGCGCCGAAGGGCCTGCTGCTGACCGGCGTCCCCGGCTGCGGCAAGAGCCTGTCCGCGGTCTGCGTCGCGAACATGTGGCGGCTGCCGCTGCTGCGGCTGGACCTCGGGCGCGTCTTCGCCGGGCTCGTCGGCTCCAGTGAGAAGAACATCCGCACGGTCATCCGCACCGCGGAAGGCATCGCGCCCTGCGTGCTGTGGGTCGACGAGATCGAGAAGGGCCTCGCGGGCGCGGGCGGCGGGGGTGACGGCGGCACCGCGCGGCGCGTGTTCGGCACGTTCCTGTCGTGGATGCAGGAGAAGTCGGCGCCGGTGTTCGTGATGGCGACCGCGAACCAGGTCGGCTCGCTGCCGCCGGAGTTCCTGCGCAAGGGCCGCTTCGACGAAATCTTCTTCGTCGACCTGCCTTCGGCGCCCGAGCGCGCCGCGATCTGGCGGATCCACCTGGCCAAGCGCGTCACCGACGCGTTCGTCGCCAGTGAGCTGCGGCTTGAGGACGCGTTGTTCGCCGAGCTCGCCGAGGTCAGCGCCGGCTACAGCGGCGCCGAGATCGAGCAGGCCGTGCTGTCCGGGCTGGTCGACGCGTTCGCCGAGAAGCGGCCGCTGCGCCGCGACGACCTCGTGCGCGCGGTGAAGTCGACCGTGCCGCTGTCGGTCACCCAGGCCGACGAGATCCTGGCCATCCGGAACTGGGCCGAGACCCGGGCCGTCGCGGCGACGGACACCACGGCCGAAGCCGGCACCGCGGCCCGTGTTCCGGCGCCGCCGGAGTCCCCGAGGGGAAGGACGATCGACGTATGACGCACCGGGTGACCGTCACCATCGCGAAGGACGGCTCGATCAGCGCCGAGACGCACGGCGTGACCGGGTCCAAGTGCCTCGACTACATCCCGCTGCTCGAGGACCTGCTCGGCGCGGAAACGGTGTCGTCGGAGTTCACCGAGGACTACCGCCGGACGTCCGCCGAGGTCGAGAACACGGCGTCGCAGCAGCAATGGAACTCCTGAACCTGCACCGGATCGTCGACGTCACCGCGGCCGAAGGTCCCGGTGTGCGGTGCGCGGTGTGGACGCAGGGGTGCTCGGTGCGCTGCCCGGGCTGCTTCAACCCGCAGACGTGGACGACCCGCGGCGGGACGCTCATGCCTTGGCCGGACCTGGTTTCGCACGTGCTGGCAATCCGCGGCATCGAGGGCGTCACGCTGCTCGGCGGCGAGCCGTTCGACCAGCCCGGGCCGCTGGGTCACTTCGCTTCCGCCGTGCGCCAAGCCGGGCTTTCGGTGATGACGTTCACCGGGCACGTCCTGGAGGACCTGCCGCCCTCGAAGCTGCTCGACTCGACGGACCTGCTGGTGGACGGGCCTTTCCTGGCGGACCGGCCGGAGACCGCGCGGCCGTGGGTGGGGTCGGTCAACCAGCGGTTCCACTTCCTGACCGACCGCTACGACGAATCGATCTTCACGACGCCGAACCGCTTGGAACTGACGATCGGGGTGGACGGCGGGATCGAAGTGAACGGGTTCGCCACCACCGAAGTACTGGAAGCGCTGCTCGAAGGGGACTACCGATGAGCGTCACGCTCAAACTGCGCAGCGAGGCACTGGCCCAGCTCAACGCCGCGACGATCGCCGCGCACACGCAGGCGCAGCCGGGCGTCGTCACCGTGCGGACCCGGATGCGGCACCGCGACCTGCTCGCCCGCGCGCTCACCGGGCTGCGGGCGCAGGTCACCGACGACGGCAACTCCGTCGTCGCCGCGTGGGAGGGACGGCGGATCACGTTCGGCTACGGCCCCGAAGGCGTCCAGGTGGCGCACGTCGACGGACCGGGGCTGGCCGAGGCCGAAGCGCAGCGGCTGGTGCTGTCGGTCGACGAGGCGTACGCCGCACAGGTGCAGCAGGCGGTGCTCGCGCGGCTGAAGGCCCGCGCGGCGTCGACCGGGATGGTCGTCGAGTCCGAGCGGGTGAACGCCGACCAGTCGATCAGCGTCACGCTGGCCGCCACGTCGTGACCGAGGTCAGGGTCGGGCTGATCGAGTTCGGCAAGGCGCTCAACGACTCCGTCACCCTCCCCGGCCTCGGCGAGCTCCCGGGCGGCCAGGTCAGCGCGGGCCGGGCGGTCCGCGGCGCCCGCGCGCGGCTGCGGCGCGGCGACCACGTCCTCGCGGACAACCTGCGCCTCGGGATCATGGTGCGGAAGAAGTTCTTCTCCAGCGACGTCGAGGCGGTCACGGACGCCGGGTTCCTCAAGGACGTCTTCGTCGCCGTCGGGCGGCGCGACCTCGCGAAGGGCGACTCGCTGGAGCTGTACACCGACGACACCGTCGGCCCGGACACCAGCCGCCAGGACGGCGTCGGTGCGGTGCTGGCGCCGGGTTTCGACCAGCTGACCGGGTTCCACGCTTCGGTGGGCGTTCGCGAAGGGGTGCTGCGCTTCGGGGCGCTGGTCTCGCTCGTGCGGGGCGGGCGCCCGGCCGGCGAGCCGATGCGGGTGCTCGGGCTGTTCGGCCCGGCGGGCCCGCTCGAGGAGCTGCCGCCCGGGCCGCCGGGGACCGTGTTGCTGGGCTTCCAGTGCGAGGTGCCGCCGCTGGCCGGCGACGCACTGGTGGCGTTCCAGGAGCCCGCGCACGACTTCCTGGAGCGGCGCGAGGGGTCCGTGGTGGTGCACGGCGTCACCGACCTGGGCAACGGCTCGGTGGTGGCGGCGGTCGAGGTGCCGGAGGGGCGCGGCGCGGCGTTCACGACCGGGTCGCCGGCGCGGGTGCTGCGGCCGATCGGGACGACGTTCAACGAGCGGAGCACGGTCGTTTCCGCGGACCTGCGGATCCTGTCGCTGGCGCGGGACGGCGTGGCGGTGCGGACCAGCGCGGGGACGCGGGTGTTCACGGTCGGGCTGGCGACGCGGGACCTGCGGGAGAACGACCTGATCGAGGCTTACGTACCGGCTGCGGTGGCTCCGTTGGCCCCGTTGGCCCCGTTGGCCCCGCCGCCTGCGCCCGCTCCGGCGGCGGTGGACGTGAACACGGCGTCCGGCCCGGAGCTGGCGTCGTTGCCGGGGCTGTCACCGTCGCGGGTGACGACGGCGTTGGAGCTGCGTCAGCGGCAGGGCGGCTTCCCCGACGTGGAGGCGTTCGGCATCGCGATCGGCTTGCAGCCGCACGAGATCGTCCGCCTGCGCGGACGGGCGACGGCCGGCCGGGTGGCGTTGCGCGAGACGGGCGTGCGCCAGCTCGACATCTGAAGCGGCGGGTGGCGATTCCGCTACGCTCGGGGACGTGCCGGAGGAATTCTCACTGGGCCTGACGGAGGTCGACACCGCGGTCCGGCGCACCGGTCTCCCGGCGAGCTGGCACCCGTTCGAAATCCGCAGCCCGGGCCGCACGCTGGCGGAGAACGAGCGCATCGCGGCGGCGGCCTGGGAGTCGATGCGGGCGCGCGGCCTGGCCGGCCCGGACAAGCTGGACATCGAGGTGGAGCAGACCCTCCGCGCGTGGACCCAGCCGGACGTGCTGATCGTCGTGAGAGCGGCGGAGGACACCCGCCAGGTCTTCTACCGCGCGGCGATCGGCCACGGCCTCGGGGTGTTTTCGGAGCTGGCCGGCGAGGAGGTCCTGTTCGCGCAGACGCGGCCGGACCGCCTGGTCGACCTGGTGGTCGGCATGCTGCCGGCGTACGGCCCGGTCCCGCTGGCGGAGCTGACGTTCGTCACCCCCGGCTCGCCCGCCGACGCCGAGCTGGCAGCGGAGTTCTCCGCGTGGCCCCTGCACCGCTACGGCACGGTGGAGCTGTCGATCCGCCACGACTCCCTGCGCCCCGCGGGAACGGTGACGTTCATCGACAACGACGGCGGCCGCTTCTTGATGTCGACGGAGCCGCTACCGGACGGTTCGTCCCGGGTCACGTTCACCCCATCGGATGGTTCTCACCTGCGGACGTGGCTGCTGGAGCGTGGCAGGAACCACTGACGTCGGCCGTTCGTCACTAGTACAGTGCGAAGGGACCACGCAGGGTGGTGCCGGACGACGGGGAGGGCGTCATGAGCGGTTCGCAGTTCGGCGCACCGGGCTCGTTCACACCCCCACCGGACGCGGCGGGGGACGCGGGTTCGAACTTCCTGTCGGGGCTGCTCACCGGACAGGTGGACGACCAGGCCGCCAAGCAGGTCGGCGAAGGCGGTCGTCACCTGAAGTCCCTCGCGCAGAGCGGCCAGTTCGCGGTGAACGAGGAGGGGTTCCAGGCGTACATCAAAGCCTGTGATTTCTTCATCGACGGCTTCACCGACATGATCACCAACGTCTACAAGCTGGCCAATCCGGCCCAGATGGGTGGCAGCAACTACGCCAAGGCTGTCGCAGACTTCAACGTGCAGGTGGCCAACGGCGATCCGGAGTCGCTGATCCCCAACCTCGAAAAGATGCGAGACGGTGTCGAGCAGGCTCGCGAGGCCATGGTGATCGCGCGCAAGAACTACCGCGAAACCGAAGATGCCCACAGCACGACGTTTGCCAAGTTGAACGAGGGGCTGCACGAGTAGTGATCGCACGACGCGTTCCGGTCGCGTTCGCCACCCTGGCTCTCGGGCTCGGCCTCGTCGCCTGCACGAGCGAGGTCGGCGGACAGGCGAACCCCAGCTCGCAGGTTTCCGCCACGAACAGCTCGCCGGCTGATTCGGGCGATCCCTTCGCGGGCCTGAGCTCTTGCACCATTCTCGACCAAGCTCTTGCCGGGCAAGGTTTTCCCCAAGCCGAGAAGACGGTCGCGGACCCGGCTCACGGCTGCCACGCAAAGAAACCCAGGGCCGGCGACACACCGGCGGTGGATGTCGGTCTGTTCCTGCAGGCCGGTGGGAACTACAAGGACAACGTCAACAACCCGGGCAAGGCCAGCGAAGGCAAGGTCAACGAGCGCCCGGCGATCGAGGAACAGGAACCCTTGAACGTCAAGGGACAATGCGCCGTCCGGTTCCAGGTGCGAGACTCGCGTGCCCTGCTGTCGCTCGCCTTCGGCTCGGACACCGCCGGCGCCTGTCACCAGATCGAAGACCTCGCTCCGAAGGTCGAGCCTCTGCTGCCGAAGAACAACTGATACGGAGTCCAGCCATGAGTCAGCCGCACCGGGCGCAGCATCGCCAGTCCGAGGGTGACTACTACGCGGAAACCGCCCAGAAGCTCCACGGTCACGGCGCCGACGGTCAACGGGTCACCCAGCAGGCCGCCTCGGACTACTCGGTCGCCCAGGGAAAGCTGCTGCAGGAAGGGCAAACCCTCCGTTCCGGGGCTCCGGCCCCCGACGAGAACTACGCGAACCAGCCGCACGAAGTGCTGTACAACATGGTCCACGAGAACCTGGACCTCGAAGACCTGAACGACCGCAGCCGCGTGGCCAACGTCTACGGGAACTGGCTCGCCGATGCCTCGAACCAGTTCCGCGACGCCGCCACCGCGGCGGGCGGCTCGTGGCAGGGACCGGCGGCCGACCAGGCGAACGGGTTCTTCCAAAGCACGGCCGGGCACACCGAACAAACCGGCAACGCGATGCAGCTGGCGTCGAACCACTACTCCCAGCAGTCCGCGGCCGCCCATTACGCCAAGACCAACATGCCCGAGCCCACCGGCTTCAACCAGCAAGCCGAGCTCGACAAGGCGAAGCAGCAGTACAACTCCGGTGATCTCGTCGGCATGAGCGGCACCATGGCCGGGATCCAGGCCAAGCAGCAACAAGCCGACGCCGCGCACCAGCAAGCCGTGCAGGTGCTGCAAAACCTCGACGGCACCTACCACGAGACCGCCAGCTCGCAGCCCACCTACGCGCCGCCGCCGCAGCTCGGGCAAGGGGACTCCACCTCGGTCAGCGGGTTCCACGGGACGAGCGGGACCGGCGGGACCGGTGGCACTGGCGGGATCGGCGGCACCGGCGGAACGGGCTTCACCGGAACAGGCACCGGACCCGGCGGGACCAGCGGCACCTTCGCCCCCGGCGGCACCACACCGCCGGGCGCCTCCTACGTCCCACCCGGTACCACCAGCGGAACCGGCGGCCCGGGGAACTTCGCCGGCAACACCAGCTTCCGCGCCACCCCCGCCGCCGGCTCCTTCACGCGCATGACTCCCGACGGGCTCGCCATGCCCGGCACCACCTCAGGCGGCACCACCGGCGGAGGCGGAGACATCACCCGCGGCAGCAAACCGGGCCGCGCCGGGAGCGGCTTCGCCGGGGCGCGAGTGTCCGGCAGTGCCGGGAGCGCGCCCAAGGAGATGCCCGGGGAAGGCAAGGGCAGCGGCGCCGGCAAGACCGGTGAGCGGCTCGAACGCGGGGCCACCGCCGCCGCGGCCGCCAAGGGCAAGGGGGGCGCCGGTGCCGCCGGTGCGGCAGGCGCCGGCAAGAAGAAGGAAGACGACAAGGAGCACAAGAACAAGTACGCCGCCGACGAGGACGTCTTCGACCTCAAGCCCGAGACCGGGCCCGACGGCGAGAAGATCGTGCGGCCGACCATCGGGGAAACCCCTTAGATTTCCCCCATTCGCCGCGCGGGACCGGAAGCGGCGGACGCGGTCTGGCTACATTGGGGGCATGCGCTTCTTCATCGTCGACGCCTTCACCGACCGGGCCTTCGCCGGGAACCCCGCCGGGGTCGTCCTGCTGGACGAGCCCGCCGACCCCGGCTGGATGCAGGCCGTCGCCGCCGAGATGAAGCACGCCGAGACCGCCTTCGTCGTCACCACCGAAGGCCCCAAGTCGCTCCGGTGGTTCACCCCCGAGGTCGAGGTCGCCCTCTGCGGGCACGCCACCCTCGCCACCACGCACGTCCTCGGCGGCGAGCAGGTCTACACCACCCTCAGCGGCGAACTGCGCGCCACCGGACAGGACGGCTGGGTCGAGCTCGACTTCCCCTCCGACCCGCCGACGCCCACCGACGACGACCTGTCCGGCATCCTCCCCGGGGTCGGGATCGAGTACGTCGGACGCGGCGTCGACAACCTCTTCGCCGTCCTCCCCGACGCCGAAACGGTCAAGAACCTCGAACCCGACCTGGCCAAGCTCAAGAACACCTGGACCGGACGGCTGCTCGTCACCGCGAAGGGCGACGAAACGGACTACGTCAGCCGCTTCTTCGGGCCGGGCGTCGGCATCGACGAAGACCCCGTCACGGGCTCGGCGCACTGCATCCTGTCGCCGTACTGGTCCGAGCGGCTCCAGCGCACCGAACTCGTCGGCGAACAGGTGTCGCCACGCGGCGGGATCGTCCGGACGCGCCAGGACGGCGACCGCGTGCACCTCTCCGGCCAGGCCGTGACCGTCCTCAGCGGGGAGCTGCACGTCTGATGCGCACGCTGCTGAACATCATCTGGCTCGTCCTGTGCGGCTTCTGGATGGCGCTGGGCTACCTGCTCGCCGGCGTGATCTGCTGCATCCTCGTCGTCACCATCCCGTTCGGGCTGGCGTCGTTCCGGATCGCCAGCTACGCGCTCTGGCCGTTCGGCCGCACGGTCGTCGACCGGCGGGACGCGGGCGCCGCGTCCTGCCTGGGCAACGTCGTCTGGTTCGTCTTCGCCGGGTGGTGGCTGGCGCTCGGGCACATCTTCACGGGTGTCGCGCTGTGCATCACGATCGTCGGCATCCCGCTCGGCGTCGCGAACTTCAAGATGATCCCGGTGTCGCTGGTGCCGCTCGGCAAGGAGATCGTCGAGCTCCCCTGATCACGACTCCGGTTCGTACGGCAGCCGCACCACCAGGCACGGCCCGCCGACGAACAGGCCGCCGTCCACGCCGAGCGCCTTGCCGCCCGCGTACAGGAACGGGCCCTCGATCTGCGTCGGGTGGATGCCCAGCTGGTCGGCGATGACGCTGTGGCCGTGCACGATGCGGGACCCGCCGAGCACGTCCATCAGCTTCTGGGCGTTCTCCTCGCCGTCCGGGCCGCGGAAGGCGTAGCGCGTCGTCATCCGGCGCCAGACGTCCCACCAGGCTTCGAGGTCCGAACCCGTGAGGATCTCGCTCGCGGACTCGTTGATCTCCTCGATCGACGAGCCCCAGTCGAGGTACTCCAGCGTGTCCGAGTGCAGCAGGAGGTGGTCGGCGGCGAGCGCGGCCAGCGGGCGCGCGGCGAGCCACTCGATGTGCTCCGGGGTCAGCCGGTCCTGGTCCGACAGCAGGCCGCCGTTGATCTCCCAGCTCCGGGCGAAGCTGCGCGGGCCGAAGTCGGACGGCACCGGCTCGTCGCCGAAGTGGTACATGCCCAGCGCGAGGATCTCGTGGTTGCCCAGCAGCGTCTGCACCTGGCCGCCGGCCTCGGCCGCCTGCGCCTCCAGGCGCATGACCAGGTCGATCGCGCCGACTCCGTCCGGGCCGCGGTCGACGAAGTCGCCGAGGAACCACAGCTGGTCTTCTTCGCCCGACCAGTTGTCCTCGTCGTCGACCAGGCCCTCGGCTCTCAGCGCGTCGGCCAGCTCGTCCCTGTGCCCGTGGACGTCGCCGACCACGTACGTCGACTTGCTCATCCGGTGACGATAAGCCCTTCTCCCGCCTGCCCGGTGGTCAGCCTTCGCCGAACGGGTCCTGGGTACGCCCGATCAGGTCAGCGACCGAGTCGATCACCAGTGTGGGCCGGTACGGATAGCGCTCGGCCGACTCCTGCGTGGAGATGCCGGTGAGCACCAGGATGGTCTGCAGGCCGGCCTCGATGCCCGAGTGCACGTCGGTGTCCATCCGGTCGCCGATCATCAGCGTCGACTCCGAGTGTGCGCCGAGCCGGCGCAGCGCCGAGCGCATCATCAGCGGGTTCGGCTTGCCGACGTAGTACGGCGAGCGCCCGGTGGCCTTCTCGATCAGCGCCGCGACGGACCCGGTGGCCGGCATCGAGCCCTCGACGCTCGGGCCGGTCGCGTCGGGGTTCGTCGCGATGAACTTCGCGCCGCCCTCGATCAGCCGGATCGCGCGCGTGATGGCGCTGAAGCTGTACGTGCGGGTCTCGCCCAGCACGACGTAGTCGGGGTCGCGCTCGGTCAGCACGTAGCCGACCTCGTGCAGCGCCGTCGTGAGCCCGGCCTCGCCGATGACGTACGCCGAGCCGTTCGGCCGCTGCGACGAGAGGAACTTCGCGGTCGCCAGCGCCGAGGTCCAGATCGACTCCTCCGGGATGTCGAGCCCGGTGCGCTCGAGCCGGGCCCGCAGGTCGCGCGGGGTGTAGATCGAGTTGTTCGTCAGCACCAGGAAGTCGATGCCGTTCGCCTTCAACTCGGCGAGGAACTCGTCGGCCCCGGGGACGAGGTGCTCCTCCTTCACCAGGACGCCGTCCATGTCGGAGAGGTACGTCCACCGGCGTTCGCTCATGCGCGGAACCTATCACGCGCGCGAGGCGCCTGCGGTGCGTGCCGAAAAAGGCTACAGTTGAAATTGCCGGTATTGCGAGGGGAGTTCGCGAGCCGGTCACCGAGGGGGTTCGGGGGAATACCATTCGACGTCGCCGGCGCGATCCGTGTCGGCGCGATTCTTCCTGCCCCCTGCACGCGAAAAGGGGAGATCGCATGACCGAAATCATCGAGCGCCCGGTCGCCACCGCGCCGATCGCCGCGCCGAACTGGGGGCTCACCAAATTCCTGGACCCGCTCCGGGTCCCGCCGGTGTACCGGCCGCATTCGTGGGGCGGCCACGACACCATCACCATTCCGATGATCACGAAGCGCCAGCGGCTGCACTCGCAATTGCCGCCGAGTGTGTTGTGGACGTACGCCGGGCATTTCCCGGGTCCGACGATCGAAGTGCGCAGCGGCAAACAACTGCGGATTTCGTGGTCGAACGAAATCGACGGCGAGTTTCCGCTCGTCGCCGTTCAGGGCCCGATCGCCGACGCGCCGACCAGCCGTCCGGGCCGGGAACTCGACCGGCCCGGCTACTCGGTCATCGACGGCGTCGCGGACCTGCCGGCCTGGACGGTCGTGCACCTCCACGGCGCCCGCACGAACGCCGGCAACGACGGCTGGGCGCACAACGCCGGGCTCAACGGCACTTCGCAGCTGACCGAGTACCAGAACCGCCAGCCGGCGATGCCGCTCTGGTACCACGACCACGCCATGGCGATCACGCGCTTCACCGTCCACACCGGCCTGGCGGGGATGTACCTGGTCCGCGACGACGAGGAGGACGCGCTCGACCTGCCGCACGGCGACCACGAAATCCCGCTGGTCATCACCGACCGCAACCTCGACACCGACCCGGCGACCGGCGCGCTCACCGGGCAGCTGCTGTTCAAGGTCCCGGTGGTGCCGAACGGCCCGATGATCCCGTTCACCGGGCCGTTCACCCTGGTCAACGGCGTGATCTGGCCGCACCTCGACGTGGACGCGCGGTGGTACCGCTTCCGGCTGCTCAACGCGGCCAACTCGCGGTTCTTCACGCTCAACCTGGTCGACGAGAACAACGTGCCGGTCAACGACGCCGTCCGCCTGATCGGCACCGACGGCGGCCTGCTGCCCGCGCCGGCGCCGTTGCCGGGCGGCGGGCTGACCGTCGCCCCGGCCGAGCGGTTCGACGTCCTGATCGACTTCAGCCGCTTCAAGGGGCGCAAGCTCAAGCTGCGCAACGCCGACCCGCGGCTGGGCACGGTCGAGCCGGACCTGATGGAGTTCCGGGTCGACGCCGGGGCCAAGCACGACCCGTTCCGGCTGCCGGAGAAGATCTCGACGTCCTACGTCCGGCTGCGGCACGGCTCGACGCTGCCGGAGGACCACGACCACGTCTGGATCGCGCTGCTGCTCAACAAGGCGGGGCACCCGGAGATGTGGGACCTCGAACAGGTCGAGGCGGACCCGGGCGGCGAGGGGATCATCCAGGTCCAGGACCCGAACGGCGGGCTGAAGACGTTCCGGATGGTCGGCCGGCTCTTCGACGACACGACCGGCATCTTCATCGACCACGACCGGTGGGCGGTGTGGAACATCGTGCACGTCGCCGGCGGGCCGCCGGCACACCCGGTCCACATCCACCTGACCGAGTTCCAGGCGCTCTTCCGGCGGAAGTTCACCACGACGTTCGACCAGGCCACCGAGCGGACGACGACGCCGATCGACGGCTTCACCGACGTCCCGCTGGAGAAGTACGAGGAGGGCTGGAAGGACACGATCATCGTGAACCCCGGCCAGTGGGTGAGCGTGGCCGGCCAGTTCGGCGGCGGCACCGGCCAGTTCATGTACCACTGCCACATCCTCGACCACGAGGACGAAGGCATGATGCGGCCGTTCGTGGTGCACCCGCCGGAGGTGGCGAAGTTCCACGTCCACCCGGGCGGCGGCCACCACCACGACGGCTGACCCGCGCCGGTCAGGAGGCCGCGGCCGGGTGCACCACCACGGTCGCGGCCTTAACCGAGAGCGTCACCGCCGAGCCGGGCTCCAGCGCGAGCTCGGCCACGGCGGCCGGCGTGAGGTCGGCGGTCAGGCCGTGCGCCCAGCCGTCGCCTTCAGCGCGGACCCGGATCACCGGCCCGTGCGGTTCCAGCGCCGCGACGACGGCGTCGGCGGTGTTGCGCGGGCTCCCGCGGTGCTCGCCGTCGTGCGGGTAGACGGCGACGGCGTTCGGCGGGAACACCGCCACGGCGGGCTCGCCCGGCACCACGTCGGCCGCCGGGATCCCGCTGACGACTTCGCCGGACGCCGTCCGCAGCCCTTCGGGAACGGCGGTCCCGGCGACGAGGTTGAGCCCGGCGATCCGCGCGGTGAACGCCGTCCGTGGGGCTGAAAGCACTTCGCGGGTCGGGCCGCGTTCGACGACGCGACCGCCGTTCATCACCGCGACGTGGTCGGCGAGCGCGAGCGCGTCCAGGGGGTCGTGGGTGACGAGCACCGTCGTCGGCCCGGTCTTCAGCACCCGCCGCAGCAGACCGCGGATCGCGGGCGCGGCGTCGACGTCGAGGGCGGCGAACGGCTCGTCGAGCAGCAGCAGGTCCGGTTCCGCGGCCAGCGCCCTGGCGATCGCGACGCGCTGGGCCTGGCCGCCGGACAGCTGCCCGGGCCGCCGGTCGGCGAGCCCGACGGCGTCCACCTCGGCCAGCCAGTAGTAGGCGCGCTCGCGGGCGGCGTGGCGGCCGGCGCCGGTCGAGCGCGGGGCGAACGCGACGTTGTCCACCGCGGACAGGTGCGGGAAGAGCAGCGCGTCCTGGGACAGCAGCCCGATCCCGCGGCGGTGCGGCGCCACCCCGGACAGCTCCCGCCCGGCCACCGCGATCTCCGCCGACGCCGGGGTGATCAAGCCCGCGAGGCAGCCCAGCACCGTCGACTTGCCCGAGCCGTTCGGGCCGAGCAGCGCCAGCACCGACCCGGTCGGCACGTCGAGGTCGACGTCCAACGTGAACGAGCCGCGCACGGCCTCGATCCGGGCGGTCAGGCTCACCGCAGGCCGCCTTCCCACGACCGCGGCCGCGCGACGGCGATGACCAGGATCGCCACCACGATGAGCAGCAGGGACAGCGCCACGGCGCTGTCGATGTCCACTTCGGCCTGCGTGTAGACCTCCAGCGGCAGCGTGCGGGTGACGTCTTCGAGGCTGCCGGCGAACGTGATCGTGGCGCCGAACTCACCGAGCGCGCGGGCGAAGCTGAGGACGACGCCGGAGCCGAGCGCGGGCAGCAGCAGCGGCAGCGTGACCCGGCGGAAGACCGTCCACGGGCGCGCGCCCAGCGTCGCGGCCACCTGCTCGTAGCGGTCGCCGGAGCTCCGCAGCGCGCCTTCGAGGCTGACGACGAGGAACGGCATCGCGACGAACGTCTGCGCGATCACCACCGCGGTCGTCGTGAACGGCACCGGCTCGCCGGTCAGCGTGGTGATCAGCATGCCGAGGAAACCCTTGCGGCCGAGCAGGTAGAGCAGCGCGAGACCGCCGACCACCGGGGGCAGCACCAGCGGCAGCAGCACGATCGAGCGCAGCAGCCGGACCCCGCGGAACCGGGCGCGCGCGAGCACGACGGCCAGCGGCACGCCGAGCAGCACGCAGGCCACGGTGGACAGTGCGGCGGTGATCAGCGACAGCCGCAGCGCGTGCCACGACGACGGCGTGGCGACCAGCGACGGCAGCCGCGTCAGGTCCGAGCGGACCAGCAGGCCGACGACCGGCAGCACGACCAGGGCCAGCGCGAGCGTGGCCGGGATCGCGAGCACCCACGGGACGCGCGAACGGCCGGCCGGGACGGATCCCGGCCGGCCGTTCGCGGACCGGCTACTGCGCAGGGCCGAACCCCACCTTGCTCAGCTCGGTCTTGCCCTCGGTGCCGAGGACGAAGTCGTCGAACTCCTTGGCCAGCGCGGCCTGCCCACCCTTGACCGCGGCGATCGGGTAGTTGTTGACCGCGCCGCCCGCCTCGGGGAAATCGACCTTCTCGACCTTGCCCGCGGCCGAGGTGGCGTCGGTGACGTAGACCAGGCCCGCGTCGGCGTCGCCGGAAGCGACCTTGTTCAGCACCTGCTTGACATCCTGCTCTTCGCTCTTCGGCTTGAGCGTGACGCCGGTGGCGGTCTCGACCTTCTTGGTGGCCGAGCCGCACGGCACCTGCGGGGCGCACGTGACGACGGTCAGACCGGCCTTGTTCAGGTCGGCGAAGGACTTGATGCCCTTGGGATTGCCCGGCGCGACGGCGATGGCGAGCTTGTTGGTCGCGAAGACCGTCGGCTGGCCGTCGATCACGCCGCCCTGGACGGCCTTGTCCATGTTGGCCTGGTCGGCCGAGGCAAAGACGTCGGCCTTCGCGCCGTTGGTCAGCTGCTGGACCAGGCCGGACGAGCCCGCGAAGCTGAACTTCACGGTGACGCCGGGGTGCTGGGCCTCGAACTCCTTGCCGAGCGCGGTGAACGACTCGGTGAGGGACGCGGCGGCGAACACGGTGAGCGTGCCGGTGCCGGCGTCGCCGCTGCCCTTCGGCGCGGGGGCGCTCGCCGACGACCCGCCGGTCTGCGTGCTGGGCTGGTCCGAACTGCTGCACGCGCCGGCGAACAACGCGACGGCCGCGACGGCGAGAGCAAGTTTCTTCATCGACTTCCTTCCGGTGTTTCCACCACGACAGTGGTCGCTTTGACCACGGCAACCGCGAGCACGCCCGGGCGCAGGCCCAGCTCGCGAACGGCTTCGGTACTCATCAGGGACACCACCCGGTGTGCCCCGCACTGCAGCTCCACCTGGGCCATCACCTTGTCGGCGACGACCTCGGTCACCAGCCCGACGAACCTGTTGCGGGCGGAGCGGCCGACGGTGGAGGGGTCTTCGGGGCCGGAGGCCTGGGCCCGGGCGAACCCGGCCAGCTGGGCGCCGTCGACGACCTTGCGCCCGGCGGCGTCGTCGGTCGCGGTCAGCTGCCCCGCGCGCACCCACCTCCGGACGGTGTCGTCACTGACGCCGAGCAGGCGCGCGGCCTCGGACAACCGAAATTGCGGCATGCCGCAGACATTATCTCCGCAGTTGAGGAAAAGCTACGCGGGGCGGCCATTGTCGAGGATTTCCGCGCGGAGCTGTTCGAGCATGACGTTCTGATAACGCTCGATGGCTTTTCGCTCGACCGGGGAGAACTGCGCCAAGGTCTCGCGAAGGGCGTCGAAGGCCGACTCGAAGAGCGGTGCGAAGCGCTCCTCGGCCCCCGGCACGACCGCCACGAGGACCTTGCGGCGGTCCTCGGGATCGCGGACGCGACTCACCAGCCCGACCTTCTCGAGCCGGTCGATGACGCCGGTCACAGCGCCGGTCGAGAGGCCCGTCAGCTCCGCGATCCGCCCCGCGGTCAACGGTCCGCCCGATTGGATGACCAGGTCGAACGTCTTGTGGTCGGTGCCGGACAGGCCCATCCGCTCGGCGATCCTGGCGTGCCGGAGGACCGTCAGGGTGCTGCCCTGGCGACCCAATTCCGCGAAGCGGAAGAGCTCATCGTCGGTGACCGGGTAAGTCTTTTCCGTCACAGGCCCTCTTAGTTCGGCAACTGAACCACTCACTCGTCAAAGTATCGTAGCGAGCCGCTCACTTCGCGCGTTCCGGAGCTACTCTGGGCGTAATGACGGCAGTGGATCTCGGGTTTCCTCGCGTCCCCGGTACACGAGGGTCTTCTCGCGTGCCCAGGCCCGAGAACCCGCAACTCATCGACACCTTCGGCCGGGTGGCCACCGATCTCCGGGTTTCCCTGACGGATCGGTGCAACCTGCGCTGCACCTACTGCATGCCCGCGGAAGGCCTCGACTGGATGCCGGGCGATCAGGTGCTGACCGACGACGAACTGGTCCGCCTGATGCGGATCGCCGTCGAGCGGCTCGGCATCACCGACATCCGGCTCACCGGCGGCGAACCCCTGCTGCGGCCGGGCCTCGAAGACCTCGTCGCGCGGGTAACGGCCCTTTCGCCGCGGCCGAAGCTGTCCATGACGACCAACGGGATCGGCCTGGCCCGGCGCGCCAAGGCGCTCGCCGAGGCCGGCCTGAACCGGATCAACGTCTCGCTCGACACGATCGACCCGGAGCTGTTCGAGAAGATCACCCGCCGCGACCGGCTTTCGCACGTGCTGGCCGGCATGGCGGCCGCGCGGGACGCCGGGATGTCGCCGGTGAAGGTCAACTCGGTGCTGATGCGCGGCGTCAACGAGGCCGAAGCCGTGCCGCTGCTGAAGTTCTGCCTGGCCGAGGGCTACCACCTGCGCTTCATCGAGCAGATGCCGCTGGACGCCCAGCACGGCTGGAACCGCGGCGAGATGATCACCGCGGCGGAGATCCTGGAGAAGCTGGGCACCGCGTTCGAGCTGACCCCGTTCCCGGTCGCCCGCGGCGGCGCACCGGCCGAGCGCTGGCTGGTCGACGGCGGCCCCGGCGACGTCGGCGTGATCGCGTCGGTGACCAGGCCGTTCTGCGCGGCGTGCGAGCGCACCCGCCTGACGGCCGACGGCGCGGTCCGCTCCTGCCTCTTCAGCAACGACGAGACGGACCTCCGCTCCCTCGTGCGCGCGGGCGCGCGCGATGAGGAGGTGGCGGACGCCTGGCGGGCCACGATGTGGGGCAAGCTCGCCGGCCACGAGATCAACGACGCCGGATTCGCCCAGCCGATCCGGCCGATGAGCGCGATCGGCGGTTGAGATGACAACCCTGACCATCGTGGTCCGGTACTTCGCGGCAGCACGAGCCGCGGCGGGCGTCGACGAGGAGAAGGTGCAGCTGACAACGGGAGCCTCGGTCGCCGACGCGGTGACCGAGCTCCGCCGGCTGCACCCGGAGGGCCTGCCGCGGGTGCTGGACGCGGTCAGTTACCTGCTGGACGGGATCGCGGTCCGCGACGTCGGCCGGCTGCTGACCGACGGGGCCGAACTGGACGTCCTGCCGCCCTTCGCCGGCGGCTGAGGCTTCTCTACTAGTACTGACATGCGCGGGGTTGCCTGCGCATGTGGGGGCTTTCCCTCCGGCGCCCTGCGACCTGGCGTGCGTCGGTTCGGCGCGCCTTCCCCCGCACGGCAAGCCCCTCCCGGCGAGCCCTACTCGCCTGGCCAGCTCAGCCCGGGCCTCCGGCAAGCCCTTCCCAGCCCAGCTGAAGCCTCCAGGTAGCCCGCCCCCTGGCCAATCCAGCCGGGCAACTCCGGCGAACCCCTCCCCACCCGGCCGGCCCAGCCAGCCCAGCTGGAGCCCCGGCGAGCCCTGCCCGCCTGGCCAACCCAGCCGGACCATCCCGCCAAGCCCGCCCTGCCCCGCCGACCCAGCCGGACCTCTCCCAGCAAGCCCTCCCAGCCCAGTCGAAGCCCCCGGCGAGCCCTGCCCGCCTGCCCAACCCAGCCAGGCCATGCCGGGCGAGCCCCTCCCCGCCCGGCCCGCCCGGCCAACCCAGCCAGGCCACCCCGGCAAGCCCTCCCGCGCCCAGCCGGACCTCTCCCAGCGAGACCTCCCAACCCAACCCAGCCGAAGCCCTCAGCGAACCTGCCCGCCTGCCCCACCCAGCCGAGCCATGCCCGGCGAGCCCCTCCTCCCCACCCGGCCACCCCAGCCCGGGCCTCTCGGCGCCCCTCTCCCCGCCGTCTAGACCGGTTGCCCGCCCCCGACACGCCGTCCACCCGCCGGTGCGAGTTCGCCCCTCCCGTTCTTTTCGTCGCCGCTCGGGTACGGCAGCCGACCGCTCGCCGACCGCTCTTGCGCGCCCTCGGCGTGGCGCGTCATCAAATCCGGGTGTTCGCGAGAAGCTGATCCCAGCCCGCCGCAACGCCATCCGGTGACCCGTTTCGCCTGGTCGGTCGCGGTGCGTGGCCCTCAGCCAGCGTCACCGGCGACGGAAGTGGCTTCGGCCGTGGTTCGAAACCCCACTAACAGGTGGGACTGGTGTGACTCATGGGGCAAGTGGGGCTGGATTGTCAAGTCTGGCGCGCTCCCCGCACCAGCCATAAGATGCGCGCTTCTTTCGCTCGGCAGGGGGCGCGAATGGTCCATTCGCCGCGCGAATCACGTGATGCAAGCCTCACGATCCGTGTTTTATCTCGGCTAGGAAACGGCCAGATAACGGCCCGCTGACCTGCACAAACATGTGCATCGGTCAGGGTTGCGTGCTGTTACTGTGACGTAGGTCACGCCCCGAATAATTTCCGATCACGGCCATCGTTACGTACCGTCGCTTTTCGGTTGGCCCCGACCAGCCAGCACGACCGGGAATCCGTAGCGCCTAGCCCTGTCCAGCGGATCCCCGGACCCATACCCCGAGCGAAAGCATTTCCGGACAGGGACGAGGGGACGACGAAGACGCGACGTGCGTCGGACTCGTCTGCCGGTCTGAGACGGCCGGCGCCAGGACCCCGATCCTGACCCTCAGCACAGGCTCGTAGGCGCAGGGAAACCGAGAAGCATTCAGATGTCTTACCGAGGCAAGCACCGCAAGATGTCCGCTGCCACCCGCACCGTCGCTCGCGTCGCCATCGCGGGCATTGCGGTCGGCGCTCCCCTCGCGATCGCCGCGACCCCCGCGTCGGCGACCAACTGGGACGCGATCGCGCAGTGCGAAAGCGGCGGCAACTGGAGCATCAACACCGGCAACGGCTACTACGGCGGCCTGCAGTTCACGCAGAGCACCTGGAAGGCCTACGGCGGCACCGGCAACGCGCAGAACGCGTCCCGCGACCAGCAGATCGCCGTGGCCGAGCGCGTCCTGCAGGGCCAGGGCATCGGCGCCTGGCCGGTCTGCGGCAAGAAGGGCGGCGGCTCGTCGGCCCCCAAGGCCAGCGCGAAGACCAACACCACCAAGAAGGTGACCCCGAAGAAGAGCACGACCGCCCCGAAGGCGGCGGCGGCTCCGAAGGCGGCCCCCGCGGTGTCCGGTGTCAGCAGCTCGAACCCGGCCGGTGACTACACCGTCGTGGCGGGCGACACGCTGTCCAAGATCGCCAAGCAGTTCAACGTCCAGGGCGGCTACGCCAAGCTGCAGGACCTGAACGCGAAGTACATCCCGAACGCGGACATGATCCTCGTCGGGCAGAAGATCGCCACCAAGTGACGATCGCGCAGTGATGCGTAACGGCCTCGAGCCGTGACTCCGCCCAGCCCTCCACCGCCGATCCCCCGGGCGGTGGAGGGCTGAGTGGTTACCCGGGTTCACCGAGCCCGGATTCAGGCGGCTTCCGCCCGCTGCAGGGCTCAAGTTCGCCTCCGCGGCCAGCCGGCCCGCCGTCAGCGCGCCCGCCGCCGCGGCTTCGTCCACCACTTCGTTCGCCGCGCCGAAGTCCGACGCCGCGTGCGGACCCGCTCTGCCTTGCCTCACCGGCACCATCCATGTCCTGACCGACCCCGGTGTCCGCGAGCAGGTCATGCGGGCGTTCCCGCGCGAGGTGCCGATGTTCGTGAAGCTGAGCCTCGTCTTCCGGATCAGGGCGAGTTGACCCACTCGTCGGTGCCGTCGGTGAAGTGCTGGTGCTTCCAGATCGGCAGCCGCGCCTTGACCTCGTCCACGAGCTCCGCACAGGCCGAGAACGCCTGGCCGCGGTGCTCGGCCGCCACGGCGCACGCCAGCGCGACGTCGCCGATCGTCAGCGCCCCGACTCGGTGGCTCACCGCCACCGCGCGGACGCCGGTCCAGCGCACCGCCAGGTCCGCGACGACGTCCTCGATCACCTGGTTCGCGCTCGGGTGGCCTTCGTAGGTCAGGTCGCGCACGCCCTTGCCGCCGTCGTGGTCGCGGACGACCCCCGAGAAGGTCACGACCGCGCCCGCCGCGTCGTCCTCGACCAGGCGGGCGTGCTCGTCGACGGACAGCACGTCTTCGGTCACGAGCGCCCGCGCCACACGCACCGCCGGGCCGGCCGCCGCGGGCCGTGGGTGGTCGCCGCCGGCCAGCTGGTCGACCGCGTGGTCCAGGATGCCGTCCAGGACGCCCAGACCGTCCTTCACGCCGCCGCTGGAGCCCGGGAGGTTGACGACCAGGGTCCGCCCGGCCACGCCCGCGACACCGCGCGACAGCACCGCCGTCGGCACCTTCGGCAGGCCGGCCGCGCGGATCGCGTCCGCGACACCCGGCAGCTCGTGGTCCAGGACCCCGCGGGTGACGTCCGGGGTGCGGTCGGTCGGCGAGATGCCGGTGCCGCCGGTGGTGAGCACGACGGCGACGCCGTCCGCGAGCGCGGCCCGCAGCGCGACCCCGACCGGCTCGCCGTCCTCGACGACGACCGGCGCCGGCACGTCGTACCCGCGTCCGGCCAGCCAGGCGACGAGCACCGGCCCGGTCTTGTCCTCGTAGACGCCCTTCGCGGCGCGGTTGGACGCCACGATCACGCGCGCGCTGCGCTTCACGGCCGCTCCCAGGTTCCGGTCTTGCCGCCGTCCTTGCGGAGCAGGCGGACCTCGTCCAGCGTCGCCGCCGGGTCGACGGCCTTGATCATGTCGTGCACGGTCAGCCCGGCGACGGCCACGGCGGTCAGCGCCTCCATCTCGACGCCGGTGACGTCGGTGGTCTTCGCGGTCGCGAGGATCCGGACCTCGGCCTCGCCCAGCTCGAACTCGACCTTGACCCCGGACAGCGCGATCTGGTGGCACAGCGGGATCAGCTCGGGCACCCGCTTGGCCCCCATGATCCCGGCGATGCGCGCGGTGGCGAGCGCGTCGCCCTTGGGGAGGCCGTCGGTCGCGAGCAACCGGAGCACCTCGGCGGTGGTCCGCACGGTCCCGCCGGCGAGCGCGGTGCGCGCGGTGGCGGTCTTGCCGGAGACGTCGACCATCCGGGCGGCGCCGGTTTCGTCGACGTGGCTGAGTTCACTCACAAGCCGAGGCTACTTCCGGCGCGGCCGGGCGGGTCGGCGCGACCCCTTGATCCGGCAAGCGGGTGGCGCTGATCGTGCCCGCCCACCGCTGGGCCGGCAAGCTCGACGTCGACGACCGGTTCGCGGAGAACGCGACGAAGGTCCGCGAGACGGCGTCGGCCGAGCTGGACAGTGATCCGTGGCGCGACTGATCCTCGACACGGGAGTCCTGGTCGACGCGGCCCGGGAGCGGCTGCCGGCGGGGGCTATCGGCGATGACGATGACGTCGCGGTGCCGGCGTTGGTCGTCGCGGAGTATCGGGTGGGGCTGCTGCTGGACCCGAACCCGGCTCGGCGGGCGGCTCATGACGCGTTTCTGGCTGAGCTGCTGGCTGTTACTCCGGTCGTCGATTACTCGATGGGCGTGGTCGAGCACCATGCCGAGCTGGTGGCTCATCTGCAGCGGAGCGGGCAGGTGCGCCGGGCCCACGACCTGATCATCGCCGCGACTGCCCGGGCCACTGGGCTGGTTTTGGTGACCACGGATGAGCGCTCCCGGTTCGATGACCTTCCGGATGTCGAGGTGCGGTTGCTTCAGCGGAGTCGGTGAGGTCGGCCGGACTTCCGGCGCCGCCCGGGACATCGCTGCTCCAGGTTCGGTGCGCGCCAGCCCAGCTACCCCGGGCGGCAGTGGGCGAGAGCTGGAAGGCCAGCCCCTGGCAGAAGACGGTTGACTACAGCCGGAGCGCCCCACGGCGACCAGCGAACTCCTCAGCATGCGATCTCCCCCTGGTGAGTTGCGTCTCAGCCTAGAGAAGGGGAAGACCCCGGTCGTCCCTCCGAAGAACGATCCCGGGGCCCTCCGAAGTGAGGACTCAGCGCTCGGCGCGCACAGCCTTGCGGACGGCGTCGGCGACCGCCGGGGCCACCGCGCTGTCGAACACGCTCGGGACGATGAACGACGCGTTGAGCTTGCCGTTGTCCACGACGTCGGCGATCGCGTCGGCCGCGGCCAGCAGCATGTTGTCGTCGATGTTGTTCGCGTGCGCGTCGAGGAGACCGCGGAAGACGCCCGGGAAGGCCAGCACGTTGTTGATCTGGTTCGGGAAGTCGCTGCGGCCGGTCGCCACGACGGCGGCGTGCTTCTGCGCCTCCAGCGGGTCGATCTCCGGGTCCGGGTTGGCCAGCGCGAAGACCACCGCGTCGGACTTCATCGTCGCCACCTGCTCGGCACCGAACAGGTTGGGCGCCGAGACACCGATGAACACGTCGGCCCCGGAAAGCGCCTCGTGCAGGGTGCCGCTGACCTGCTGCTTGTTCGTGTGCGACGCGATCCAGGTGAGGTTGTCGTCGAGGTTGCCGCGCGCGGAGTGGACGATGCCGTCGATGTCCGCCGCGACGATGTCGCCCGGGTTCTTGCGCAGCAGCAGCCGGATGATCGCCGAGCCGGCCGCGCCGACGCCGCTGACCACGATCTTGCAGTCCTCGATGTTCTTCCCGACCACGCGCAGGGCGTTGCGCAGCGCGGCGACGACGACGATCGCGGTGCCGTGCTGGTCGTCGTGGAACACCGGGATGTCGAGCTGCTCGCGCAGGCGCTTCTCGATCTCGAAGCAGCGCGGGGCGGCGATGTCCTCGAGGTTGATGCCCGCGTACACCGGGGCCAGCGCCTTCGCGATCATGATGATCTCTTCGGTGTCCTGGGTGTCCAGGCAGACCGGCCACGCGTCGACGTCGGCGAACTTCTTGAACAGCGCCGCCTTGCCCTCCATCACCGGCAGCGCGGCGGCCGGGCCGATGTTGCCCAGGCCGAGCACCGCGGAGCCGTCGGTGAGCACGGCGACGGTGTTGCGCTTGATGGTCAGCCGGCGCGCGTCTTCGGGGTTGTTCGCGATCGCCTGGCACACGCGGGCGACACCCGGGGTGTACGCGCGGGAGAGGTCGTCACGGTTGCGGAGCGCGACCTTGGGCGTGACCTCGATCTTGCCGCCGAGGTGGATCAGGAACGTCCGGTCGGAGACCTTGCGGACCTTGACGCCGGGCAGCGAGTCCAGCGCCGAGGTGATGTCGTTCGCGTGGTTCTCCGACAGCGCGTTGGCGCTGATGTCGACCACGATCGAGTCCGAGTGCGACTCGACGACGTCGAACGCGGTCAGCACGCCGCCGACCCGCCCGACGGCGGTGGTGAGGTCACCGGCCGCGCTGGACGAAGCCGGGGCCTCGACCCGGACGGTGATCGAATATCCGGGACCGGGAACCGGCATGGCACTTACCCCCGCATGGGAATGGTGGCTGGGACGGGAGCGAACCTACTCCCGTGACCGCCCTCACGAGGGGCCGATACCGGTACTGACCAGTAACGTTACGGCCGGGTGTTGATCTCGGTCTCGGGGTGCACGTAGGGCACCGAGTCGAGCGGGAACGTGATGTCGCCGAACGGCGACAGCGAGCCCTGGCGGTCGGACGCGAGCTCGGTCACGGGGTGTTCGCCGGCCTCGCCCGGCCAGGTCGGGTCGACGCCCTTGTGCTTCTTCTCGCCCTTGGCCACAACGTCCTCCACAGCCGTGTTCAGTGTTCCGGGGACAGTCTGCCTGAGCCCGGGCGAGCTGTCGCACCCGCCCGGTACCCTGGTCTTCTATGCCCGCGACCTCCTTGGCGGACTGGCTGCGCGCGGAGTCCGACGGCGCACTCACCGAACTGCTCCGCACGCGGCGCGACCTGTCCACGCCCCCGCCCTCCGACAGCACGGTGCTGGCCACCCGGGCCGGCACGCCGGGCTCGGTCGCGCGCGCCTGCGAAGACCTCGACAGCTTCACCCTCGCCGTGCTCGAAGCCTGCTTGCTGGCCGGCGCGGACCGTGACCCGGTGCCGGTCGAAGACATCGCGAAGCTGGTCGGCACCGACGTCACCGAGCCGCTGACCCGGCTGCGCAAGCGGGCGCTGGCCTGGGGCTCCGACGACGCCGTGCGCGTGCCGCCCGCGGTCCGGGAGGCCCTCGGGCCGTTCCCCGCCGGACTGGGCGCTCCCTCGCCGTCGCTCGAGGGCGAGGACCTCGATGCCCGGCTCGCCGAGCTGCCCGACGACGAACGCGGGGTGCTCAACGCCCTCGCCGCCGGCCCGCCGATCGGCCGGACCCGCGACGCCGGGATCGACCTCTCGCTCGAGAAGGCCGAGACGCCGGTGCAGAAGCTGCTGGCCCGCGGGCTGCTGCTGCGCCGCGACGACCAGACCGTCGAGCTGCCGCGCGAGCTCGGCATGGCGGTGCGCGGCGGGGCCTTCGCGCCCGGGACGCTCACCGAGCCCGGTCTGCCGGTCCACCCGCACCAGCCGTCCACTGTGGACCAGGCCGCGGCCGGTGAGGCGATGGAGTTCCTGCGCCACACCGAATCGCTGCTGCGCGCGTGGTCGGCCGCGCCGCCGCCGGTGCTGAAGTCCGGCGGTCTCGGCGTGCGCGAGCTCAAGAAGCTCGCCAAGGACCTGGAGATCGACGAGACGCAGGCGACCCTGCTGGCCGAGCTGGCCGTGGGCGCCGGACTCGTCGCCGACAGCGAGGCGACCGCGCCCGAGTGGGTGCCGACGACGCTGACCGACTCGTGGCTCGCGTCGCCGACCGCGCAGCGCTGGATGACGCTGGCCCAGGCGTGGCTGGAGCTGCCGCGGCTGCCCGGCATGGCCGGCGGGCGCGACGCCAAGGACAAGCCGGTCGCGCCGCTGTCGGAGGAGCTGCGCCGCCCGCTCGCCCCGGTCGCGCGGCGGCGGGTCCTCGCGGCGCTGGCCGACCTCCCCGAGGGCGCCGGGGTGAAGAGCGTCGACGAGCTCGTCGCCGTGCTGGCCTGGCGGGCGCCCCGGCGCGGCGGGCGGCTGCGGGACGAGACCGTCCGCTGGACGATGGCCGAGGCGAGCGCGCTGGGCCTGGTCGGGCTCGGCGGCGTCACGACGGCGACGCGCGCGCTGCTCGCCGACGACCGGCCGGGTGCGGTCGAGGCGATCCTGGACGCGCTGCCCGCGCCGGTCGGCCACGTGCTGCTGCAGGCCGACCTGACGGTGGTCGCGCCGGGCCCGCTGGAGCCGGAGCTGGCCGCGGAGATGACCGCGGTCGCCGACGTCGAATCGGCCGGGCACGCGACCGTCTACCGGATCACCGAGACGTCCGTGCGGCGCGCGCTGGACACCGGCCGCACCGCCGACGAGCTGCACGCGCTCTTCAAGGCCAAGTCGGCGACGCCGGTGCCGCAGGGGCTGAGCTACCTGGTCGACGACGTCGCCCGGCGGCACGGCAGGCTGCGCGGCGGGGTCGCGGCGTCGTTCCTGCGCTGCGACGACGAGGCGCTGCTGGCCGAGGTGCTGGCCCACCCCGTCGCGGCCGAACACGACCTGCGGCTGATCGCGCCGACCGTCGTGATCAGCCCCGACCCGCTGCACGAGGTGCTCGCCGGGCTGCGCGCGGCCGGGTTCGCCCCGGCGGCGGAGGGGCCCGACGGCCGGGTCGTCGACATCCGCCCGGGCGGCAGGCGGCTGCCCGCGAAGGCGCGCGCGGCCCGCCGGAACCCCGGCGAGCAGGCGGTCCTCACCGAAGACCAGGCCACCCGGATCGTGTCCAACCTGCGCGCTGGCGACGCGGCTTCGGCCCGGCGCCGCGGCTCGGCGGTGCGCGCGCCGGTCGGCGGCGGCGCGGACACCTCGGCCACCCTCGAGCTGCTGTCCCGGGCGACGCTGGAGCGTCGTGAGGTCTGGATCGGCTTCGTGGACTCCCGCGGCACCGCCAGCCAGCGCGTGATCCGGCCGGTGCGGGTCGGCGGCGGGGTCCTCGAAGGCGAGAACAACGAGCGGTACTCCCTGCACCGGATCACCTCGGCGGCCATCGTCGAGGACTGATTCCGGTGAATCTCCACCGAAGCGCCCTCGCAGGTGGTAAGCCTGGTCCATGAAGCGGGGAACGCGGGTGACGGCGCTGGTGGCGGCGACGATCGTGAGCGGGGTGGGGTTCGCCGGCACGGCGAGCGCGGCCGGGCCACCGGTCTACTCGAAGTACACCGTCACCGGGACGACGCACATCGCGAAACCGGGCGCCGACCTGCCGCTGGGGCCGGGGCAGTTCGACATGTACACGCTCATCGGGTCCTACACCTTCTCCGGCACGATCACGCTGCCCCCGGTGAAGGTGACCAAGTCGGTGCCGGGGATCGGCAAGGTCAGCGGCACCGTCACGCTCGGGCCGGGCAGCGCCGAGGGCTCGGTGTTCGGCAGCTTCACCGGCTCGGCGACCTGGCCGGTCAAGGTGTCGGACGTGCGCGTCAACGGCGTCCCGTACGACGTCGGCGCGTCCTGCGGCACCGCGCAGCCGGTGACGACGGAGCTCGTGCCGGACGGCTTCGTCACCGGCAAGGGCGGCCGGCTGAACTCGACGTACACGATCGGCGAGTTCGCGAACTGCGGCTCGGCGACGCCGGTCGTCAACGCGGCGGTGCCGGGGCCGGGCAACACCCAGGCCCTCGACCTCACCTGGGGCTAGAGAGCGCGCAGGCCCGCCAGCACGCGTTCCATGAACTCGCGGGACGAGCGGTCCCCGAGGATCAGCTCGGTCTGGTGGATCAGCACGAGCCCGATGTCGGCCATGTCGCCGACCAGGATCTTCACCACGCCCAGCGGCAGCCGCAGGTGCGCGGCGATCTCCGCGACCGACCGGGTGTCCAGGCACAGGTCGCAGATCCGCCGGTGTTCGACCGAGCGGACCCCGCGGTAGCGGCGGCCGTCGTCGGACGTCGAGACCAGCGCCTCCAGCGCCAGGTTGTGGTCGGACCGCGTGCGCCCGCCAGTGCGGGTGTACGGGCGGACCCGCGAGTTCGCCGAAGCGACGGGCACCGGGCTCGCGACGCGGGCCGGCTCGTTCCAGGCCGGGTCCTCCCACGGTTCCGGCTGCGGGATCCAGCGGGTCTCCGGGTCCGGCGGGGGCGTCCACGACGGCGGGGGCGCCACCGGGGGCCGGGGGGCGGGCGGACGCGGGGCGAGCGGCCGGTGCTGGGCCGGGGCCGGGGGCCGCGGCGGTGCGGGCGGACGGGCGCCGCGCGGCGGGGTCCACGCCGGTTCCAGCGGCGGGGGCTCCGGCCGGTAGGTCCGCCCGTCCTGCCACTCGGGCTCGGCGGGGTCGTAGCCGTCTTCGGGGTACTGGGGCGAGTGCGGGCCCGCGTAGCCCTGCGGGGCGAACTCGCGCGACGCGGGCGGGTAGCCGTTGTCCGCGAACTCGCGCGGTGGCGCGGGCGGGTAGCCGTTGTCAGCGAACTCGCGCGGTGGCGGGGGCGGGTAGCCGTTGTCCGCGAACTCGCGTGGCGACGCGGGCGGATAACCGTTGTCGACGAACTCACGCGGCGGCGCGGGCGGGTAGCCGTTGTCGGCGTAGCGCGAGCGCTCGGCCGGGGGGTCGTGCCGCGGGTGGTCGTGGTGCGGGTAGCCGTCCTCGGCGAGGCGCCGGTGCCCACCCGTGTACTCGGCCTCCTCGTACTCCTGGCGGTCGTCGTACTCCTCGTCGTCCGCCGACGAGCCCCACTCCCGGGTGTCCTCGTCGGTGTACCCCTGCGGGTCAGCCTTCGGCCGCGCCGGCTTGCGCTTGGGCATGATCGTCGACAGCGTCGACATGTCGAACTTGCTGGGCGAATCAAAACCCTCGCGCTCGGTGCCGCGGTGCAGTGCGTCCCAGCCGCTGGAGTCCGGATCGTCGAATCCCGAAATCCTCATCTCGCCCTACCCACGCACGCCGCCCTGCAGCTGCGCGCGCAGCTCGGGGGTGATCTGCTGGCCGACCCGCTCGACGAGCAGGGTCATCTCGTAGGCGACCGTGCCGATGTCGCACGTCGGTGCGGCCAGCACCGCCAGCGACGAGCCGTCCGAAACGGACATCAAGAACAAGTAGCCGCGCTCCATCTCCACCACGGTCTGGTTGACGCCACCGGCCTCGAAGCAGCGCGCGGCCCCGAACGTCAGGCTGATCAGCCCGGACGCCACCGCGGACAGCTGTTCGGCGCGCTCCTGCGGCAGTCCTTCCGACGGCGCCAGGAGCAGGCCGTCCGCGGACACCAGGACGGCGTGCGCCGCACCCGGTACCCGGCGCACGAAGTCCGTGATGAGCCAGCCGAATGTGCCCTGGCCGGAAGCCGTCACTACTGCCCCTCCTTGCTCGTGCGGCATCGCGCGCCGCACCCCGGAGCACCCGGCACGACGGTTCGACGACGCCACCGTAAAGCGTATTCGCACCGCCGGTGGTGTCGAGTCCACCACGGGCCGGCCGGTGCGCACCCTACGTGTGCGCGTGGCCGCACTCCGCGCCGGCCCGGACGGGGTCACGCTTCCGGGCGACACCCGGCGACGCCGGCCCCGTGTCGCCACCGCGAGGTGTCGGCGCAGGTCAGCCGGGGTTCCGGTGGCCGGAAGACGCGGCCCCGCCACCGGTCGCGGCGGACCGGCGTGGCCGGTCGCTGCGCCGGACGGCAGCACCACTCCCCGAAGTGGGTGAAGCACGCGGAGTTCACTCCAACGGCCGCATCCGGTTCGGGGCGTCATCGGTTATCCCGCGCGCAACGCCGAATCGTGCGCGATCGCGTGCTGGACGACGGAGATCAGCACCTGCTTGGCGGAGTCGCGCTCACGCGCGTCGCACGCCATGATCGGGACCGACGGCGCGATGGTCAGCGCGTGCCGGACGTCCTCGATCTGGTGGTGCAGCAGCCGGTCGAAGCAGTTGATCGCCACGACGTAGGGCAGCTTCCGGTTCTCGAAGAAGTCGATCGAGGGGAACGCGTCGGCCAGCCGCCGCGTGTCCACCAGCACGACCGCGCCGATCGCACCGACCGCGAGGTCGTCCCACATGAACCAGAACCGGTGCTGACCGGGGGTGCCGAAGACGTACAGCACCAGGTCCGAGTCCAGCGAGATGCGCCCGAAGTCCATCGCCACGGTGGTGGTGGTCTTGTTCGGCGTGGCCGAGGTGTCGTCGTGCCCGACGCTCGCCTCGGTCATCATGGCCTCGGTGGTCAACGGGTCGATCTCCGAGATCGCCCCGACCATGGTCGTCTTCCCCGAACCGAACCCGCCGGCGACCACGATCTTGGCCGACGAGGTCGGACCCGTCACCTGCGGCGCGTTCGCGTCGGAGTCAAATTCTCCGAAGCCCACTGAGCACCCTTTCCATGAACTCGATACTCGGGCGGTCACCCACGGTCGTGCTGCTGGAGTGCACCAGCACCAGCCCGAGGCCCGCCACGTCACCAATCAACACCCGCACCACACCGAGCGGCAGCCGCAGCAGCGCCGCCACCTCGGCCACCGACCTCGTGTCGATGCACAGGTCACAGATCGACCGGTGCTCGGGGACCCGGACCCGGTCGAGCATCCGGCCCTGCTCACTGGTCGAGATCAGCGCCTCGATGGCCAGGTCCAGCGTCGCCTTCGTCCGCCCGCGGGTCCGGAAGTACGGCCGGACCAGCCCGGACGTCTCCATCTCCGTCGGCGCCGGCTCGTCCACGTACTCCTGGTGGGCCTGGCGCGGCAGCGCCGCGGCCAGTTCACCGGAATCCGGTCCCGACCCGAAGTCCCGCTCGGTGCTGTACGCCGCGAACTCGTGCGCGTCGTACAGCGGTCCGCTCGAACCGCCGAACAGCTCCGCGCCCGGCCCGCCGAGCAGCCGGTCGCGGTATTCGGTGCCACCCGCGATCGGCCGGATCGGTTCCTGCCCGGCATTGCTGTCGGTCAGCCAGTTCGGCGGCTCCCGCACGGGGTCGCTGTCGGATGCCTGCACCCGCCTCGCCCGCCATTCGCGGTCGACGCGGTCCCGGAACGACTGCCAGTCCTCCCGGCCGTCGTCCGGTTGCTCGGACCAACCACCGGAGAAGTCGTCACCGAGCCGGCCATCACCCCTCAAGCGCCCGTCGTCCACGGCTCTCTCCTCGGTTCCCAGGTCCTCAGCGGCGGACGGTCGCGCCCTGCAGTTGCGCCCGCATCTCCGGAGTCAGCTGCTGGCCGACCCGCTCCACCAGCAAGGTCATCTCGTAGACGACCAAGCCGATGTCACTCTCCGGCGATCCCAGCACCGCCAGACACGAACCGTCGGAAACCGACATGAGGAAGAGGAAGCCGTTGGCCATCTCGACCACCGTCTGCGCCACCGTGCCGCCCTCGAACACCTTGGCCGCGCCGCGCGCGAGGCTGGTGAGCCCCGACGCCACCGCCGCCAGCTGGTCCGCCCGGTCCTTCGGCAGCCCGCGCGAGGCCGCCAGGAGCAGGCCGTCCGCCGACACCACGACCGCGTGGGCCGCGCCGGGCACCCGGTGCACGAAATCCGTGATCAGCCAAGCGAAGCTGCCGGCATTGTTCGCCTTGGCATGCGCTTGGCCGTTCGGCTGCGCGGAGCCACCCGGCTGCATTGCACCCGCCCGTGTCACTTTCACTCCTCACTGCTGTCTGTGGTGTTGCCACTCACCGGAACCTCGTCGCCCGGTCGCTCCTTCAGCGCATGGCGCCCCGAGGTGTACCCACGTTGGAAGCTTGCCATCCGGTTCCGCGCCGCGGACGCCGAGCGGGTGATCGCACCCGTTCCGGGCATGCCCGCGGTGGCGTCGGCGAAGTTGTTCTGGGCCGGCGCATCGGGCGCCGCGCTGCTGATCGACCCCGGCACCAGGTAGGCGTTCGGGATGCGCTTGGGCAGCCCGGCCGTGGTGATCTCCTCGTTCTTGGACTCGAGCAGCGACTGCGCCGCCTGCCAGCCGTCGTCGGAGGCGCTGTGCCAGCCGTCGTCGGGCGGGAGGAGCGGGTGCCGGGTGGCCGCCGTCGGCAGCAGCTCGTCCACGGGTTCCGGGGCGGGCTCGTCGCGACCGGTGAGCGGCGGCAGGTTCTGGTCCTCGACCTCGACCTCGACCTCTTCCGGCGCACTCGGCTGGTGGCTGCGGTGGTGGCCCCCGTCGCTCTGCTGCGGCGGGACCGGGTCGGCAGCCGCGTCGTCGCCCTCACTGAACCAGCGTGACAGCACCGACTGGTAGATGGGCAGCCGCCGGGTGGGTACATCGTCTTCGAGCGCCGACGAGCCGAGCTCCGCCGCGGGCGGCGGTGCCGGTGGCGGTTCCTCCGGCGGCACGAACTTCGGCTCGCGCTTGGGCAGCACCAGCGGCGCGAACTGCGTGTCACCGGCCCGCGAGCTGGCCCCGTCGCCGTTCGAGGACGGCGCCAGCGGCGCCAGGTCCTCGGCGGTCGGCCAGGCCGGCACGTCGGGCTTGGGCAGCTCGGGCGACAGGAACGGGCCCGCCGCGCGGCCGCCGCTGACCAGGTCGTCCAGGCTGATCGGCTGGTCGAGCGGGACCAGCCCGCCCTGGTTCGCCACCGGCTCGTGCTTCGGCGGGGCCGGCGGTGGCGGCGGCGGGGGTGCCGAGTGCTGCGGCGGGTTCGGCGAGAACGCCTGCGTCTGGTCGAAGTCCGAGCGCGCGGCCGGGATCGGGATGCTCGGCATCGACATGGACGTCTCGGACCGGTTCGGCGGCAGCGGGGTCTGCCGCTGCATGCCGGGGCGCAGGTGGGTGAGCAGCTCCGCCGGGACGACGACGCGGGCGATCACGCCACCCTCGATGTCCTCGTTCTCGCGCAGCCGGACCTCGATGCCGTGGCGCTTGGCCAGGCGCGAGACCACGTACAGACCCATCCGCCGGGTCACCGACACGTCCAGGTCCGGCGGCTCGGCGAGCCGCGCGTTGACCTCGGCCAGCCGCTCGTCGCTCATCCCGACACCGTGGTCGGTGACCTGGATGGCGAGGGCCTTCCGGCGGGTCACCACGGCCCGGACGATGACCTTCGTCTCCGGCTCGGAGAAGTAGGTCGCGTTGTCGAGCAGCTCCGCGAGGACGTGCACGAGGTCGTGGATCGCGAGGCCCTGGACCGCGACGTCGGGCACGATACCGACCTCGATCCGGGCGTACTGCTCGATCTCGGAGACCGCGGCGCCGATGACGTCGGCGGCGGGCACCGGCTTGGGCACGGACTTGGCCAGGCCGGCGCCGGAGAGCACCAGCAGGGACTCACCGTTGCGCCGGAGCCGGGTGGCCAGGTGGTCGAGCTCGAACAGGCTCGCCAAGTGGTCCGGGTCCTGCTCGTCGGCCTCGAGGCGGTCGATGACGCCGAGCTGGCGCTCCACCAGCCGCTGCGACCGCCGGGAGAGGTTCACGAAGATGCCGTTGACGTTCTCGCGCAGGAGGGCCTGCTCGGCGGCCATCTTGACGGCCTGTTCGTGGACGATGTCGAACGACCGCGCGACTTCGCCGATCTCGTCGCGGGTGTTGACGGGCACCGGCTGGACGGCCCGCTTCGAGGCGCCGACCGGGTCCGGGTCGTCGAGGATCGCCTGCACGGTTTCCGGCAGCCGGGTGTAGGCGACGTCCAGCGCGCTCCGGCGCAGCACCCGCAGCGGGCGCAGCATCAGGCGGGCGACGATGAGCATCAGCGCGATCGCGGCGGCCAGCGCGGCGAGCACGACGGCACCGCCGATCCAGGCCGAGTTGACCGCCTGGGTGGCGAGGCTGTCGGCGCGGGTCTTGAGCTGGGCCAGCAGGTTCGACTCGACCGCGTGCAGCTTGTCCGCCGACACGGTGCTGTCCTTGCCGAGCGCCGTCGTGTCGATGCTCGGCGCGTCACCCTGCTGGGCGAAGGCGAAGGCCGCCGTCTGGATCCGGCGGCGGTCGTCGACCTCCGGCCCGGAGTAGGTGTCGTTGTAGAGCTGGCGCTGGTCGTCGTCGGCGTTCGCGAGGAAGGCCTGCACCGAGGCGTCGGCACTGGACGCCGACGCGCGCGTCTGGTCCAGGAGGTCGCCGGGGAAGCTGCCGCGGAACGCGGCGATCTGCAGCTCGGCGTCGGAGCGGGTGGTGAACTCCTTGGCCTCGCTGACCGCCTGCGTGCTCGTGCCCAGCCGGAGCACGTCCCGGTCGGTGACCGCGGTGGTCACCTCGCGGCCGAGCTCGATGAGCGAGTCGAGGATGCCCGAGTAGGCGGTCATCACCGTGATGTCGGGCAGGCCGTTCGCGGTGTTGAACGCCGCCCGCAGCGGGCGCAGGGCGTCGAGGCGCTGGAGACCGCGGGTGTAGCGGTCCTTGGTCGCCGGGTCGTCGTAGTTGAGCGTCGACGCCGCCGAGCGCAGGTCCGCGACCTCGCGGTCGACCTTCGCGATCTGGGAGTCGAGGCCGGTCTGCAGCAGCGGGTTGTTCGAGGAGATCCGTGCGACGGCCAGGCCGCGTTCGTTCTGCAGCTCGTGGACCACGGTCGTGACCTTGACGGCGAACGCCACCTGGTCGGCCGTGCGCTGGAACTCCGCCGCTTCGCCGGCGTCGTCGACCACGCGCAGTGCCCCCAGCACCGCGGCGGTCAGGGTGGGGATGATCAGGACCGCGGCCAGCTTGGAGCGCAGCCGCCAGTCGCGCATGCCGGAAAAGAACCCGGCCTTCCGGCCCGGACTGTCTCCGGGCGACTGCGCGGGGGCCCCTCCTACCCCCGCGGCGTCTTCGTTCGGCACCGCCGCACCACCATCATCGTTCGTGCTCGTGAAACCTTGGTCGGTCCAGCGCCCGCCTGGGCGCATCGCGTTCTCGTCAGCCACTCGTCTGCACGCTCCCGGCGCTCAAGCGCAGCGGCAGGTCGGAACGAGCCCAGCGCGAGACGCTACCCGTACGGGTGAAAAGATCGTCTTCGGTGGGTGTTCCTGAACCCCGTCCGGCCGGACGGAATCGGTTCAGCTCGAGCATCACGGTCGGGTCCCTGCGCTGGTCTCGCATCGGTCTGTTGGTTCGGCCTAGCCCACCGGCGCGGCGGCTGTGCCCGGCCAGGCAGTGGCCTCTACGGGGACGAATCTCTCAGGAAAAGCACAGCGTGCCCTGGTAAACCGGGGATCGACTTGATCGGCCATCCAGGCACTCTCTCTCACTACATCGGAGGTTGATACCTCCCCGCAGGTGCAGAGGGTAGCGAACGCCCGGAGAAGATGTAACCCTCCCGACAGGACGCGCTCGATGTTGCACAGCGTTCGCTCAGTCGGCACACAGCTGGACATCCCTTATTCAGGAACTGGGCCCTACGCTGGGTGAACGCTTACGGCGAGTGGAGCAGTGGGTCTAGACCAGAGGCCGAAAGAGTGACGTGCGCCACCCTCTCGGGTATTGATCCCACCCGTTGTGAGCAACCTGTCACGTTCTCTACAGTGGCCCGCGTACTCCCGAGAATGAGTTACCTACTTCCCCGGGATTCGGTCCATCAACCGTCACTTTCTTCACCCAAGGAGCAGGCCTTGCTTGGAAACGCCATGAGCAGTGGCCGGGTTCGCACTCGCCGCGCCGCGCTCGGGCTCGCCCTCACCGTCGCGGCGGCGACAGCCCTCACGGGCTGCAGCGCCCTCGGCTCGGACGACTCGAACGCCTCGTCGAACGGGGGCGGCCTGGAGAAGTCGAAGATCAAGGTCTCGATCATGCCGACGACGGACCTCGCGCCGTTCTGGCTGGCCTTGGACGGCGGCTACTTCAAGTCCGAGGGCCTCGACGTCGAGCAGATCGTCGCCAAGAGCGGCCAGGAGTCGATGACGAAGGCGCTCAACGGAGAAGCCGACATCGCGCTCTCGACCTACACGCCGTTCTTCGTCGCCAAGAGCAAGGGCGCCGCGGACGTGCAGCTCGTCGCCGACGGAACGTCGGTCAACGCGAAGAGCAACGCGATCGTGACCGTGCCGACCTCGAACGTCAAGACGGTCAACGACCTGGCCGGCAAGCGAATCGCCATCACGGCGATGAACACCGCGTCGGACATCCTCACCAAGTCCGTCATGAAGGACCACGGCGTCGACTTCAGCACGGTCAAGTGGACCCTGGTCCCGCTGCCGAACATGGCGGCGGCGCTGAAGGACAACCAGGTGGACGCGGCCTACATGCCGGAGCCGATGCTCTCGCAGTCGGCGAAGACCGTCGGCGCGACGCCGGTCATCGACATCAACACCGGCGCCAGCCAGGACTTCCCCCTGACCGGCTACGGCTCGACGACGAAGTGGGTCCAGGGCAACCCGAAGACCCTCGCGGCCTTCCAGCGCGCCATGAAGAAGGCCACCAGCGACGCGATCAACGACCGCTCGAAGGTCGAGCCGCTGCTGGTCAAGTACGCGAAGATCGACGAAGACACGGCCAAACTGCTCACCCTGCCCGGCTACGGCTCCACCCTGGACGCCCGGCGCCTGCAGCGGGTGCCCGACCTGCTGCTGCAGATGGGCGTCATCACCAGCAAGGTCGAAGCCGCGCCGATGATCGCGCCGCAGGCGACCAGCTGACGTGAAGAAACTGCTCCGCGGCCTGGCCGGTCTGGTCGGCTTCCTCCTGCTCTGGGAGGTCGTCGTCCAGGTCGGCCTGGTCAGTAAGACGTTCACCCCGCCACCGAGCGTCGTCCTGGTCACCGTCGGCGACCTGCTGGGCGACCCCGAATTCATCCGCGACATCATCGCGACGATGCTGGCCTGGCTGATCGCCATCGCGATCGCCATCGTCATCGGCGTACCCGCCGGCCTGCTGCTCGGCAGCATCCCGGTGCTGCGCACCGCCACCGCCGCGATCGTCGAATTCCTCCGCCCGATCCCGGTCACTGCACTCGTGCCGCTGGTGCTGCTGGTGATCGGCTCCGGCCCCGACGCGAAGATCACCCTCGCGGTGTACGCGTCGCTGTGGCCGATCATGTTCAACACCATCTACGGCATGGGCGAGATCGACCCGGTGCTGATGGAGACCGCGCGGGCGTGCGGGACCAGCCGGTTCCGCATCCTGACTTCGGTCGCGCTGCCGCAGACCGCGCCGTTCGTCTTCACCGGCGTCCGGCTGTCGGCGACCATCTCGCTGATCGCCGTCGTGAGCGTGGAGTTCCTGGCCGGCTCCCAGGTCGGGCTCGGCAGCTTCATCCTGATCGCCAGCACCGGTTCGGTCCGGTTCGACCTGGTGCTGGCCGGTACCGTGGTCGCCGGGGTGCTCGGCTACCTCATCAACGAGGGCCTCGAACAACTGGGCAAGCGGCTGTTCCGCTGGAGCAGCGTCGACCGGGAGGCGATCGCGTGACCGCGGCAACTCTTTCCGGCCGGGTGGGCCGCCGGGCCGCCCGGGGCGCCGCCGCCGTCGTCCGCAACTGGCTGCTCTTCGCGATCCTGGTCGTCGGCTGGGAGTTCGCCGCCCGCGCGGGCGGCAGCAAGTTCTTCCCGCCACCGACGGAGATCGCGGTCGCCGCCGCGAAGCTGTGGTTCACCGGTCCCGCGTCGCACCTCTTCCTCACCGACGCCGTCTTCGACAACGTCTTCCCCAGCCTCGGCCGGATGCTCGGCGGCTGGGTGCTGGCGGCCGTCGTGGGCGTGGCGCTCGGGGTGCTGGTCGGCCGGTCCGCCAAGGGGATGGACTACCTCGGCCCGCTGTTCGCGTTCTTCCGCTCGATCCCGCCGCCCACGCTGATCCCGGTGTTCGCGGTGCTGTTCGGGCTGAGCTCGGGCATGCAGATCGGGTCGATCATCTTCGGCGCGATCTGGCCGGTGCTGCTCAACGCGGTCGACGGCGTCCGCTCGGTCGACCAGGTGAAGGTGGAGACGGCACGGTCGTTCCGCACGCCCCGCCGGTACTGGCTGGGCCTGGTCGTCCTGCCCGCCGCGGCGCCGAAGATCTTCGCCGGCCTGCGGGTGAGCCTGTCGATTTCGCTGCTGCTGATGGTGGTCTCGGAACTGATCGGCGCGTACAACGGGATCGGCCGGTCGCTGCTGAACGCCCAGCAGGACTTCGACTTCCCCATCATGTGGTCCTGGCTGGTGCTGCTGGGCATCCTCGGCTACGTCTTCAACACGATCTTCCTGGTCGCGGAACGGCGGGTGCTGGCCTGGCAGCCGACCCGCCTCGGCCGCGACTGACGCTGGAAAGGCCTCTCCCCATGTCCACCATGCTCGAAGTTTCCGGCCTCAGTCACCGGTACGGCTCCGGTGCCAAGGCGCACACCGCGGTGAACGAGCTGTCGTTCACCGTCGAAGCCGGGCAGCTGGCCAGCATCGTCGGCCCGTCGGGCTGCGGGAAGTCGACGTTGCTGCGCTGCATCGCCGGGCTGACCCCGCCGACCGACGGCACGGTCAGCCTGCACGGCGACCGCGTCGACGGCGTCCCGGACGACCTCGCCGTCGTGTTCCAGGATTACAGCCGTTCGCTGTTCCCGTGGCTTTCGGTGCAGAAGAACGTCGAATTCCCCCTGCGCTGGCGGCCGATCTCGCGGGCCGAGCGGCGGAAGCTGGCGGCCGAGGCGCTGGAGCAGGTCGGCCTGTCCGCGGTCGGCGGGAAGTACCCGTGGCAGCTCTCCGGCGGCATGCAGCAGCGGGTGTCGATCGCCCGCGCCCTGGCCAGCCGCCCGGCGCTGCTGCTGATGGACGAGCCGTTCGCGTCGGTCGACGCGCAGACCCGGTTCGAGCTCGAGGACCTGACCCGGCGCGTGCAGCGCGAGCAGGGCAGCACGATCCTCGTCGTCACGCACGACATCGACGAGAGCGTCTACCTGTCCGACCGGGTGCTGGTGCTGTCGAAGTCGCCGGCCTCGATCGTGGCGGACCTGCCGGTCGGCCTGCCGGCCGAGCGCAACCAGATCACCACCCGCGAGTCGGCGGAGTTCGTGACGCTGCGCGGTGAAGTGGCCCGGCTGCTGCACGGCGGTACCCCGGCCGAGGCCGCCACGGCCGCGTCGGACGCCGCGGAATGGGAACTGGCCGAGCACGCTTCGGACGTGACGGAGACCAAGACCGGGAGCTGAAGTCCACTTTGGACGCCTGCAGCCGGCGGTCGTGAGTGAGAAACAGGGTTAGCACCCTGTTTCTCACTCACGACGACGTCAGTACAGCGTGCGCTCCGACGGTGCCACCTTGACGTGCACCAGGGTCGGGCGCGGGTCGGCCAGTGCCGCCGTCAGGCCGGGGGCCAGGCCGGCCGGCTCGGTGATCGTCACGCCCTGGCAGCCCATGCTCGCCGCCAGTGCCGCGAAGTCGATGCCGCCCAGTTCCGTGCCCGGGAGCTTCGCGCCGCCGATCGTTTCGCCGAGGATGCGGACCGCCGCGTACTCCGTGTTGTCCATGATCAGGATCGTCACCGGGAGTTCCTGGCGCGCGGCCGTCCAGAGGGCCTGGATGCCGTACATGCTGGAGCCGTCGCCGACGACGCCGACCACCGGGCGGTCCGGGCGGGCCAGTGCCGCGCCGACCGCGCCCGGGACGCCGTAGCCGAGCGTGCCGCTGGCCATCGTCAGGAAACCCGTGTCCGTGGCCGTGATCGGCAGGTGGTCGTGCAGGATGCCGCGGTGGCTCGGCGTCTCCTCGACGACGATCGCGTTGTCCGGCAACAACTCCGCGAGCGTCGAGTAGACGAGCTCGCCGGTGAGCTGCTCGCCGCCCGGCTTCGCGGGGCGCTCCAGCGGTGCCGGCGCGGACCGCGTGCTCCGCTCGACGACGTTGAGCAGCGCGCGGATGCCGAGCTTCGGCGTGGCGCGGATCCCGGTGCCTTCGAAGGCGCGCGCGAGGATCTGCTCGTCGTCGCTGACGATGAACAACGGCGGCAGCGGAGCTTCCCCGCGCCCGCGTTCGACGTGGTAGGTGAAAGCGGGCGCGCCGAGCACGACGACGAGGTCGTGCGCCGCGAGCTTGTCCGAGACCGCGCCACGTTCGGGATCCAGGAACCCCTGGAACAGCGGGTGGTCCTCGGGGAACGAGCAGCGGTAGGACATCGGCGCGACCCACACGCCGGCGTTGAGCCGCTCGGCGAGCGCGACGGTTTCCACGACCGCGCCGTCCTGGTCGACGGCTCCCCCGACGACGAGCGCGGGCCGTTCGGCGGCCTCGAGCGCGGCGACGAGCTCGTCGATGGCTTCGGGGTCCGGCGCGAACCCGCGGATGCGCGGCCGGGAGACGATGGGCCGCTCGGTGGTGGCGGTCCAGTCGTCGGCCGGGACGGACACGAACACCGGACCGGACGGCGCCTGCGTCGCGACGTGGTAGGCGCGGGCCAGCGCGGCCGGGACGTCCTCGGCGCAGGCGGGCTCGATCGACCACTTCACGTACGGCTTCGGGAAGTCCGGGGCGTCCATCGCGCCGAGGAACGGGTCGTGCGGCAGGAGCGACCGGTTCTGCTGGCCGGCGACGATGATCAGCGGCGTCCGGTTGCGGTAGGCGTTGAAGAGGCTGCCGAGGCCGTGCCCGACGCCGCCCGCGGAGTGCAGGTTCACCAGCACGGCCTGGCGGGTGGCCTGCGAGTACGCGTCGGCCATCGCCACCACGGCGGACTCCTGCAGCCCGAGGACGTAGTCGAAGTCGTCCGGCCAGTCGGTGAGGAAGGGGACCTCGGTGGTGCCGGGGTTGCCGAACACCGTTGTGAGGCCCAGTTCGCGGAGCAGTTCCCTGGTGGCGTCCAGCACCGTGCGCTTGATCATGCCACCAGGCTAACGCTTAGCGTTGCGAAGAAAAGCCCCCGAGCGCCCCAATGTGGGGCGCTCGGGGGGTGCTCAGCCGATCAGGCCCGAGAGCCCGGTGCCCTTGAAGGAGCCCCAGCCCGTCACCTGGTCGTACTTCGTGCCGGCGGTGAAGCCGGTCGTGCCGTGCAGGGTGTTGTTGCCCGTCGTCACGTCGTGGAAGCCCGTGGCGTAGGAAGACCCGTTGCCGATCGAGTAGAACTTCGGGTTCAGGTTGCCGAGGCCGCCGCCGTGGATCTGGTTCTGCAGCGTCGCGAAGGCCGCCCACAGCGGGGCCGCGCCCGACGTGCCCCAGACCGTTTCCCACGAGCCCGCCGTGTAGATGTAGTAGCCCGAACCGCTCGCCGCGTCCGCGGAGACGTCCGGCACCTTGCGGTAGGTCGTGCTCTGCGAGGACTGCCACGACGGCGCCGTGAAGACCGTCGAGATGCCGCCGCCGGTCGAGCCGTTCGCCCCGTCGTTCCAGGCCTTCTCGCTGCTGTAGGCGTTCGACGACGTGACCGTCAGCTGCGTGCCGCCGACGCCGGTGACGTTCGGGCTCGACGCCGGGAAGTCCACCGCCTTCGCCGTCGAACCGGTCTGGCGGTAGCAGTCGGTCGTGCCGTCGTCGCCCGCGGCTGCGAAGTAGGAGATGCCCTCCGCCGTGCCGGTCGCGATCGCGTTGCTGACGCTCTTCGCCGCGCTCGAACCCTCGGCGGATTCGCAGGCGCCCCAAGAGATCGAGACGACGTTCACCGTGTGGTCCGACGCGATCTTCTGGTACATCGCGAGCTCGCCCGCGCTGGTGTTCGGCGCTTCGTAGACGTAGTCGCTCGCCGCGGCGGCCAGCGCGTGCACGACCTCGATGTCGAGCTCGACCTCGATCTGGCCGTCACCCGGTGCGGAGTCGTAGTTCGCGCCGCTGACCGGCACCGTGGTGACCGGGCCCGCCGAGAGACCGTACGTGCTGTCGTACTTGCTGATGTTGGCCTTCTGGTAGCCGTCGAACTCGACGAAGCCGACCTTGACGCCGCTGCCGGTCGCCGGCAGACCGCTGGTGCCGTAGGCGGTCTTGAGCACCGGCGGCGTCACGGCCTTGACGACGTTGGGCTTGGCGGCGGCCTGCGACGAATGCCTGCGCACCGCGTGGTTGTCGAGGCCCACGACGCCGCTCACGACGTCCGAGACGCCGGCGGGGACGGCGGGTGCGACGTCGTTGGCGAAGAAGTCGCGGCCGGAGGTGGTGTCGCGGTAGGTCCCGATCCGGGTGCGGAACGCCGATTCGAGCTGCGCCGCCGAGCCGGTGAACGTGATCGCCTGCCGGTTACCGGAAACCTCGATCCCGGTGGCACCCGCTTTCCCGAGGAATGAGACGGCCTTGTCGACGTCGGCCTGCGTCGGACCGAACCGGGCCGCGAACTGAGCCGGCGTCAAAAACCGGTGGTATTGCGGCGAATCGGGGTTCTGCACGTCGGCGAGGAACTTTTCCAGCCCCGCCCGGTCGTGCAGTTTCAGCGAGAGCGCCGCGGTGATCGGCTGGCCGGCCGCGACGTCGCCGGCGCGGACGCTGCCGGCCAGCGGAGCGGCGTTGTCGGCCAGGGTGACCAGGGGTTCCGACGCCGCGGCGGCCGGGACGGCCACGGCGAGGCCGAGCAACGCAGGCAACGGCACAGCGGCCGCGACGAGCTTGCGCAAGCGCATGGGGGAATTCCTCTCGGCGGTGGGGACCGGGCCTGCGCGGAATGCTCGCTGCAGGTTGCCGAGAAGCATAAGAAATCGCTATCGCGCCGAGGAACCTACTTTTGTCTGCCGTTCCGCGGCTGCCCTTTTCCCTTTCCGAACGGTTTACCCTTCCATGATCACCCGATTAGCGTCCGGATTGCCGGAGAACGTCGACGCGGTCGGCGATATCCCGCGCGTCCGCATTGCCGGAAAACCGCCGGGCCGCCGAGGACAGCGAGTGCAGCCGCTGCCGGGTCCGCGGGGACCGCAGGGCGGCCGCCAGCTCGATCGCCTCCTCGCCGACGGCCGAGGCGACGTCGAGGTCGCCGTCCAGCGCGTGCACCGTGGCCAGCCAGATCAGGGTCAGCGACCGGCTGCGGGTCATCCCGCGGCCGTACCCGGCGATCGCGTCGGTGAGCGCGGGGATCCCGTCCCGGCCGTGCCGGATGTCCACCACCTGCGCCAGTTCCGCGTGCACCGTGCCGATCATCGCCGCCAGGTCGGTGGAGCCGAAGAACTCCGCCCACGGCGAAGGCTCGCGGTCCGCGGCGTCCGCGAACTCCTCGCGGGCGCGGCGCAGGTAGGTCAGCGCGCCGGCGACGTCGGCCTTCTTGGCGTAGGCCCAGGCCTGGTTGGCCGAGAGGATCGACTGCGCGAGCTTGGAGTGCGCCAGCCGCGCCGCGTCCCGGCCCCGCTCGAACTCCGCCAGCGCCGCGTCGACGGCGCCGTAGTGCAGGTGCAGCCGCCCGGTGCGGTAGTGGATGTTGGCCTGGAGGTCGTCGTTGCCCGCCTGCCCGGCGAGCTCCAGCGCCCGCTTGAACGCCGCCAGCGCGGCGGCCGGGCGGTCCTGGTCGAAGTTCGTCCAGCCGGCCAGGTTGTAGAGGTCGGCGACGGCGGTGCACAGCCGCGCCAGCACCACGGTCTTGGTCACGCCGTCCAGCAGCGCGACGGCGGCCGGGAGCTGCGCTTCGACGGCCGCTCTGCAGGCGCCGCCGCCGTAGCGGTAGTCCAGCGCCCGGAGCTCCGCGACCGCGTCTTCCAACCGCCGCACGTCGGCGATCCCCACACGCGTACCGCGGAGGTCCTCCTGCCCGTCGCTGCCGGTCATGGTGGCCCTCCGTCCGAAGAGAGCCGCCGCCGTGGGCAGCCCCGGGTCATTCCCCGCCGGGCCAGGCCGGTGCCTTCTCCTTCGGGGTGTTGGCACCGGGGAGCACCCCGGTGGCGGTCAGCACCACGCCGGTGGCGGTTTCCGCGATCTTGACGGCGGCCAGGAGGCCGGTGAGGGCGAGCGAGCCGCCGAGCCCCAGTCGGGCGAACTCGTCTTCGGAGGTTTCGGTTCCGCGTTGCCGCGGCAGCGCGCCGGTCACGATTCGGCCTTCCGGCCCGTACCGGAAGCGCTCGCGCGATCCCCGCGGGTAATCAGCCGCGCCCGGGCGGCGGAAATCCACCGGATGGTCGACATCCTGGTTTCTTGATGGCTTCTCATTGAATTGACCGCGAACCGAATACGCGCGCTCACAGCGCCGCCTCCTGTACTGGCCGAACAATTCTTGGCACCATCCGGACGGACCGGCTTCCCGTTCACGATAGCCAGCGCCCGCCCCGGCATCAGCCCCCAAGCAGGCGAACTGGCGGAATTGCACGTGCAGCTGCACGACCGACCGCCGACCGGCATTCGCAAGAACCGAATGCAATTTCATCGGTCCGATTCAAGGAAATCGAATACCGGTAGGACCGGCTGCGGATTTCCGGTCCGGGCGGCGGCGCCCGTGCGGGTTTCGCAGTGGATCAGGATTTGACGAGATCCACCCAGTCGCGCACGGTTTCCGCGGCCACCGGCGCCTGCCACCCGCCCGGTCGCACCGCACTCCCGACATGGAACCCGCGCACCCCGCCCGCGCGCAACAGGTGCACCTGCTGCGCCCGCAGACCCCCGCCGACGAGCAGCTCCGGCCCGCTCTCCCGCTGCGCCAGCCGCTGCAGCACCGAAAGCCCGCTCCCGACGCCGTCGGGGTGGCCGGCGGCGAGCACGGTGTCGCAGCCGAGCGCGGCCAGCTGGTCGTACGCGCGCAGCGGATCGCGCGTCCGGTCGATGGCGCGGTGGAACGTCCACGGCAGGCCGTCGATCTCCTTGATCAGCGCTTCGCAGGCGTCCACGTCGATCTCGCTGTCGACGGTGAGGAAGCCGAAGACGAACTCGCGCGCGCCCGCGTCGATCAGCCGTCCGGTGTCCGCGCGCAGCCCTTCGAGGTCGCCGACGGCGAAGGACCCGTTGTCCCGCAGCATGACCCGGATCGGGAGGTCGGTCGCCGACCGCACGTCCCGGAACGTCTCGATCGACGGCGTCAGGCCGTCCTGAGCCATGTCAGCGACCAGTTCGAGGCGGTCCGCCCCGCCCGCCTGCGCGCCTTCGGCGTCCGCCACGTCCAGCGCGATCACTTCCAGCAGGGGCGTCTTCGAGCTCATGCCTCAATCCGTTTCACTGGTTCCGGGTGTCGTCTCCCCTCGCGTGCCGCCCTCGCCGGAAGCCGCCTTGAAGGCTCGTCATCCGCTCGCGCACCGCTTCCGGGGAAAGTGAGAGTATCGGCCGCTGTTCCGGCACCGCTCCCGGGCTGGCCGCCGAATCCGCGGGCTGGAGGAACGGCCAGGTGTCTTCCGCGCCGTCTTCTTGTTCCAGCTCGGCCGAAGTCGGCCACTCGTACGTCGGCTCGATCGCGGCCGGCGGGGCCACCGGGCGCAGCTGCGGTTCGGTGTCCTCGTCGTCCGGGTTCGGCAGAGCCGCACTTTCACGTGAAAGTGCGGCTTTGCCGCCCCCACCGCCACTTTCACGGGAAAGTGGCGGCGGGGGTGGGGGGCCTGCGGCGAGTGCGTGCCGCGGCTCCGGCTCGACCGGACGCGGCTCTTCGGCGACCGGACGCGGTTCCACCGGGCGGCGCGGCTGTTCGGGCGCCGCGGCCGCGTCGAACCACCGGGACAGGACGTCGCGGTAGGCGGGCATCCGCTCGGTCGGCGCGTCGAAGTCGAGGTGCGTGTCGTCGTCCGCGACCGGCCACTCGGGCGCCTGCTCGCGGGCCACCACGGGGGCCCGGCGCGGCGGGCCGGCCTCGATCGACGGCGGCGTCAGCTCTTCCGGTTCCGGCTCCGGCTCGGGTTCCGGCGGCGTGAGCGGGGCGAGCGGCGCCAGCAGTTCGGGTTCCGGGGCGGCGGCCGGCTCCGCGGGCTGGGGCGGCGCCGGCATCGGCGGCAGCTCGACGATCAGGGCCGAGGGCACCAGCACGGTCGCCACCAGCCCGGAGGGCGCACCGGCGCTCAGGCTGACGTCGATGTGGTGGCGGGTGGCCAGCGTCGCCACCACGAACAGCCCCATCCGGCGCGACACCTCGACGTCGACGTCCGGCGGGTGCGCGAGCCGCGCGTTGGTGCGGTCGATCTCCGCCTGCGGCATGCCGGCGCCGTGGTCGATGATCTCGATCTGCCAGTCGCCGTCGTGGGTTTCGGCGCTCGCCACGGTGACCGTCTCGCCGCCGGAGTAGCGGGTCGCGTTCTCCAGCAGCTCCGAAACGACGTGCACGAGGTCGTTGACGGCCTCGCCGCGCACCGCGACCTGCGGCGCCGGGCCGAGCTCGATCCGCTGGTAGTGCTCGACCTCCGAGAGCGCGGCACCGACGATCTCGTCGGCCGACACCGCACCGGCGTCTTCGCGCGCGGAGTCCTGGCCGGAGAGCACCAGCAGGTTCTCGCTGTTGCGCCGCATCCGCGTGGCGAGGTGGTCGAGCTCGAACAGCCCGGCGAGGGTGTCCGGGTCCTGCTCGTCGGCCTCCATCCGGTCGAGCACCGACAGCTGCCGCTCGACGAGGTCCTGGCTGCGCTGCGAGAGGTTGACGAACATCGCGTTGACGTTCTCGCGCAGCATCGCCTGCTCGCCGGCGAGCCGGACGGCCTCGCCGTGCACCGCGTCGAACGCGCGCGCCACCTGGCCGACCTCTTCGCGGGTGAACACCGGCACGGGCGCGACGGCGAGCCGCTTCCGCAGGTTCTCCGGGGCGGGCTCGGGGTCGGTGAGCAGGTTCTGCACGGCCGCGGGCAGCCGGTGCTCGGCCACCTCGAGGGCCGTCCGGCGCAGGATCCGCAAGGGGCGCAACAGGGACCGCGCGATGACCACCGAAAGCACGCCCGCGACGAGGAGGACGCCGAGCACCACGCCGCCGTCCCACAACGCCGCCGTGCGGGCCTGCGCCGCCAGCGCGTCGGTGCGTTCCTGCAACTGGACCAGCAGCGCCTGCTGCACCTGGTGGGCGAGGTTGACCGTGTGGGTCGCCGAGGTGTCCCACTGGTTCGGGTCGAGGCCCGAGAGGTTCTGGCCGTTCTCGGTGCGGGTCAGCGCGGACTCGACCATGTCGTTGCCGATGTCGACGACCAGGCCGATCACCGTGTCGTCGTACATCCGCTGCTGGTCGGGCGTCGCGAAGGTGCGGTAGTCGTTGCGCGCGGCGGCGAGCTCGGCTTCGGCGCCGAGCAGCGCGCGCGTGCGGTCGCGGTCCAGCGTGCCCGCGGCGAGCGCCTCGGCCATCACCGCCCGCTTGACCGACATCTGGTCCTTGATCCGCGCCAGCGCGTTCCCGGCCAGCCGCAGCCGCGCGAGCTCGGGGTCGGAGACGTCGGCGGCGGCCGCGTCGCTGATGTCGAGCATGCCGGAAACGAGCTCGCTGTAGGAGCGCAGGACGGCGTCGGCGGGGAACGCCGAGTGCTCTGCGGAAAAGCGGAGGCCGCCGAGCACGCGCAGCCGGTCGTCGGTCTGCTGGAGGCTGTCCGCGGCCTTCGCGTCGAGCCGCGGCTTGCTGTCGGCGAGGGTCCGTTCGAACGTGCCGATGGCCTGGTCGACGCGGTTGCGCTGGGCGGTGAGGTCGGCGGTGTCGCCCTGGCGGTTCTGCGCGACGAACCGGACCGTGAGGTCGCGCTCGCGCTGCAGCTCGTGGACGGCCTCGGCCACCGTGCTGTCGACGCGGCCGCGCGTGGCGAACTCGGCGAGCTGCCGCGCGTCGCGCAGGTCTGAGCTGATCCGCAGGCCGACGAGGGCGATCACGGCGAGCGCCGGGATCAGCAGGACGGCGAAGAGCTTCGTGCCGAGGCGCCAGTTGCGCAATCGCCAGCGGCCGCCGGCCGGACGCGGATCCGCCGCGTCGCCGCCCTTGCGGGGACGCTTGTCGCGACGGGTCACCTGGTTTCCTTTTCCGCCGCGGGCGGAACCCGCGGATCTGACTGCAGTCGAACCTACTGAACGGTAGCCCCCACCGTGGAGATCCGAAAGCCGTGCTGGCGCGATCCGGCCCTGCCCGCGATCGTATGGGGCGCGGACCATACGATCCAGCACGAGAACCAGATTCTCGCGGTAGGTGAAGGTTCATGATCAGACGCGGACGGACGATTCCGCTGGTGGCGGCGCTTCTGGCGACCGCCGGGTGCAGCGTGTTCTCTTCGGGCACCCCGGCGCCCCCACCAGCGCTGGAACGGACCACCCTGCGCGTCGGTGTGGGCAACGCCATCGACACGGCCCCGTTGCGGATCGCCGTGGCGAGCGGGAAGTTCGGGTCCGGCGGGCTGAACGTCCAACTGGTGGAACTCGGCGGCGAGGACGGACTGGCCAAGGTGGCCGCCGGCGACCTCGACGTCACCTTCGCCTCCGACATTGCGATGTTCCGCGCGGCGGCGGGCGGGTCGGCCCTGCAGTTGCAGGGCGAGGCGTACACCTCCGGGCCCAACACGATGGCGCTGGTCACCCTGCCCGGCTCCGACTACACGGTGCCGACGGCGAAGAAGTCACCCGAGATCGCGGTCAACATGCTCGACGACATCGGCGCGCTCGTCGCGCGGTCGGTGCTGGTCACGGCGGGCGTGGACGCGGCCAAGATCAAGTTCCGGCAGGTCGGGTTCGACGGGATGCCGCAGGCGCTCCAGGCCGGTGACGCGGACGCGGCGCTGATGATCGAGCCGTACATCACCCGCGCCGAGAAGGACCTGGGCGCGCACATCCTGGCCGACGGCGCCCGCGGTTCGACGCTCGGCTTCCCGCTGTCCGGCTACGCGTCGGCCAAGCCGTTCGCGCAGGCCAACCCCCGGACCCTGGCGGCGTTCCGGACGGCGCTGGGCGCGGCCCAGCAGAGCGCGACGGACCCGGCGGTGGTCCGCGACGCGCTCCCGAAGTTCTCCGACATCGACTCGACGACGGCCGCGCTCATCTCGCTCGGCTCGTACCCGGCGTCGCTCAACGGCATCCGGTTGCAGCGGGTGGCCGACCTGATGCACAACTCCGGCCTGCTCGCGAACCGCCTCGACGTCCAGGCGCTGCTGCCCGGCCAGAACGGCTCCTAGCGGCTAGATGTTCTCGCCGGTCTTCACCAGGCAGACCGTGCGCCGCGGCGGGCCCTGGTACATCAGGACCTTGTCCGCGTTCTCGCCGCACGCGTCTTCGTCACCGAAGCCGGAGACGACCTGGACGCGGTCCTGCGCCGCCGGGTCGGTGCAGCTCACCTTGGTGATCGTCGTCTCGTCCTCGACGCCGCGCACGCAGTCGCCGGACTTGACGTTCAGCGCCAGGCAGAGCGTCTGGCTCGAGCCGGAGCCGACCCGGAACCGCACGTAGTCGCCGGACGCGCACGAGATGGCCCCGCGGTAGACGTTCTCGACCTTGTAGGTCGCGCTGTCCGCGCCGCACCCCACGCGGTGGTAGGCGGTCCGGTCGCCGCTCTCCCGCGTCAGGTACAGGCAGTCACCGTACGACGGCGTGCCGCTGCCGCCGAGCGAGTTGATGCCCAGCGCGGCCAGCGAGCCCAGGCCCAGCGCCAGCACCACGCAGGCGGCGAGCGTGATCCGCACCTTCACGGTGAACCAGTGCGGGATGGCCGGCTGCCCCTGCACGGGCGGCATCGGCGCGTACGGCGTCGCGTAGTCGGGCGTCCGGAACGGGTTGTCGTCGGACGGTGGTGTGGTCAACGTGCCCTCCAGTGATCCCCTCGGCACCTCGTCCCGTCGCAGCCGGCCGCGAGCGAGGCACGTATAACAGTAGTTGTGACTGATGGCCCGCTGATCGTCCAGTCCGACAAGACCGTGCTCCTGGAGGTCGACCACCCCCAGGCCGACGACGCGCGGATCTCCATCGCGCCGTTCGCCGAGCTCGAACGGGCGCCGGAGCACGTGCACACCTACCGGATCACGCCGCTGGCGTTGTGGAACGCGCGTGCCGCCGGCCACGACGCCGAGCAGGTCGTCGACGCGCTGACGACGTACTCGCGCTTCCCGGTGCCGCAGCCGCTGCTGATCGACGTCGTCGACGTGATGGGCCGGTTCGGGCGGCTGCAGATCGCCAACCACCCGGCGCACGGGCTGGTCATGTCGACCACCGACCGCGCGGTGCTGACCGAGGTGAGCCGGAACAAGAAGATCAGCCCGATGCTCGGCGCCCGGATCGACGAGGACACGGTCATCGTGCACCCGTCCGAGCGCGGGCGGCTCAAGCAGGCGCTGCTGAAGGTCGGCTGGCCGGCCGAGGACCTCGCCGGGTACGTCGACGGCGAGGCGCACCCGATCGCCCTCGACGAGACGGACTGGCAGCTGCGCGACTACCAGCGCCAGGCCGCGGAGGCGTTCTGGGCGGGCGGCTCCGGCGTCGTCGTGCTGCCCTGCGGCGCGGGCAAGACGATGGTCGGCGCGGCGGCCATGGCGAAGGCGGCGGCGACCACGCTGATCCTGGTGACGAACACGGTCGCCGGGCGGCAGTGGAAGCGCGAGCTGATCGCGCGGACGTCGCTGACCGAGGAGGAGATCGGCGAGTACTCCGGCGAGAAGAAGGAGATCCGGCCCGTCACCATCGCGACCTACCAGGTCGTCACCCGCAAGACCAAGGGCGAGTACCGGCACCTGGAACTGTTCGACTCGCGCGACTGGGGCCTGGTCGTCTACGACGAGGTCCACCTGCTGCCGGCGCCGGTGTTCCGGATGACGGCGGACCTGCAGTCCCGGCGGCGGCTGGGCCTGACGGCGACGCTGGTGCGCGAGGACGGCCGCGAGGGCGACGTCTTCTCGCTGATCGGGCCGAAGCGCTACGACGTCCCGTGGCGCGACATCGAGGCGCAGGGCTGGATCGCACCGGCGGAGTGCACCGAGGTCCGTGTGACGCTGACCGACGCCGAGCGCCTCGGGTACGCCACGGCCGAGGCCGACGAGCGCTACAAGCTGGCCGCGACGGCGATGACGAAGACCCCGGTGATCAAGTCGATCGTGCAGAAGCACGCCGGCGAGCCGACCCTGGTCATCGGCGCCTACCTCGACCAGCTGGAGATGCTCGGCGACGAGCTCGACGCGCCGGTCATCCAGGGCGCGACCCGCAACAAGGAGCGCGAGGAGCTGTTCGACAAGTTCCGCCGCGGCGAGATCCGGACGCTGGTGGTGTCGAAGGTCGCGAACTTCTCGATCGACCTGCCCGAGGCGTCGGTGGCGATCCAGATCTCGGGCACGTTCGGCTCGCGGCAGGAGGAAGCCCAGCGCCTGGGCCGGCTGCTGCGGCCGAAGGGCGACGGGCGCCAGGCGCACTTCTACTCGATCGTCTCGCGCGACACGGTCGACACGGAGTACGCGGCGCACCGGCAGCGTTTCCTCGCGGAGCAGGGGTACGCGTACCACATCGTGGACGCCGACGACCTGCTCCGGCCGTTGTGATCGAAGACCTCGCCCGCGCGGCCGCGACCGCGAGCGGCCTGCTCGACCGGGTCGCGCCCGGCCAGTGGAGCGCGCCGACGCCGTGCGACGAGTGGACTGTGCGGGACCTGACGGGCCACCTCGTCGGCTTGGACCTCGTGCTGACGGCGATGTTCTCGAACGCCCCGCCGCCCGACCGCGCGGCCGACCACCTCGGCGCGGACCCCGCGGGGGCGTTCCGGCGCTCGTCCGCGGCCCTGCAGGCGGCCGCGGCTGAGCCGGGCGCGCTCGACCGCGTCCAGGAGACGCCGCTGGGCACGACGACCGGCGCCGAACGGCTGCGGTGGCGGATCGCGGACCTGCTCACGCACTCCTGGGACCTGGCGCAGGCCACCGGCGTTCCGGCGGCCGCGCCGGACCACCTCGTCGAGCAGGCGCTGGCGTTCGTGCGGGCTCAGCTGCCCGCACAGGACCGCGGCAGCCGGTTCGGCGAGCCGCACCCGATCGACGCCGGCGCGCCGGCTCTGGACCGGCTGGCGGCGTTCACCGGGCGTGCTGTGCTTTGGCGCGCCGGCCGCTAGGCGAGTCGTTCCAGCTCGGCCCGTGCGTGCGCCACGCGGGCGGTTTCGCTGCCTCCGGCGCGGGAGATCTCTCGCGCGAGGTCGCCCGCCGCGTCGAGGAGGTGGCGGGCCCGGCGCCGGCTGTGCACCTGCTTGCGGAATTTCCTGCGGTCCTCGCGCAGCCCGCTGACCGCGTCCAGCAACGCGGGTCCGACCACTCCGGCCTCGGCTTCCGGCCCGAGCAGGTCCCGCATCCAGCTCCGCTCGCGGCGCGCGGCGCGGCGCAGCACGGCGAACAGGGTGGCGAGCTCGACGGCCGCGATCGCGAACGGCAGCACCGGGACCAGCGGGCCACCGCCGCCGAGGCCGCCCATGTCGTCCCAGGCGAAGTGGAACACCATGGCCAGCAGCATGGTCACCACGCCGAGCAGCACCTGGCGCTCGCCACGCGCGCGGCCCAGCACCCACATCAGACCCGTGCAGAAGAGGGCGCTGAACAGCGCGTGCGACACGATCCCGGACGCGCCGCGGATGAGGAACACCTGCAGCGACGTCCCGAGCTGGTTCGCGCCGAAGGTCTGCGCGGCGCCGTTGTAGACGTAAAGCACGTCCTCGAACACCTGGAAGCCCAGGCCGATGAACGCGCCGATGATGAACCCGTCGTAGGCGCTGCGGACCAGCCGCGGGGCGAGCCCGATCAGCAGGACGAGCCCGAGCGCCTTGCCCCACTCCTCGTTGATCGGAGCGGTGAGCCCGGCGGCCCAGTTGCCGGCGAAGGCGGTGCCGCCGGCCTTCGTCCAGATCTCCAGCAGCGCGGTGTTGGCCGGAAGCGCGATCCAGAACGCCGCGGCGACGCCACCCCAGGCGAAACCCGCCGCGAGAAGCCCGCCCGGTTGCGCCGTGTAGCGGTTCTGGCGGCGCAGCAACAGCAACCACGGCACGAGGTAAAGCGCGAACAGCAGCACACCACCGGTCAGCGCCGGCGTGTAGAAACCGCCGGTGCCGAAGTACCGCACGATCGCCAGCGCACCACCGCCCAGGCCGAGCGAATACACCCAGAAAGCCAGGTTGTGCGGCTGGAAGAGCCGGAACGGCACACCCCAGCCCGACTCCTCGATCGCGGCCAGCTGGGCCGCCTCGCCGCTCATCGGACCGCACCCGGGGTGCTGCTGCGCAGGACCGCCGCCAGTTCGCCGCGATCGCACTCGAACCGGTCCGGCCGAGCCACGCCCACGATGACCGCCTCCACCTCGTCTCGGTGACACCGGAACACCCCGCGCGCCCCGCCGCTCACCGGGCCGCGCCCGGCGTGATGCTGCGCAAGAAAGCCGTCACTTCGTCGCGGTAGCGCTCGAACTGGTCCGGCGCGGTGCGCACCCGGACCAGCAGCGCGGGCGCGTCGGCGGCGGGCTGCCCGACCTTGAAGGCGACGTCCAGCGCGTCGCCGACCGGCCCGGTACCGGCCCGGGCGACCCCGGTCAGCCCGGCGGCGGTCGTGACGGTGCCCCGGGCCCCGTCGACGCCCGGCGCGTCGCCTTCGGATCGTTCGACCTGGTCGAGGAAGGCGTCCGCCGACCCGGTGAAGGGCGCGCCGCGCAGGTCGATGCTCGCGCCGCCGGTGGCCAGGGCGACCCGCAGGGTGGTGGCGCTCGCCGGTGCGGCGGTGCCGGTCAGCGTGCCGCTCTCGAGCTGCCAGCCGACCGGCGGGACGGCCGTCGCGCCGGCGCCGAGGTCGAGGACGTCACCGGCCCGGACCTCGTTGTGCCACGGGATGGCGGCGTTGAGCGCGGGCAGGCCGTAGCCGAGCAGGAGCGCGATGCCGAGGACCAGCAGAGCGGGTGCGAAGGTCCGCCGGTCGAGCCCGGCGAACCGGTGCTCCACGGGCACCCAGCCCCGCGGCGGCTCGGGTACGTGGTCGGTCACCGGCTGCTCCTCTCCTCCGTGATGACCGTAAGCAGGCTTCGCCCCGTTCGCACCTTCTACGCCTCGGCCACCCCTTCGGCCCAGCGAATCGTCACAGGAGCAACTTTCACCTCACAAGCCTCGCACATGCCCCTGACCTGCGGATTTGTGGATTCACTCGAACGGATGAGCGGGGGAATCGCTGGAAATTGTCGGACCCTCGAACTACTGTTCGAGATGCAGTAGCCGAACACAAGTTCGAGGGGACGTCCATGACGATCGCACCGCTCCGCCCCGGTACGCCCGCGCCGCCGGTCCAGACCCTGCCACCGGGGTCGTGGCACGGCCGGCTGTGGGTGTCCGACCTGCCCTTGACCCGGCCCGAGCGGTTCCTCGGCTGCGTGGCCGAGTTCGAGCGGTCGGGGTTGTGGCCGGTGCTGATCCCCCACGACCAGCGCTTCGCGGCGAACGGCGAAGACTGGATCGACGACCGCGGCCGCCTCGCCCCCGCCGGCCACCGGGTGTCCTCCGCCGACCCGGCGGCGGCGCTGGCCCGCTGGTGGGACACGTCCTGCTGCGACGGCGCCTGCCTCCGCCCCTTCGGCGCCCGCTTCCCGGGGTTGGCGAAGCGCAGCCCACGCAAGTCGGACCCGCTGGCGGAAGCGGGCAACACGGGTTCGATCCTGGCCACCCGAGCCCCGCACCGGCTGGGGTTGGTCCAGACCGAGCGCCCCGCCGACATCCCGGCCCTGCTGGGCTGGACGGGGATGATCAAGTGCACGGACCAGGTGGCCGAGCTGTCGGCGGTGCTACGCAGCTGGGAGGACCGCTTCGGGGCGACGCTGGTGGTGCTGGGCTTCGACGCGATCGAGCTGTCGGTGTCGGCCCCACCCCGAAACCAGGCGAGGGCGCTCACGGTGGCGGCGGAGCACCGGGCGTTCAGCTTGCCGACGTTCGCCGGGCAGCCGGGGAACCTGCGGGAGTACGCGTCGGGGCTGGTGCAGTCGCGGCACTGGAGGTTCTCCTGGGCCTAGCACGAACGTAGAGCCACGGGATCGGTGCGGCACGGCCGGCGGTCGATGCCGGGGCTGCGGCCGGGCAGTCGAACCGCGTATTCGCACTGCCTGGCCGGCGCTGCCGAACTCCTCGGCCGCGCACCACAACCACGTCCGACTCCACCCCGGCGGTGCTGTGAGCAAACGCTTCAAAGGCCCACTGAGACGGCCGTCCCCGAACTCAGGTCACTTGTCCCGACCCGCGGTCCAACCGTCCGGTCGTCGCCGCGTTTCACCACGACGGACGCCGGGAATCACCTTTCGCGGGAACGGAAAGGGGGTGAGGGCGATCGCCGAAATCCGGATCGGGACGTCCGGCTGGCGTTATCCGCCCTGGCGCGGTGTCTTCTACCCGTCCGGGCTCGCTCAGCGGCGGGAACTCGAACACCTCTCGCGGCGGATGAACTCCGTCGAGATCAACGCCTCCTTCTACTCGCTCCAGCGCCCCGAGCGGTACCGCGCCTGGTTCGACGAGACGCCGGCGGGCTTCCTCTTCGCCGTCAAAGGCGGGCGCTTCATCACGCACATGAAGCAGCTCCGCGACGTCGAGACCGCCCTCGCGAACTTCTACGCCTCCGGGGTCCTCGCGCTCGGCGCGAAACTGGGCCCGTTCCTCTGGCAGCTCCCGCCCCGGCTCGCGTTCGACCCGGACCGGCTCGCGAACTTCTTCGCGCTCCTGCCCCGCACCACCACCGAAGCCGCCGCGCTGGCCAAGAAGCACGACGACAAGCTCAAAGGCGATCCCTACCTGAAACCCGGCCCGAAAAAACCGCTGAAGCACGCGCTCGAAGTCCGGCACCCCAGTTTCGCCCAGCCCGCCGCCACGCACCTGCTGCGCGAACACGACATCGCCCTCGTGGTCGCCGACACCGCGGGAAAGTGGCCGTTCCTCGAAGAGCAGACCTCGGACTTCGCCTACGTCCGGCTGCACGGCGACGAGGAGCTCTACGTCAGCGGCTACTCCGACCAAGCCCTGCGCACCTGGGCCGACAAGATCCGCACCTGGCACGACGGCGGGCGGCGAGACGTCTACGTCTACTTCGACAACGACGTCAAAGTCGAAGCGCCGCGCAACGCCGAATGCCTCGCCGACCTGCTCGGGATCGGGCCGCAGTGAGTGGACAGTGAGCGGGGTCCGCTTGACTCGTCGGGCAGGCGGACCCGCTTGCGTGCTGTCGCTGGGGGTCGGCACGCGGGCGGTCCGCCGCACGTCTTTCAGCCGCCCGCGCTGACCAGCGCCGCCAGTTTGGCGCGGACGTCGTCGGCGTCGGGGTGGCCCAGCTCCGTCAGCAGGCGGACCGAGCGGAGCCAGCACTCGCGAGCCAGAGCCTCGTCGCCGTACCTCGAATAGATGGTGCCCAGCTGGGCGAGCACGTCCGCGGCCTCGTACAGCTCGCCCATCTCGAAGAACATCGAGACGGACTCGCGGATGCACGCGATGCCCTCGTCGAGCCGGCCGAGGCCGATCAGGGCCAAGCCCCGCGTGTGCTGGGTGAAACGCGTGTCCACCGGCTGGCCGTCCGGGCCGACGACGGCCAGTGCCGCGTCCGCCAGGCGCAACGCTTGCTCGTGGTCGCCCATCGACGTGCACACGTCGCCGAGCGCGCGCAGCACGCTCGCTTCGAACTGGCCCATCCCCAGCTCTCGCACGATCTCCAGCGCCTGCTTGCCGTGCTCGTACGCCGAGGCGTACTCGTCGAGGTTGTGCGAAGCCAGCGCCAGGTTGTACTGCGCCCGCGCCTCGCCCTCCCGCGCGCCGAGCTCGCGCTGGATCGCCAGCACCTGCTCCAGGTAGCGCCGCGAGTCCGCGTACTGCCGGGCGACGCCGTTGACGACGCCGAGGCCGCTGAGGATGCCCGCCTCGCCGGGGCGGTGGCCGCTCGCGCGGGCCGCTTCGAGCGCCACCGTGAACACCGAACGCCAATCGTCCAGCCGCGAGCGCGTCACGAAGTAGCTCTGCAGCAGCCAAGCCAGCTTCCAGCAGGCGTCGTCGCGGCCGAGGCGCCGCGCCAGGTGCACCGCGGCGATGAGGTTGGCGGACTCTTCGACGAACCAGTCCAGCGCGTCGTGGTGGGAGTCGAAGGTGAGACCGCCTTCGAGGTCGTCCGGTTCCAGCAGCCGGTAGTAGCGCTCCGGGCGCATCCGGCGGGACGCGTCCAGTGCCGACGCCAGGTACCAGCCCAGCAGCCGGTCCAACGCCGCGGAGCGCTGCGAAGCAGTATCGACCTGCGAAGCGACTTCGCCGGCGTACGCCCGGATCAAGTCGTGGAACTGGTAGCGGCCCGGCCGCGGCTGGGCCAGCAAGTGCGCGGACGCCAGGGTTTCCAGGCCCGCCCGGGCCATCGCGAGGTCCAGGCCGGCGACCGCGGCCGCCACCGGGGCGGTGAAGTCGGCGCCGGTGGCCAGGCCGAGCAGCCGCAGCAGCCGCGCCGCCGAGGGGTCCAGTGCCTGGTAGGAGTACGACAGCACCGAGCGGATGTTCGTCCCTTCGCCGTCGGCGAGGTCGAACGAACCGAGCAGGTCGTCTTCGATCGAGCCGGCGAACTCGTCGAGCGCCAGGTCGGGGAACTGCGCCGCCCGCACCGCGAGGATCCGGATGGCCAGCGGCAACCCGCCGCAGTGGCGCACGAACCGCTCGGCCGCCGCCGGGTCGCGGGCCACCCGCTCGACGCCGATGGTGGCCGCGAGCAGCTCGACCGCGTCCTCGTCGCCGAGTTCCTCCAGCGCGATCCGCCGCGCGCCGTGCGTCGCGACCAGCGCGCGCAGCTGCCAGCGACTGGTGACCACGACCAGGCAGCCCGGCCCGGGCAGCAGCGGCCGCACCTGCTCGGTGCGGTTGGCGTTGTCGAGCAGGACGAGCAGCCGCCGTCCCGCGGTGTGCGTCCGCCAGCTCGCCGCGCGGCCGTCGAGGTCGGCCGGGATCTGGTCGCACGGCACGCCGAGCGCGGTGAGCATCGCCTCCAGCGCCGTCGACGGCTCGACCGGTTCGCCGGGGCCGTAGCCGCGCAGGTTGAGGTAGACCTGCCCGCCGGGGAACCGGTCGGCGATCTCGTGCGCGAAGTGCACGGCCAGCGTCGTCTTCCCCAGACCGCCCATGCCTTCGACGGACGCGATCGGCGTGGACGCACCGGCGTCGACCGCCTCCGGCAGCAGCGCGTGCAACGCCTTGAGGTCGCACTCGCGCCCGGAGAAGGTCCGCAGGTCGGCGGGCAGCTGGTGCGGCACCTGCGGTTCGGCGCCGAGCCGGTAGCGCGCCAGCCCGGCGGGCTCGTCGGCGCCGGTCAGGATCGCCTGCCGGGTGCGCTGCAGCGACGGGCCGGGATCGAGCCCGAGCTCGTCGGCGAGCACCCCGCTGATCCGGCCGTACACCTCGAGCGCGTCGGCTTGCCGTCCTGAGCGGTACAGCGCGGCCATCAGCTGCTCGTGCAGCCGCTCCCGCAACGGGTTTTCCCTGGTCAGCCGGGTGAGTTCGGGAACGACGGTGCCGTACTCGCCGACGTCGAGCAGCGCGTCCGCCCACTGCTCGCGGACCCGCAGCCGTTCCTCGGCCAGCTGGCCGGCTTCGTCGCGGTGGAGCGCGTCCGACTCGACGTTGAGCAGCGCGGGCCCCCGCCACTGTTCGAGCGCCTCGGCGAAGTGGGCGGCCGCCTGGCGGCTCTCGCCCCGGTCGAGCGCGACCTTGCCGCGGGCGGCGAGCGCGCGGAACCGGGACAGGTCGAGCAGGCCGTCGTCGAGTTCGATCCGGTAACCGCCGCTTTCGGTGCGGATCGCCACCTGGTCGCCGAGCGCCCGGCGCAGCCGCAGCACGTACGTCTGGAGCGCGCCCTTGGAGCGTCGGCGGTCGTCGTCCCACAGCCAGCGGCCCAGCTCCTCGACCGGCACCACCCGGTTCGCGCGCAGCAGCAGGCCGGCCAGCACGATCAACGGCCGGCTGCCCCCGAGCGGTACCGGGCGGCCGTCGGCCGTGACCTCGGCCGGACCCAGCACGCGGAAGTCGAGGGCCACCGGATCATTCTCTCCTCCGAATGCGCGGTTCTGCACCCGTTCGCCGAACCTGGGACGGTGGCATGATCGGCCCTGATGAAGGTCTACGCGATTCCCCTGCGCACCCGGTTCCGCGGCATCACCGTCCGTGAAGGCGTGCTGCTGCGCGGCCCGGCGGGCTGGGGCGAGTTCTGCCCGTTCGCCGACTACTCGGACGCCGAGAGCGCGCCGTGGCTGCGGGCGGCCCTCGAAGCGAGCGAAACCGGCTGGCCGGCCCCGGTCCGCGACCGGGTCGAGGTGAACACGACCGTGCCGGTGGTCGCGCCCGAAAAGGCGTACGAACTCGTGCGTGCGTCCGGCTGCCGCACGGCCAAGGTGAAGGTCGCGGACCCGCGCGTCTCCCTGGCCGACGACTGCGCCCGGGTCGAGGCGGTCCGCGACGCGCTGGGCCCGGACGGCGCGATCCGCGTCGACGCCAACACGGCGTGGGACGTCGCCACGGCGGTCCGCGCGATCACCGACCTCGACAAGGCGGCGGGCGGGCTGGAGTACGCGGAGCAGCCGTGCCCGACGATCGACGACCTGGCCGAGGTGCGCCGCAAGGTGGGCGTCCGGATCGCCGCCGACGAGTCGATCCGCCGCGCGGAAGACCCGCTGAAGGTCGCGGTCGCCGGGGCGGCGGACATCGCGGTGCTGAAGGTCGCTCCCCTCGGGGGCGTCCGCCGGGCGCTCGAGGTCGCGGAGGCGTGCGGGCTGCCGTGCGTGGTGTCGTCGGCGGTGGAGACGAGCGTCGGCCTGGCGGCGGGACTCGCGCTGGCGGGCGCGCTCCCGGAACTCGAATTCGCTTGTGGACTCGGCACGATTTCCTTGCTGGCGGGGGACGTCTCCGCCGAACCACTGTCCCCTGTGGACGGTTTCCTGCCGGTGCTGCGCCAGGCACCGGAGCCCACGGACGCCTACCCGGCCCCAGCCGACGTCCAGGCCGCGTGGGAAGCCCGTCTGGCCCGGGTGCGCGCGCTGTCGTAGGCCCGCACGAGCCACCGGTCGGCCCACGCACGATCGGGCTGCTCCGGCAGCGGCGACGCACCCCGCGCCAGCCGGTCGAGCCGATCCTCCAGCTCGGCGGCGGCCGCCATGGCCTCTTCCGGGGTGTGCTTGCCGCGCCGCAGGTCACGCAGCCAGGTCAGCCGGGGTTCGGCGATCGGGTCCGCAGGTAGCCCGCGAACCTCGGCCCCGCCAGGCGGGACACGATCCTCGCGGCGTTCGCGCGCAGATTCCCGGTGAGCACCTGGTCTTCCCCGAGGGCGAAGTTCAGGGTCGGGGTCCGGGCCGTTCCGGATGTGGCCGGGGTGGGCCGGGAGCCAGTATTGAGCCATGACGAACAGCGTGTACACCCCCGCCAAGAAGCTCCGCCGCAGCCGCTCCGACAAGATGCTCACGGGCGTCTGCGGTGGCTGGTCCACCTACCTCGGCATCGACGCCAACGTCCTGCGCATCGGTCTGGTCGCCGCCGTGTTCCTGTCGGTCGGCATCGCGATCCCGATCTACGTCGCCGCCGCCATCCTGACGCCGGAAGAGGACTCCTGATCGTGGCGGGCGCCGGTTCGCAGGGGGAACCGGGGCCCGCCGGGGGTGCGCTGTTCGGCCGAGCACCGTAAGCCGAGCAGCGCAAAAGGCCCGCGCGAATCCCGTGCGAGGGGTTAGGGTTCGCGCTCGTGGATCAAGGGAGCAGAACGGCCGCGAAGGTCGTCGTCGGGATCCTCGGTGGGCTGTACCTGCTTGCCGGGCTGGGACTGACCGCCTTCGCCGCGTTCTTCGCACTCGCGTTCAACGACACCGGCAGCACGACGGTCACCAAGACCGTGCTCTACACCGCCGCCGGGCTGGCGATCTGGATCCTGCTCACCGGGATCGGCGCGATCGTCGTCGCGCTGGAAGCGGAAGAAGCGAGCACCGCCTGGCTCGGGGGCCTCGGCGTGCTCGCGCTCGGCGTCGTCATCCTGGGTGCCTACGCCATCTGGTTCTTCACCAAGCCATGAGAAAAGCCCGGCCCGCCGAAGCGGACCGGGCTTTCCCAGTTAAGCGACCGGACTCAGAAGTCCATGCCACCCATGCCACCGGACGGGTCGGCGGGAGCGGCCGAAGCCTTCTCCGGCTTGTCCGCCACGACGGCCTCGGTGGTCAGGAACAGCGCCGCGATGGAAGCGGCGTTCTGCAGCGCGGAGCGGGTGACCTTCGTCGGGTCCGGCACGCCGGCGGCGAGCAGGTCCTCGTAGACACCCGTGGCGGCGTTGAGGCCGTGACCCTGCGGCAGGCCCTTGACCTTCTCCACCACGACGCCGCCTTCGAGGCCGGCGTTGATCGCGATCTGCTTGAGCGGGGCCTCGACGGCCACCTTGACGATGTTGGCACCAGTGGCCTCGTCGCCCTCGAGCTTCAGGCCCGCGAACGCGGCTTCGGCGGCCTGGATCAGGGCCACGCCACCACCGGCGACGATGCCCTCTTCCACGGCGGCCTTCGCGTTGCGCACCGCGTCCTCGATGCGGTGCTTGCGCTCCTTGAGCTCGACCTCGGTCGCGGCGCCGGCCTTGATGACGGCCACGCCGCCGGCCAGCTTCGCGAGCCGCTCCTGCAGCTTCTCGCGGTCGTAGTCCGAGTCCGAGTTCTCGATCTCGGCGCGGATCTGGTTGACGCGACCCTGGATCTGGTCGGCGTCGCCCGCACCCTCGACGATGGTCGTCTCGTCCTTGGTGATGACGGCCTTGCGGGCCTTGCCCAGCAGGGACAGGTCCGCGTTCTCCAGCTTGAGGCCGACGTCCTCGGAGATGACCTGGCCACCGGTCAGGATCGCGATGTCCTGCAGGATCGCCTTGCGGCGGTCACCGAAGCCCGGGGCCTTGACGGCCACGGACTTGAAGGTGCCGCGCATCTTGTTGACGATGAGGGTGGCCAGGGCCTCGCCCTCGACGTCCTCGGCGATGATCAGCAGCGGCTTGCCGGACTGGATGACCTTCTCCAGCAGCGGCAGGACGTCCTTGACGGTGGAGATCTTGGAGCCGAAGAGGAGGATGTACGGGTCCTCGAGCTCGGCTTCCTGACGCTCCGGGTCGGTCACGAAGTAACCGGAGATGTAGCCCTTGTCGAAGCGCATGCCCTCGGTGAGCTCGAGCTCGAGACCGAAGGTGTTGCTCTCCTCGACGGTGACGACGCCTTCCTTGCCGACCTTGTCCAGCGCCTCGGCGATCAGCTCGCCGATGGTGCGGTCAGCGGCCGAGATCGAGGCGGTAGCAGCGATCTGCTCCTTGGTCTCGATCTGGACGGCGGCCTTGTGCAGCTGCTCGGTGATGGCCTCGACGGCCGCCTCGATGCCGCGCTTCAGGCTGATGGGGTCGGCGCCGGCGGCGACGTTGCGGAGGCCTTCCTTGACGAGGGCCTGCGCGAGCACGGTGGCGGTGGTGGTGCCGTCACCCGCGACGTCGTCCGTCTTCTTGGCGACCTCCTTGACGAGCTCGGCCCCGATCTTCTCCCACGGGTCTTCGAGCTCGATCTCCTTGGCGATGGAGACACCGTCGTTGGTGATGGTCGGCGCGCCCCACTTCTTCTCGAGCACGACGTTCCGGCCCCGCGGGCCGAGGGTCACCTTGACGGCTTCGGCGAGGGTGTTCAAGCCGCGCTCAAGACCGCGGCGGGCGTCCTCGTCGAACGCGATCAGTTTGGCCATTGCGGTGTGGTCCTCCGGTATTGGGCGCCACCGCCGCGCTGTGGTTCTTGCAGCGGCGGCAGCAGGACTCTTTCCTCGGCCAGGCTCGGTGCCCGCGACGGACGACTGGACCCGGGTGGGGGTCAGCCTCACCGTCCCGACCTTTGGCACTCGACGGCGTCGAGTGCCAATACCGTGTTTAGCACTCTCAGGGGGAGAGTGCAAGAAGACCTGCTCAGCGCCGCACGATCTCGCGAGCCACCGAAGCCGTGAACGACCCGTTCACGGCGTCCGGGCCGCGCTCAGTTGCTCGGCTTGATGCTGATCGACGTCGGGGGCGCGTTCAGCGAGGACGTCGGGTTGCTCTGCGAGTCCCCGCCCGGGCCGACCGGGATGTTCGGGGCCGTCGTCTGGCCGCCACCGCCGCCGTTGTCGTCGCCGCCGAACAGGAAGATCGCGCCCACCACCAGGCCGGCCACCACGACCAGCCCGAGGACGATGAAGATCCACTTCTTGCCGCCGCTGCTCTTCGGCTGGTGGAACGCGCCCGCGCCGCCCGCGGGCATCGGCGGGCGCAGGCGCATCGGGTCCTGGCCGTAGCCGGGCGGCGGGCCCTGCGGGGGCATGCCCGGCTGCTGCGGGTAGCCGTAACCCTGCGGGGGCATGCCCTGCGGCGGCATCCCCGGCGGGCCCTGCTGGGGGTAGCCGTACCCGGGCGGCGGGCCCTGCGGCGGCATGCCCGGCTGCTGCGGGCCCTGCGGCGGCATGCCCTGGGGCGGCCCCTGCGGCCCGGGCTGCTGGCCGTAGCCGGGCTGCTGCTGTCCTCCGTACGGGTGCACGGGGGCCCCCTCTCCCTGCGGTGCGCTGTTCTGGTGCGGCTCCTGTTGTACCTGACCAGCACGGTGCGGCGCGGGGATTCCGCCCGAATGGGACCCGGGCGGGCCCGGCGGGGTGTCGGAGGTGGCCAGCGGGCCGAGCGCGCGGCGGGCGGCCGCGACCATCTCGACGCAGCTCGGGTAGCGGTCGGCCGGGCTCTTCGCCATCCCCTTGCGGATGACCTCGTCGATCGACGGCGGCAGCGCGACGGCGCGCGAGATCGCGGGCGGTTCGCCGTTGAGGTGCCCCTTGATCACCGTCGGCACGTCGCCCTTGAACGGCGGGCTGCCGGTGAGGCACGCGTAGAGGACGCACGTCAGCGCGTACTGGTCGGTGCGCCCGTCCAGCGGCTCGCCGCGCAGGTGCTCCGGCGCCGCGTACGTCGGCGAGCCGAGGAAGTCGCCGCCGCGCGTGCGGTGGCCGGTCGCGCCGCGGCGCGTCAGGCCGAAGTCGGCGACGTACACGTGCTCGCGCGACGTCTCCTTCTTCGTCACGAGCACGTTCGCCGGCTTGACGTCCAGGTGGACCAGACCACGGTTGTGCAGGGTGTCGAGGGCGTCGGCGACCTGGTCGAGCATCGTCAGGGTGCGCGCGGGCGCGATCGGGCCGCCGGCGATCAGGCCGGCGAGGTCACCGCCGTCGACCATCCGCATGGCGATGTACAACATGCCTTCGAGCTCGCCGAAGTCGTACAGCGGCACGACATTGGCGTGGTCGATCGCGGAGGTGTTGCGCGCCTCGTCGACGAACCGCTCGCGGAACTCGGCGTCGGCCCCGAGGTGGTCACCGATGACCTTCAGCGCCACCTTGCGGCCGAGACGCACGTCCGTGGCCTTGTAGGTGACGCTCATGCCGCCCTTGCCGAGCACACCGTCGATGCGGTAGTTGCCCAGCCGGCGACCGGTGAGGTCCCCCGACACATCGCCTGTCACGCCCGCAGCCTAACGCCCCAGGTTCAGCGCTTCCCGGGGGTTCGCCGATCAGGTGAGCGAGTCGCTACGAAACCTTCCGCACGTCGGCTGCCTGGCTACGACCGTCGCGGCCCGACTGCACTTCGAACTCGACGCGATCGCCTTCGTCCAAAGTGCGGAATCCTTCGGACTGGATGGCCGAATAGTGGACGAAGACGTCCGGGCCCTCCGTCGATTCGATGAAGCCGTAGCCCTTTTCCGAGTTGAACCATTTGACGGTGCCGACAGCCACGGCGCCCTCCCTCAGCACAAAGGATCCGCTGGCCCGAGCGGGGGCCAGCGGCGGAAGTGCCAATCACGCTACCGGAATTATTCCCCTCGGCAATGGGCAATTCGTCCGAAGATCACGTGCCCGAAAGGCGTCTGTTCCGCGCGTGCACGAGCACGGTCCCCGGACCCGCGAAGTCGACGGCGAGCCCTTCGCCCGTGCGCAGCGACTGCGGACCGCCCGGGTCGAGCGCGCGCAACCGGCACTGGACGCTGTCCGGGTAGGCCAGCAGGTAGTCCGGCCGGACCGTGACCAGCTCGCCCTTGCCGAGTTCGAACGCGTCGACCGGGCCGGGCGCGGCGAGCACGAGCGGCCCGGTTCCGCTGTAGTGCTCGAGGAACCCCGAGTCGGCGCCGAAGAGCTGCTGCAACGGCGTCCAGTTCGGGTCGTGCCGGACCGTCGAGGGCCGCACCAGCACCGCGTCGCGGTGCACCGACCAGCCCGTGCCACCGCCGACTTCCAGCGGGTAGACGTCGCCGGGGCGCAACGGCGCGAAGTCGATCCAGCCGCCGTCGGACGGCGCGGTGTAGACCACCGTCGTCGCCTTGCTCGCGCGGACACCGCCCCGGCCCACCGGCGTCTCGGTGACCCCGAACCGGCTGGCGAGCAACGTTTCGGGCGACGCCTGCACGGCCTCGCCCGGGTCCAGCAGGACGCGGGCGACGCCGAAACCGGGCGTGTGCCGGGTCTGGACGCGCATCAGCGGGACGGGACGTGCGAGATGATCCAGCTGACCAGTGCGGACGGGTTGCGCGTCTGCGTCATGATCTGGCCGGGGCCGACGAAGTCGAACACCAGGCCTTCGCCGCTCTTCATGGACTGGATGATGCCCGTCGCGACCTTCCGGATCTGGTACTGCACGGTGTCGGCGTACGCGACGACGTGCCCGGTGTCGATGGTCACCATCTCGCCCTGCTGCAGCGTGATGGTCTCGACCGCGCCGTAGCAGGAGACGAGCAGCTGGCCCTGGCCGGTGGCGTGGGTCAGGAAGCCGCCCTCGCCGCCCATCAGGTTCTTCATCCCGCCCCACTTGGTCTCGGTCTGCACGCCGTGCGACGACGCGAGCCAGCAGCCGCGGGTGACGGCCCAGCCGGTGCGGCCGTCGAGGGGGACCACCTGGATGTCGCCGGGCAGGTTGGCCGCGACGTCGACCCAGCCGCCGTTCTGCGGCGCGGTGAAGGTGGAGATGAAGAAGGACTCGCCGCCGAGGAACGCGCGCCCCAGGCCCTTCATGATCCCGCCCTGCGCCTGCGACTGGACCTGCACGCCGTAGCTGGTGGCCATCATCGCGCCGGATTCCACCTGGCACGGCTCCCCGGGCGCCAGCATCAGCCGGGCGACGGCGAACGAAGGCTGTTGACGGACCTGAACCTGCATGCTTGCTCCCCATCGGCGTGCTCGTGACGGGGCAGAGTCTTGCACGACCCCCGAAGGCGGGGAGGATGGTCCGGTGATCTCCGTCGACGACTACCGCGACCGCGTCGCCGAGCTCCTCGGCACCGCCCCCGCGGCCACGCTGCCCCTCGCCGCCGCGGCCGGCCTCGTGCTGGCCGAGGACGTGCGGGCCGGCGTCTCCCTGCCGCCCTTCGACAACTCCGCCATGGACGGCTACGCGGTCCGCGCCGCCGACGTCGCCACGGCGCCGGTGACCCTGCCGGTGGCCGACGACATCCCGGCGGGCCGGGTCGACGTCGGAACCCTCGAACCGGGCACCGCGCACCGGATCATGACCGGCGCCCCGCTGCCGCCCGGCGCGGACGCCGTCGTGATGGTCGAGGACACCGACGGCGGCACGGAAACCGTGACGATCTCGGCGCCCGCCCGCGAGGGCGCGCACATCCGGCGGACCGGTGAAGACGTCGTCGCCGGCAGCGTCGCGCTGCACGCCGGGACCGTGCTCGGCCACTCGCAGCTCGGCCTCGCGGCCGCCGTCGGGCTGGCCGAACTCCGGGTGCACCGGCCGCTGCGCGTGCTGATCGCCTCGACCGGCACCGAGCTGATCGACGCACCCGCCCCGCTGCGCCACGGCCAGATCTACGAGTCCAACAGCGTGATGCTCGCCGCGGCGATCCGCGAACTCGGCTGCGAGGCCGACGTCGTCCGCAGCGTCGTCGACGACGTCGAGGAGTTCCGCAAGGTCATCGAGCCGAAGCTGGCCGACGCCGACCTGCTGGTGACGTCCGGCGGGGTCAGCGCGGGCGCCTACGAAGTGGTGAAGGACGCGCTGACCGGCCAGGGCGTCGAATTCGCGAAGATCGCGATGCAGCCGGGCGGGCCGCAGGGCTGCGGGCGCTGGCAGGGCGTGCCGGTGGTGACGCTGCCCGGCAACCCGGTCAGCGTGCTGGTGTCGTTCGAGGCGTTCCTGCGCCCGGCGCTGCTGACGGCCATGGGCCACACCGACGTTTCGCGGCGGCGCGTGCGGGCCCGGCTGACCGAGGAGATGTCCTCGCCCGCCGGCCGCCGCCAGTACCGCCGGGGCGTGTTCACGCCGTCCGACCGCGAGGTCACCGGCGTCGTCGGGCCGCGCGGCGGGCCGGGCTCGCACCTGCTGGCCGCGTTCACGCAGGCCAACTGCCTGATCGTGCTGCCGGAAGACGTCACGTCGGCAGCGGAAGGTCAAGAGGTGGACGTGCTGCTGCTCTGACCGGGAAGTCGCGCAGCTTCCCGTAGGGCGCCAGCAACGGCAACGCGACGATCGACATGGCCGCGGCGCACCAGAGCGTCTCGCGGATGCCGATCGTCTCGCCCAGCACGCCGCCGAGCACCCCGGCCAGCGGGATCGTCCCGTAGTTGACGATCGACGTGCTGGAGTTGACCCGGCTGAACAGCTCGGGCGGGGTGTACTGCTGGCGGAACGTCGTGGTCAGCACGTTCCCGGCGACGACCCCGGTGCAGACGCCGAACTCGGCGAGCACGAACAGCGCCAGGCCCCAGCCGGTGCCGCTCAACGGCCCGAACAGCAGCATCGGTGCCGCGACGACCTCGCACAGCAGCCACGCGCGCGCGGCGCCGAAGCGGGCGGCGAGCCGTCCGGCCAGTACCGCGCCGAGCACCCCACCGGAGGCGGCCACCGCCAGCACCAGCCCGACCAGGCCGGGTGCGGCGCCGAGCGTGCGGGACAGGTACACGATCTGGATGGCCTGGTAGCCGGTGAGGGCGAGGTTCGAGACGGCGCCGAAGGTCATCAGCGACCGCAGGTACCGGTCGTGGACGACGAACCGCAGCCCTTCGGCGATCTGGCGGCGCAGCGGCGTCCGGACGGGCGGGACGACGGTCTCGCGCACCTTGATCGCCCGCACGCACAGCACGGAGACACCGAAGCTGACCGCGTCCGCGAGGATCCCGCTGACCGGGCCGAACGCCTGCGCCAGCAGCCCGGCCACGCCCGGGCCGGCGACCTGCGTCGCGGATTCGCTGCCCTGCAGCTTGGCGTTGGCGCCGAGGAGCTCGCCGGGCCCGACCAGCGCCGGGAGGTAGGCCCGGTAGGCGAGGGTGAAGAAGACCTTCGCGATGCCGCCGAGCAGCGCGGCCGCGAGCAGGTACGGCATGGTCAGCGCGCCGAAGGCGGCCGCGAGCGGGACGCTGCCGAACACCGCCATCGACACCGTGTTGCAGAGCAGCATGACCGGGCGCTTCGGCAGCCGGTCGACCCAGGCACCGGCGGGCAGGCCCACCACGAGCCACGGCAGCCAGGCGACCGCGGTCAGGAGCGCGACCTGAAACGTGCTCGCCTGCAGCGTGACCACCGCGACCAGCGGCAACGCCGTGCTCGCGACCATGCTGCCGAGCATGCTGGTCGTTTCGCCGGTCCAGAGCAGCCGGAAGTCCCTGTTCCCCCAGAGCCCCTTCACGGCTTGCCCAGCGACGCCCGCGCGGCGAAGAAGACCGGACGGCGCTCGACGCCGTCGCCGGGTTCGGTGCGGTTCTCGAACTCGCCGATCAGCAGGAAGATCCGCTCGTTGAGCTCGTCGAGCTCCTCCTTCGACAGCCGCACCCAGGTGTCGATGCTGAACGGCGCCCCGCGCCACTGTTCGGGGTAGGACTCGCGGCTCGCGATCCACTCGCGGGCGACCGCGGTCTGGTGGTCGAGCACGAGGACCTCGGCGGCTTCGGCGACCGGGTCGCCGGGGAAGTCGGCCGCGGCCCACCGCAGCGTCTTCGCGCTGCGCTTCCACCACCGTTCCCGCTGGTCTCGGGCCAGTTCCGGGGCCACCTCGACGAGCTTCGCCGCGGCCAGGACCTTCATGTGGTGACTCACGTTGCCGACCGCCTGGCCGGTCTTCGCGGCCAGCATCGACGCGGTCGCCGGGCCGTCGAGGTGGAGCAGTTCCAGGAGCCGGCGGCGCAGCTGGTGCGACATGGCCGCCAGCACCTTCGAATCCCGGATTTCCCGGATGTCTTCGGTCATGACGCACAAGAGTAGTTGTACAAGAGCTCTTGTGCAATGACTCTTGTACATCCGCTCGCGTAAGCTCGCGCCATGGGTTTCGTCGCATGGGTCATCTTCGGCGCGATCGTCGGCTGGGCCGCGAACCTGGTCGTCGGCGGCCGGGAGCGGCGCCGGCAGGGTTGCCTGGTCAGCGTGCTCGTCGGGGTGGTCGGCGCGGCGCTCGGCGGGCTGGTCTACCGGCTCGCGACGGGCCAGTCGAAGACGTTCGACTTCGACTTCCCCAGCTTCGGCGTGGCCGTCCTCGGCGCCGTCGTCCTGCTGGCGATCCTGCGGCTCGTGAGCGGGCTCGGCCGTCGTCCGAGTGACCGTTGGTAACTTTTGCCGGACGAATCGTGATCGTCCGGCCCTCAGCCGCTAAACTGCTTCGTCACGCGCATTGCCCGGTGGCCGGGTGCATGCGCCGTCGGGGGGCGGATGCACCCGGCCCCCATTTCTCTTCGCTTCGATGACGACGTCGACGGCGTGCATGGGGTCCACCAAGGACGGCAGCGGCACTTCGTCGATCTCCGCGCGCCACGCGCCGAACAGCTCGGCGAGGCGGACGTCGGCCGGATCGCGGTGGTCGGTCATCATCCCCTCCTCACTGGGTCCACGGGGCCGCGCGGCAGCGCCCCGAACGGCATCAACTACCCAGAGTCATCGGTGAAATCGACCTTCCGTTACCGGGATGTGGTCGCTCCCACCCTTCGCGGTGACCCCCTCGCGGAGGAGCCACCGAGGGGGACTCGGACACGCTCACCTGGGGCAGCGGTAGCGTGGGGGCGCCCGTACGCGGCGGCCGGACCCCGGCGCCGACCCGATCTTCCGACACGAAACCAGGGGACCCGACCATGAGCGGCACCCGGCCGGAATCCGCCGGCAATCCCGTCGCCCACGCCCTCCAGCTGGCCCGCGAGACGCTGCCGCCGATGCACCCGGCCGGTCGCCCGTTCGTGGCGGGCGGCGCGGTCGCGACGCTGGTCGCCCGCCGGTTCTCCAAGCGCCTCGGCGTCCTCGGCGCGCTCACGACCGTGGCGATGGCCGCGTTCTTCCGCGAGCCGAAGCGGGTCCCGCCGCCGCGTGACGGCGTCGCGCTGGCCTCGGCCGACGGTCTCGTGTCGCTGATCGAGGAAGCCGTCCCGCCCGCCGAGCTGGGCCTGCCCGCCGAGCCGCGGATGCGCGTGTCGGTGTTCCTCTCGGTGTTCGACGTGCACGTCCAGCGCGTGCCGGCGAACGGCGTGATCGAGCGCGTCGCCTACCGGCCGGGCAAGTTCCTGTCCGCCGACCTGGACAAGGCGAGCGACGACAACGAACGGAACTCCGTGCTGATGCGCACCGAAGACGGCCACGAGCTCGTCGTCGTGCAGATCGCCGGGCTGGTCGCGCGCCGCATCCTCTGCGAGATCCGCGAGGGCGACAAGGTCGGCGCCGCCGCGACGTACGGCATCATCCGCTTCGGCTCGCGGGTCGACCTCTACCTCCCGCCGGGCTCGACCGTGCTGGTCAGCAAGGGCCAGCGCACGGTCGGCGGCGAGACCGTGATCGCCGAACTCCCTGCCGCGCCTGCGAAAGGCTGATCGATGGTCCGCGTGACCACCCCCGGTGTCCGGCTGCTGCCGAACGCCATCACGGTGCTGGCGCTGTGCGCGGGCCTCTCGGCCGTGCAGTTCGCGCTGACGAAGAACTACGCGATGGCGATCGCCTCGATCGGCATCGCCGCGGTGCTCGACAGCCTGGACGGCCGGATCGCCCGCCTCCTCGACGCGACGTCGAAGATGGGCGCGGAGCTGGACTCGCTGTCCGACGGCATCTCGTTCGGCGTGGCCCCGGCGCTGGTGATCTACGTCTGGCAGACCGGCGCGGACCGGATCGGCTGGGTGGCGTCGCTGATCTTCGCCGTCTGCATGATCCTGCGGCTGGCCCGGTTCAACACGCTGCTGGACGACACCGAGCAGCCGGCGTACGCGAGCGAGTTCTTCGTCGGCGTCCCGGCCCCGGCGGGCGGCCTGCTGGCGATGCTGCCGCTGGTGGCGTACCTGCAGTGGGGCGGGGGGTGGTGGTCTTCGCAGTACGTCGTGTGGGCGTGGACGATCGCCATCGCGGCCCTGCTGATCAGCCGCATCCCGACGCTGTCGCTGAAGACGGTCAAGGCCCCGGCCAAGGCGATCGCCCCCCTGCTGCTCGGGGTGGCGCTGCTGGCCGCGGCGATCATCCAGTTCCCGCTGGTCGCGCTGCTCGTGGCGATGATCCTGTACCTGGCGCACATCCCGTACTCGGTCTACCGGCACCGCTGGCTGGCGGCGCACCCGGAGGCGTGGACGGTCCCGCCGCGCGAGCGCCGCGCGATCCGCCGCGCCCGCTCCCCACGCCGGCTGGGGCTGCGTCCCCCGCTGCGCCGCCGGGTCGCGGGAGCGGCGATGCGCGCGGTCCGGCTCCCCCGCACGGGCGAGACGGTCCGCGTACCGCGCAGCACGTCGGAGAACGGCAACGGCCAGCGGCGTCGGTCCTGGCGCCAGATCGGCCTGCGCCGCAAGTAGCGTGGCCTTCACGGCGTCGGCCGCAGCCCGCCGATCAGCAGGTCGAGCGACCGGTAGCTGCGGGCCGCGGCTTCCTCGGCCAACCCCGCGTCGAGCACCGCGCCGAGCAGCGCGTCGATCACCCGCAACGCCCCGGCCGAGCGGCGGTTCGCGGCCTGCGCCGCCAAGGCCCGCACCACCACGGCGGTGCCGGGTGAAGCTCGCGTGGAGCCCCGCGGCGAGCGCCCGCAGCCGGGTGTCCCAAGGCTGCGAAGGGTCCGGGATGGGCACCTCTTCGAAGACCCGCGCGGTGAGCCCGTCCAGCAGGTCGCCCTTGTTCTCGACGTGGTTGTAGAGCGACATCGCCTCGACGCCGGCCGCGGGCAGCATGGCCGCGCGGTTCCGCTGGCTGCTCGTCCGGGATCCGGCGGCGAAAGCTGAGATCGCCGCGTACAACCACGAGACGGCCGAAGCGGCCTGGGCGGAGTACGACCACCTCGTCGAGGAAGGGGCCCTGAAGACCGCCGACTTCGGCTCCGCCCAGGCCGCCGTCTGGAGCTTCCGGCTCGCCCTGCGCGCTCGCGGTCTCGGCAGCTCCAGCTGCGGCTACCACCTGCAAGACCACGAATCCGACGTCGCCGCGCTGCTCGGCATCCCCGACGACGTCACGCAGATCAGCCTGCTCGCCGTCGCGTACACGACCCAGCGCGACTTCCGGCCCGCCGCTCGCCCGGCCGTGCGGGACATCACCTACTTCGACGCCTGGGAGCGCACCGGCTCGCTAGGGTGAACGGCGTGAGCCACCCCCAGATCACGCTGACCGTCCGGCACACCCCGTCCGCGCTGGACACCCGCCGCGGCGTCGTGCGGTTGCACCCCGAAGTCCTCGATGCGCTGGGCCTGCGGGCCTGGGACGCCGTGCACCTCACCGGGGCGCGGGTCAGTGCCGCGCTCGCCGCGCCCGCCGACGCGGCCGGGGTGCCCGGGGTGCTGCTCACCGATGACGTCACCATGTCGAACCTCGGGGTCACCGAGGGCTCGGAGGTCGTCGTCGCGCCGGCCGAGGTCGCCGCGGCGCGGACCGTGACCGTGGCCGGGTCGCGGCTCGCCAGCGTCTCGGTCAGCCCGCACATGCTGCGGCTCGCGCTCATCGGCAAGGTGCTCACCGTCGGCGACGCCGTTTCGCTGCTGCCGCAGGACCTCGCGCCGACGCCGGGGTCCGACCCCGCCGGGCTGCGCGGCCAGCTGTCGCGGGCGATCGGCGCGACCTGGACCAACGAGCTGCTCACCGTCACCGCGACCGAGCCGGCCGGCACCGTCGCGGTCGGACCGTCCACAGTGGTCGTCTGGCGCGACGGCGCGCGGCCGGCCGCCGAGCCCGCCGCGCCCCGGACGGCGACCGCGCTGGTGCGCACCTCCGCCGTCACCGCGGCCGAGGAGTGGATCGACGCCGAGATCGTCGAAGACGAGATCAGCGTCGAGGAGGTCGTCGAGCCGGCCGTCCCGCTCGCGGACCTGATCGGCGCCGAAGCCGCCGCGCGCAAGCTCGGCGAGTGGTTCGACCTGGCCTTCCACCGGCCCGAGCTGCTCGCGCGGCTCGGCGCGCCCGCCCACCTCGGCGTCCTGCTGTCCGGGCCCGAAGGCGTCGGCAAGGCGACGCTCGTGCGGTCGGTCGCGAGCGAGGCGGACATCCGCGTGGTGCCGCTGGCCGCGCCGAACCTCGCCGTGCTGGACCCCAACGTCGCCGTCGCGCGCCTGCGCGAGGCGGTCCGCTCCGCCGACGGACCCGCGGTGCTGCTGCTCACCGACGTCGACGCGCTGCTGCCCGCCGCTTCCCCGCCGCCGGTCGCCACGGTCGTGCTCGAAGAGCTGCGGACGGCGCTGCGGCGCGGGCGGTTCGCCGTCGTCGCGACCACCGCCCGCGCGGAGTCCGCCGACCCGCGGCTGCGCGCCGCCGACCTGCTCGACCGCGAGCTCGGCCTGGCCCTGCCGGACGCGAAGACCCGGCGCGAGCTGCTGAACGTGCTGCTGCGCGACGTCCCGCTCGACACCGGCATCGACTGCGGCGTCCTCGCCGAGCGGACGCCGGGGTTCGTCGCCGCGGACCTGATCGCCCTGCGCCGGGACGCGGCGCTGCGGGCCGCGCTGCGCCAGCGCGACACCGACGAGCCGCGGATCTCGCAGCAGGACCTGCTGGACGCGCTGGCCACCGTCCGCCCGGTGTCGATGTCCACTTCGGACAACCTGGCCACCGGCGGGCTGACGCTGGACGACGTCGGGAACATGGTCGACGTCAAGCAGTCCCTCACCGAAGCCGTGCTGTGGCCGCTGCGGTACCCGGACTCGTTCGCGCGCCTCGGCGTCGAACCGCCGCGTGGCGTGCTGCTCTACGGGCCGCCCGGCGGCGGCAAGACGTTCCTCGTGCGGGCGCTCGCGGGCACCGGCGCGCTGAACGTCTTCGCGGTCAAGGGCGCCGAGCTGATGGACAAGTGGGTCGGCGAGTCCGAACGCGCGGTGCGGGAGCTGTTCCGCCGGGCCGCCGAGGCCGCGCCGTCGCTGATCTTCCTGGACGAGATCGACGCGCTGGCCCCGCGCCGCGGCCAGTCGTCGGACTCCGGCGTCGCCGACCGCGTGGTCGCGGCCCTGCTCACCGAGCTCGACGGCGTCGAGCCGATGCGCGAGGTCGTCGTGCTGGGCGCGACGAACCGGCCCGAGCTGGTCGACCCGGCGCTGCTGCGGCCGGGCCGGCTGGAGCGCCGCGTCTACGTCCCGCCGCCGGACAGCGAATCCCGCGCCGCGATCCTCGCCGCCAGCTCGAAGAACACGCCGCTGGCCTCCGATGTGGACCTCGCCGAGGTGGCGTCCACTCTGGACGGTTACTCGGCGGCCGACTGCGCCGCGCTGATCCGCGAAGCGGCCCTGACCGCGATGCGCGAGTCGCTGGAGGCCCGCGAAGTGACGGCGGCGCACCTGGACGCGGCCCGCAGGACGGTCCGGCCCAGCCTCGACCCGGCCCAGCTCGCGGCGCTCGAGGCCTACGCGAAAACCCAGGTCGCGGACTGACCGCTCACTTTGCGCCACAAAGCGGCACTTTCGTCATGAAAGTGCCGCTTTGCGTGGCAAAGTGAGCGGGTCAGCTGCCCTTGTGGCCCGACTCGTAGTTGTTCGTCACGATGACGATCACGCCCGGCGTCGCATCCTGTATCCCGGCGAAGCGGGGCTCGGCCTTGAAGCCGAACTCCTGGGCGAGCTGCTTGGCCGCCGCTTCCTCGTCGGTGCCCGGGCGGAAGTACGCCGTGGTCGCCGGGATGACGCCCTGCGAATAGTTGCTGACCTCGGTGACGTTCCAGCCCGCGCCGGCGAAGTCGTCCTTCGCGCGGGCGGCGAGGCCCTTGATCGTCGAGTTGTTGAACACCCGGACGGTGACCCACTTGTTGGACGCCTGCTGGTCACCACCCGGTTGCCCCGGCTGGCCCTGCCCCGGCTGGCCCTGCGTGGGCTGGCCGCCGGGCGGGGTGGTCGGCGGCGCCGGGGACGTGGGGTTCGCCGACGTCGACGGCGGGGTGGCCGTCGACGACGTGGCCGGCGGCGCCGACGTCCCGCCCGAGGTACCCGGCGGGTTCGCCGACGACGTGCCGCTCGGCCCGGCTTCGTTGGAACCGTCACCACTCAACGCGGAGATCCCGCCGACGACGGCGGCCACGATGGCCACGCCGATCAACGCGACGCCCGCGGCCTTCATCGGCCGGGACATACCCGAAAACACACTCATTTCAGCTCGATCCCCAGTCGCCGGGCGCCTCGCTTGCGCTGCCGGGCGGCGCGCGTCTTGCGCAGCCGCTTCACCAGCATCGGGTCCGCCTCGATCGCCTCCGGCTTCTCCAGCAGCTTGTTGAGCAGCTGGTAGTAGCGCGTGGCGGACAAATCGAAGCGTTCGCGGATGGCGTTCTCCTTCGCCCCGGCGTGTCGCCACCACTGACGTTCGAAGGCGAGGATCTCGACCTCGCGTTCGGTCAGGCCGGGCACGGGCTTCGGCGGCGACGGCTGCGGCTCAGCCATCGACTCCGCGGCGTCCATCCGAGTCCCTCTCAATCGGGCGTATGGCGAATCAGACCTAGCTCTTCCGCGGGCGCCATTCAACCACGGAAGCGGCCGCCGACGTGGGCATCGACCCCGGCGCGTCACGGTCTGATGCAGGTCTACCAGAGGGGTCCGACTAAACTGCGTCGTCGTGACCATCCACCCCATCGTTATCGCCGGCGAACCCGTGCTGCACCAGCCGACTCGGGAGATCACCGAGTTCGACGGCAAGCTGAGCACGCTCGTCGACGACATGTTCGAGACGATGTACGCCGCCGAAGGCGTCGGTCTCGCGGCCAACCAGATCGGCCTCGACCTGCGGGTGTTCGTCTACGACTGCCCGGACGACGAGGGCGTGCGGCACAAGGGCGTCGTCGTCAACCCGAAGCTCGAAACGTCGGAGATCCCGGAGACCATGCCGGACCCGGACGACGACTGGGAGGGCTGCCTCTCGGCGCCCGGCGAGTCGTACCCGACGGGCCGCGCGAAGTGGGCGAAGGTGACCGGCTCCGACATCGAGGGCAACCCGATCGAGGTCGAGGGCACCGGCTACTTCGCGCGCTGCCTGCAGCACGAGACCGACCACCTCGACGGCTACATCTACCTCGACCGCCTGGTCGGGCGGCACGCCCGCGCGGCGAAGAAGATGCTCAAGCACAACAAGTGGGGCGTCCCGGGCAACAAGTGGCTGCCCCCGAAGACCCCCGAGGACGACGGCGCCGTCATCTGAGACCGCGAAGGGCCCCTCGGTTCCGAGGGGCCCTTCGCCGGTTCAGCAGCCGAGGAAGTGGCAGCGGACCACCCGCGGCGTCTCCAGCACCGAGCCCGCCTTGACGTCCTGGGCGAGCCGGACGTACTGGGCGTGCGTCCAGGCCAGCGGGGTCGCCGACGCGTTGGGCGTGCCGACCGGGAACCCGGTCTGTCCCGACGGCGGGTTCTCGTCCCACACCTGCTCCGGCATGGTCTCCGCCGAGCTGCTCACCCGGCCGAGGTCACGCAGCCGCCGCGCGGCCGACGCCGGGTCGCCGAGCGTCAGCTCGTACTCGCCGCGCTCGCCGGCGAGCAGCGGCCACAGCCGCCCGAACGTGGTGCGGCTCCCGGCCGGGAACGTGTAGTCCCACGGCGAACCGTCGGCCTGCTCGCCGTAGCCGTCCTTCGTGTACCGGTGCCAGAACTGCCCGGTGGGCGTCGTGAACGCGATGTCCTTGTCCGTGACGCGAATGCTGTTCTCGATCACCGGGTCGTCGGCCCGGTAGACGCCGAGCCGGACGAGGTCGAGGAAGCCCGCGTCGGTGACCGCGCGCTGGTCCATCGTGACGCTCGAGTTGCCGAGGTTGTACGTCGTCCCCGCGTTGGCGTCGGCGTCCTTGGTCAGCCGGACGAAGTACGGGTCCTTCGACAGCGGCCCGTTCGTGGTGATCGTCTGCTTCGGCAGGTCGGCCTTGAACTTGTCGGCCGCGGCGAGGTAGCGGGCGGCGTCGGCCGGAGCTCCGTTGTGCGAAGCCAGATCCGCGGCGCAGACCAGCCCGGCGATCACCGACGCGATGGTCGACGGGGACCAGCCGTCCTGCTCCTCCCAGCGCTCCTGCTGGGTGTACGGCGCCGGCTGCCCGTTCGGGCCGACGTAGCCGATGATGAAGTCGGCGGCCTTCCGGACGCCGGGCCACAGGTCGTTGCGGCCGAGCTGCTGGGCCAGCACGATCGGGAAAGCGGTTTCGTCGAGCTGGATCGACGTCCAGTACGGCACGCCGTCGACCCGGCTGTTCTGCGGCATGTGCCCGTCGGCCTGCTGCTGCGTGCCGAACATGTAGCTCACCGCGCGGTTCGCGGCACCCCGGTCGCCGCCGGCGGCCAGCCCGGTCGCGATCTGGTAGAGGTCACGCGGCCAGACCAGGTGGTAGGTCCCGGACGGCGACCACTCCGGGTCGTTGTTCCCGAACCGCCAGGGCATGCTCGGCGACGCGATGAAGGCGCCCGGGTGGTGCTTGTCCTCGCTCGCGGCCAGCGTCAGCATCGACGCCTTGTAGAGGTCGCGCTCGGCGTCGGTCTTCAGCGACGACGGCGGCTTGCTCACCCCGCGCAGGTACTGCTCCCAGCCGCGGTCGTACGCGCGCGTGATGTCGCGGACACCGCGGCGCTGCGACGCCTGCGCGCTGCCGAGCGCGTCCGGCGCCTTCGCGCCCATGCCGAGCGCGAGGGTGACGTGCCGGTTCCGGAGGCCGTCGGCGCTCGTCTGCCCGGTCAGCACGACGTTGCCCTTCGCGGCGGTGTCGTAGCTCTTCAGCTTGAAGGTCTTCGTGAGCTGCGTGGTGCCGTCGGAGTTGCCCGCGTAGCCGACGCTGGTCTTCGTGAACGCGGGCTTCGCGGTGAGCGCGGCGGCGTTCGCGGCGTCCTGCGCGGTGAGCACGTCGCCCTTGCGCGCGGCCGAGTCGTCGGAGCCGTCGTTGGTGAGGTCCGGGTCGGCGATCGCGTAAAGCTGGTACGGCCGCCCGGTGAGCGACTGGAAGTCCACGTCCACCAGCACGGTCGTGGCGGCCGGGTCGGTGACGTAGGTCTTGCGGAGGCGCCAGCGGTGCTGGTCGTCGGTGATGGTCTGCTCGTAGGTCAGGCTGTCGTCGTCGGTCCGCCGGACCTGCTGCGACTTCGCCGCGTGGTCGAGGTCGGCGAAGCTGCGGCCGTCGGTGACGACGAAGTTCAGCGAGCGGACGCTGGGCGTCGACAGGTCCGGGTAGTAGACCTCGGACAGCTGCCCGCCCTGGAGGGTGAACCAGACGTTGCTCGAGCGGTCGTGAGCGGTGCCGAAGCCGGTCTTGTTCGCGGGCAGCCAGCTGGGATGGGCGCCCGGGGCGCCGGGAGCATCCCCCTGGGCCGCCGCGATCCCCGGGATCAGCCCGGTGACCAGCAGCCCGGCGAGGGCGCCGAACATGAGTTTGCGCATATCAACCCCACAGAAGATCGCTTCTGCACCGTTACAGAAGCGCTTGGGGAGTCTGCCCGCCGGATCTTCACCGGCGCGTGGTCCGATCCGGTGAACCACTGACCGTCACTGGTCCGGTCGGCGGTTCACGACCAGCGAACGGACTTCACGGCCTCGAAAGCGCACACTTGTTGTAGGTGCAACGGTGTAATCGAGGTGGAGACGTGGACGACGCGATGGACGCCTACTCTCGCGCGGTGAGCACGGTCGCCGAGACCGTGACCCCGCACGTCGCCGGGGTGCAGCTCGAGCGCGGGAGCGGGTCCGCGGTCGTCTTCGCCGAGGACGGCCACCTGCTCACCAACGCCCACGTCGTCAGCGACCACCGGCGCGGGGTCGCCACCTTCGCCGACGGCAGCGAGGTGCCCTTCGACGTCGTGGGCGCCGATCCGCTGTCCGATCTCGCTGTCCTGCGGGCGCGCGGGGAAACGCCGCCGGCCGCCACGCTCGGGGACGCCGACCGGCTGGTCGTCGGGCAGCTCGTCGTCGCCGTCGGGAACCCGCTCGGGTTCGCCGGGACGGTCACCGCCGGGGTGGTCAGCGCGCTCGGCCGGGCGCTGCCGGTGCGGCAGGGGCGCACCACCCGCGTGATCGAAGACGTCATCCAGACCGACGCGGCGCTCAACCCCGGCAACTCCGGCGGCGCGCTCGCCGATTCGGCCGGCCGGGTCGTCGGCGTCAACACCGCCGTCGCCGGCGTCGGGCTCGGGCTCGCGGTGCCGATCAACGCGACGACGCGGCGGATCATCGACACGCTCGTCGTCGAAGGCCGGGTGCGGCGCGCGTACCTCGGCATCGTCGGCGTGCCCGCGCCGCTGCCGGACGACGTCGCCGGGCGCACCGGGCAGAGCGCCGGGCTGCGGGTGCGCGAAGTCGTCTCCGGCGGCCCCGCGGACCAGGCCGGCCTCAAGGCGGGCGACCTCGTGCTGACCGTCGGGCGCACCCGGGTGTCGGACGCCCAGGGCATCCAGCGCCGGCTCTTCGCGGAAGTGATCGGCACCGCACTGCCGATCACCGTGCTGCGCAACGGAGCCATGGTCGACGTCTACGCCACTCCGGCCGAGTTGGCCGGGTGACTTGAGTATCGCGCCCCGGCGTGGCATGGTCGGTGGCACAACACCAACGCGGGAGCTCGCGCCATGGCGGGCTGAGAGGGTGACTTGCGTTTCGCAGGCGTCACCGACCGCATGAACCTGACCGGGTAATGCCGGCGTAGGGAGTGAAAGTCGTTGACGACGCTGGAAAACAAAGACGTCTCCGTCACCACGGGTCCGATCACCGGCTCGCACAAAGTCTTCCACCAGACGGAATCCGGACTGCGCGTTCCCGCGCGCCGGATCGACCTCTCGAACGGCGAACACTTCGACGTCTACGACACTTCCGGCCCGTACACGGACCCGGAAGCCTCGATCGACGTCCACAGTGGACTGCACCGGCTGCGTGCCGGCTGGGCCGACGGGCGTGAGCACAACACCCAGCTCGGCTGGGCCAAGCAGGGCGTGATCACCCGCGAGATGGAGTACATCGCCGCGCGAGAACGGGTTTCCCCCGAGTTCGTGCGCGCCGAGGTCGCGAGCGGCCGCGCGGTGATCCCGGCCAACCGGAAGCACCCCGAGTCCGAGCCGATGATCATCGGCAAGAACTTCCTGGTGAAGATCAACGCCAACATGGGCAACTCGGCCGTCTGGTCGTCGGTCGAGGAAGAGGTCGACAAGATGGTGTGGGCGACCCGCTGGGGCGCCGACACGATCATGGACCTCTCCACCGGCAAGCGGATCCACGAGACGCGGGAGTGGATCATCCGCAACTCGCCGGTCCCGGTCGGCACCGTGCCGATCTACCAGGCGCTCGAAAAGGTCAACGGGGAGCCCGAAAAGCTGTCGTGGGAGGTGTACCGCGACACGATCGTCGAGCAGTGCGAACAGGGCGTCGACTACGTCACCGTGCACGCCGGCGTGCTGCTGCGCTACATCCCGCTGACCGCGCGGCGCGTCACCGGCATCGTCAGCCGCGGCGGCTCGATCATGGCCGCGTGGTGCCTCGCGCACCACCAGGAGTCCTTTTTGTACACGCACTTCGAGGAGCTCTGCGAACTCCTGCGCCAGTACGACGTCACGTTCTCCCTGGGCGACGGCCTGCGCCCGGGCTCGATCGCCGACGCCAACGACCGCGCGCAGTTCGCCGAGCTGGAAACCCTCGGCGAGCTGACGCACATCGCGCGCTCGCACGACGTCCAGGTGATGATCGAAGGCCCCGGCCACGTGCCGATGCACAAGATCAAGGAGAACGTGGAGCTCGAAGAGAAGCTCTGCGGCGAGGCGCCGTTCTACACCCTCGGTCCACTCGCGACGGACATCGCGCCGGGGTACGACCACATCACCTCGGCCATCGGCGCGGCCCAGATCGGCTGGTACGGCACGGCGATGCTGTGCTACGTCACGCCGAAGGAGCACCTCGGCCTGCCGAACCGCGACGACGTCAAGACCGGCGTGATCACGTACAAGATCGCCGCGCACGCCGCGGACCTCGCCAAGGGGCACCCGTACGCGCAGGAGTGGGACGACGAGCTGTCGAAGGCGCGCTTCGAGTTCCGCTGGCACGACCAGTTCAACCTCTCGCTCGACCCCGACACCGCACGCTCGTTCCACGACGAGACGCTGCCCGCCGAGCCGGCCAAGACCGCGCACTTCTGTTCGATGTGCGGCCCGAAGTTCTGCTCGATGCGGATCACGCAGGACGTCCGCAAGTACGCCGAAGAGCACGGCCTGTCCACTGTGGAGGCCATCGAGGCCGGCATGGCGGAGAAGTCGGCGGAGTTCGGCGAGCAGGGCAACAAGGTCTACCTGCCCGTGGTGCAGCAGTGACACCGCCCACCGCCCTCACCATCGCCGGATCGGACTCCGGCGGTGGTGCGGGCATCCAGGCCGACCTGCGGACGTTCTTCGCCAACGGCGTCCACGGGCTCGTGGCGCTGACCGCGGTCACCGTGCAGAACTCGCTGGGCGTGCAGGGTTTCACCGAGATCCCGGCCGACGTGGTGACGGCGCAGATCAAGGCGGTGGCGTCCGACATGGGCGTCGACGCGGCGAAGACGGGCATGCTCGCCACCGCGGAGATCATCCGCTCGGTGGCGAAGACCCTGGACGAACTCGGGATGGACTTCCCCCTGGTCGTCGACCCGGTGGCGGCGTCGATGACGGGACACGCCCTCCTGCGCGAAGACGCGCTGGAGGCGATCCGCACCGAGTTGTTCCCCCGCGCCACGCTGATCACGCCGAACCTGGACGAAGTCCGCCTCCTGACCGGGGTTTCGGTCGTCGACGCGGCCACCCAGCGCGCGGCGGCGGAGGCGTTGCTGGAGTTCGGTTCCCGCTGGGTCCTGGTCAAGGGCGGCCACATGCAGGGCACGGAGGACTGCGTGGACCTGCTGTCGGACGGCCGCGAGTTCCGGGAACTGAGCGGCCCGAGGTACCTCACGGAGAACACCCACGGCGGCGGCGACACCCTGGCGTCGGCGATCACGGCGTCCCTGGCGAAGGGCTCCTCGGTCCCGGACGCGGTGGCGGAGGGGAAGAAGTTCATCGAACGCTGCGTGGCGGAGTCCTACCCGCTGGGCGCGGGCGTGGGCCCGGTGTCGCCGTTCTGGGTGCTGGGCCGCTGAAGCCGCTTCTTCGCGGTGACGGCGCCCGGCGGCACCGGCCGGTACTCCACGCTGATCACCTCGATCCGGTCCCCGGGGATGATGACCCGGCGGTAGGAGTCCGGCAGCGGCCGGAGCGGGCTGTCGGCGTCCGGCTTGGCGGCCAGGGGTTTGGTGAGCAGCAGCTCGCGATCACCCATCGGCAGATCGGCCGTGAAGTTCTCGACCTGCCCGGTGTACACCAGCCCGCCGGCCAGCCGGACCCGGGCGAACACCGCGTGCCCGGCCGGCACGCCGTGCCGGAAGGCCTTGCCCCAGAGGCTGATGACGCGGATCGTCTCCCCGTGGCGCCGGGCCAGCCACTTGTGCAGCCCGAACGCCAGCGCGTGGGAGGTCGCGGCCGCCACGACGAGCGTCAGCACCACCGCGCCGTAGTGGTCCGCCAGGTAGGCGTTCCCGCCGAGGATCAGGGCCCGGGGGTCGAAGAACAGCCGGGGGAAGAGCCACTGCGCCGCCTGCAGGAGCACGACGGTGACCAGGGTGAACCCCAAGCTGCCCAGCGCGACCCGGCCGATCTCGCGGAACGCCGATTCGGCCACCGCCACCCGGCGGCGCGCGCCCAGCAGGTCGAAGAACAAGCCGGGCGCGACGACGAGCAGGAACAGCACGGCTGCGAGCCACGTGCCGGGGATCATCCGGGGTAGTCGGCCGGATGCCGGTCACCGTCGCCGTCGCCCGGGACACCTTCGTCCACCGCGCCGTCCGTCGGAGGCTCGCTGCTCATGATCAGCTGGGGTGGCTCGTCCATCGCCCGCGCGACCTCGTCCACGCGCCACCGGGAGAACCAATCGGTCACGTCCGGCCACCTTTCACGACGGGGTTCGCCACCTCGGCCTCCCTGGAGTCGCGGCACCGGCGACGGCCGTTACCGAGCGGCTTCCGGCTCGTCAGCGGACCGGCTGCAGCTCCCGGCCGTCGTACTCCTCGCGGGACGACCGGATCCGATCGAAGTTCGCCTGGGACCACGTGCTCAGCGCCACCAGGTGCGCCCCCACCTCCGCGCCCATCTCCGTCAGCGCGTACTCGACCGTCGGCGGCGTGGTCGGGTACACCGTGCGGGTCAGGAAGCCGTCGCGCTCCAGCTGCCGGAGGTTCTGGGTCAGCATCTTCTGGCTGATGCCGTCCACGGCCCGGCGCAGCTCGCCGAAGCGGTGCGGGCCGCGGGACAGCGCGCCCAGCACCAGGGCCGTCCACTTGTTGGCCAGCAGGTCCAGCACGTCCCGGCAGGGACAGCTCCGGAGGTAGACGTCCCAGGGTCCGTCCTGGTCACAGGTGGTTTCCATCAGGTACCTACTTTACGGATAAGTGCCTTCTAGCGAAAAGTGCCTACCCGTCCGAGTATAGGAGGCGACCTCGAACTGAAGGAGTGGAGCAATGCGCATCGTGACCCAGGAGACCCTCGGCGGGCCGGAGGTGCTCCGCGTCACCGAAGCACCGCGCCCGGAACCCGGGCCGACGGAGGTCCTGGTGCGGGTGCGGGCCGCCGGGATCAACCCCGTCGACTGGAAGGTGCGGGCCGGCGGCGGGTTCCTCGGCGAGCCGCCGTTCACCGTCGGGTGGGACGTCGCCGGCGTCGTCGAAGCGGCCGGTTTCGGCGCCACCGGCGTCCGGGAAGGCGACGAAGTCCTCGGCATGCCGTGGTTCCCGCGCCCGGGCAACGCGTACGCGGAGTACGTCACCGCGCCGTCGCGGCACTTCGTGCGCAAGCCCGCCGGGCTGTCGTTCGCCGAGGCCGCCGCGCTGCCGCTGGCCGGGCTGACCGCCTGGCAGGGCCTGGTCGACGTCGCGGACGTCCGGAAAGGACAGCGGGTGTTCGTCGACGCCGCCGCCGGCGGGGTCGGGCACCTCGCCGTGCAGATCGCCAAGGCGCGCGGGGCGCACGTCATCGGCACGGCCAGCGCCGGCAAGCACGACCTGCTGCGCGAACTCGGCGTCGACGAACCGATCGACTACCACGACGAGAACGCCACGGCGTCCGATGTGGACGTCTACTTCGGACTCGTCGGCGAAGACAGCGACCTGCGCTGGCTCCCCGCGATCAAGGCGGGCGGCCTGCTGATCGGCGTCCCCAGCGGCGTCGCGGACCGCGTCGAAAAGGCCGCCGCCGCACGGGAAGTCCGCACGAGCCGGATCCTCGTCGAGCCGGACCGCGGCGGGCTGACCGGCCTCGTCGAACTCATCGAGGCCGGTCAGCTGAAGGTCCGCGTCGAACAGACCTTCCCGCTGGAAGACGTCGCCAAGGCGCACGAGCTCGGCGAATCCGGGCGGGTGTCCGGGAAGCTCGTGCTGACCCTCTAACCCCGGGCGACCACCTGCGGCAGCACCGTCGTGAGCCCGGTCCAGTCCGCGGTGACGACCGACGCGTGCTGCTTCGCCAGGTCGGCCACGCGCTGGTTGGCCTGCTCGACCGTCGGGTTGTGGGCGTCGATGGCCGGCGCGACGTTCTGCGCGTCGGTCATCACGACGTAGTAGTGGTTCGCGTCGTACCACCACGGCCCGGTCTGCGTGACCCACGCGTTCGCGTCGCCGTCGAACACCACGAACCACGGCTTGAGGTCGGCGGTGTACTTGTCCCGCGGGTCACCGCCGGCCGCGCCGTGCACGGTCGGGAAGATGTTCGCGTCGCCGAGCTTGCCGGCGTTCTTGAGCCCGACCAGGTACCGCGCGTACTCGACGTCGGTCTTCAGCGTGTCGGTCGGGTTCCCCTCTTCGACCGTGCCCGGGATGATCTCGGTGATCACCCGGCCCCGCAACGCGTCCACCGACGGCCAGTTGTCCGCCTTGGCCGCGTCGTCGAGCGTGGCGTAACCGCCCAGCAGCTCGGCCGGGCGGAAGGCGACGCTGCCGAGGTGCGAGCGGAACGTCGCGTCCAGCTCGTCCGGGCCCATGCCGGTGTTGTCCGAGAAGCCGGTCTTCATTTCGAGCTTGAGCGTGAGCGGCGCATGCCCGGGGTGGGCCGCGAGCCAGATCCGGATGTCGTCGAGGCAGTACTCGAGGTTCTTGTTCTTGCCGCCGCTGTAGAGCTGCGACGCCGAGGTGGCCGCGACGCAGTTGTTGTTGTTCCCCAGCGGGTTCGAGTGGCTGACCTTCCACTCGTGGGTGAAGAAGTCCGGCCAGACGTCGAGCTCGATCAGCGACGAGCCGGCGTCGAGCGCCTGGGCGAGGTAGCCGTAGGCCGCCGGGTCGTAGGTGTTGTGCACGCCGACGGTCGTGACGTGGGAAAGCTTCGGGCTGTCCGCGTGGGCCGCGGTCGCTCCGGAGAGCACGAGCGCAGCCGTGAGGAGTACCACCGAGGAGAGCTTCATCCAGGCTCCTTCGCCCCGTGAACTGGTGAGTAGCCCACACAATGTGCCACCGTGGTTGACTCTTGATGAAGGAAAAGCGGCCGATTGGCCTAGACCAGAAGTCGGGAAAACACCATGCCAACGAGCCTTCCGACCGCGTTGACCATCGCCGGGTCGGACTCCGGCGGCGCCGCCGGGCTGCAGGCGGACCTGCGCACGTTCCTGACCTGCGGCGTGCACGGCCTGGTCGCGGTCACCGCCGTCACCGTCCAGAACACCCTCGGCGTGCACGACCGCGCCGACCTGCCGCCGCACATCGTGGCCGGGCAGATCGAGGCCGTGGCGGCGGACATGGGCGTCGGCGCGGCCAAGACGGGCATGCTGGCGTCGGCCGGGATCATCGAGGCGGTCGCGGTCGCGTGCGACAACGCGGAGATCGGCCGGGACGCCCGGATCCCGTTCGTGGTCGACCCGGTGGCGGCGTCGATGCACGGCCAGCCGCTGTTCGACGAGGCCGGCCTGCACGCGCTGCGCGACGAGCTGCTGCCGCGCGCGACGGTGCTGACCCCGAACCTCGACGAAGTCCGGCTCCTGACCGGCATGACGGTGACCGACCGCGAAGGCATGCACACGGCGGCGGTCGTGCTGCACCGGATGGGCCCGCGGTACGTCCTGGTGAAGAGCGGCCACCTGCAGTCGGACCCGGAGTGCGTGGACCTGCTGTTCGACGGCTCGACGTTCGTGGAGCTGCCGGGCAAGCGCTACTCGACCCCGCACACGCACGGCGCGGGCGACACGATGGCGTCGGCGCTGACGGCCGGGCTCGCGAAGGGCATGCCGGTGGTCGAGGCCGCGCGGTACGGCAAGTGGTTCGTTTCGCAGGCGGTCGAGCACGCGTACCCGATGGGTGCCAAGGTCGGACCGGTGTCGGCCTTCTGGAGGCTGGCTCCCGAGGAGCGCTGAAGTCCGGCGACTGGCCGGCGAGGTGCGTCACCGCGACCGTTACCATCCCTGCGTTTACTGATCCTTGACCCAAGCGGGGGGCGGCCTTGACCGGACGCGAGCGGGTGGCGAAGGTCCTCGAAGACCGCCGCTTCCAGAACTTCATCATCGCCGTCATCGTGTTCAACGCGGTCACGCTCGGGATGGAGACGTCGACGTCGATCATGGCCGGGTACGCCGGGCTGCTGCACGTGCTCGACCACATCGCGCTCGGCATCTTCGTCACCGAGCTGCTGGCGAAGTTCTACGCCTACCGCGGCGGCTTCTTCCGCGACAACTGGAACGTCTTCGACCTGCTGGTGGTCGGCATCGCGGTGATCCCGGCGACCGGGCCGTTCGCGGTGCTGCGGTCCTTGCGCGTGCTCCGGGTGCTGCGGCTGATCTCCGTCGTGCCGTCGATGCGGAAGGTCGTCTCCGGGCTGCTCGCCGCCATCCCCGGCATGGCCTCGATCGCCGCGTTGCTCGCGCTGATCATCTTCGTGGCCGGGGTGATGGCGACGAAGCTGTTCGGCGCCATCGACCCCGGCGACTTCGGCGACCTCGGCACGTCGCTGTTCACCCTGTTCCAGGTGATGACCGGCGAGGCCTGGCCCGACATCGCCAAGACGATCATGGAACAGGCGCCGATGGCCTGGATCTTCTTCGTCGTCTACATCCTGGTGTCCAGCTTCGCGGTGCTGAACCTCTTCATCGCCGTCGTGGTCAGCGGCATGGAGGACGAGCTGCGCCAGGACATCCGCGAGGAGGAGGCGAAGCAGGCCGAAACCCAGGCGGCGGCGAACCAGGAGATCCTCGACGAGCTCCGCGCCCTGCGTGCGGAGCTCGCCGAGCTGCGGCAGAAGGCCGCTTAGCGGAACGCGGCGACGGTGCGCGCGGCCCAGTCGGCGAAGGAGCGGGGAGCCCGGCCGAGGACCCGCTCGACGTCGGGGCTGACGCGCACTTCGGCCGGGCTCGGCGAGCCGAGGATGTCCAGGGTGTCGTCGGCGAGCTCGGCCGGCATGCTCCGCGTCATGCCCGCCTTGGCCTCCTCGCGGGTCTGCTCGTGGAACCGCACCGGCGAGCCCAGCGCGGCGGCGATGGCCGCCGTCTGCTGCCGCGGCGTGATCGCTTCCGGCCCGGTCAGCTCGTACACGCCGCCGGTGTGCACCTCGTCCAGCAGGCAGGCCGCGGCGACGTCGGCGATGTCCGCCGGGTCGATGACGGGCACCCCCGTGTCGCCGAAGGGTGCGGCGACTGTCCGCTGGGTGCGGACGCTTTCGGCCCACCACAGGGCATTCGACGCGAAGCCGCCCGGCCGCAGGACGGCCCAGTCCGGCCCGGCCGCCCGCACCGCGTCCTCCAGCTCGCGCATCGCGACCCGCGTCGTGCCGAAGGGCCTGGTCACCACCCCCAGGGTGGACAGCAGGACGATCCGGCCGACCCCGGCGCGCGCGGCCCGCTCGACGACGTCGGCAGGATTCGCCCCGATGGCGTGCAGGTCGCCGGACAGCAGCAGGAACAACGCCTTCGCCCCGGCCAGCACGGGCTCGAGACCGGCGGGCTCCGCCAGGTCGGCCACCACGTGCCGGACGCCGTCCGGCACGGCCGCGGCGTGCCGCGACACCGCCGTCACCTGCTGTCCCGCTCCGGCCAGCGCCCGCACCAACGGCCGGCCCACGTTCCCGGTAGCCCCGGTCACCACGATCATGAACAGCTCCTTCGTCCGATCCCCGCTGTGTTCGGGGGACGCTAGGAGCCGAGCTAACTTCTGGTAAGTACATACCTCTGGGTAAGCTCATGACATGACCGGAGGCCCACAGCTCACCCCGGCCGGCGCCGAGGCTCGGTATGAGGTGTTTCACACCGACTGCGTCGCGCGCGACGTCGTCGACCACGTCACCAGCCGGTGGGGCATCTGGGTGCTGATCTCCCTGCGGCGCACCGACCTCAGGTTCTTCGAGCTGCGCGAGAGCATCCAGGGCATCAGCGAAAAGATGCTGGCCCAGTCGCTGCGCGCGCTGGTCCAGGACGGCCTGGTCTGGCGGCGGGTCGAGCCGACCACGCCGCCGCAGGTCACCTACGGGCTGACCGAGTTCGGCCGGGACGTCGGCGAGCCGCTGACGGAGCTGTTCGACCGGATCACGCGCCGGCTCGCGGACTAGCTCAGTCGTCCGCGATCAGGGCCTCGAGCGCCGGGATCGCCGTCGTCAAGGCTTCGCGGTGCTCGGGCGAGAGCCGGTCGAGGCGCCGGTTCAGCTCCTGGACGCGGGTCGACCGGACGCCGGAGACGAGCCGCTCGCCCTCCTCGGTCGCCTTCGCCAGCCACGCCCGGCGGTCGACCGGGTCGGACTCGCGGCTGACGTAGCCGGCCTCGACCAGGGACGCGATGATCCGCGACATCGTCGCCGCGGCGACGCCCTCCTTGGCCGCGAGGTCGCCGAGGCGGAGCTGGCCGGAGTTCACGAGCGTCGCCAGCGCCGAGATGGCACCGTGGCCCGGTCCCGGCACACCCGCCTGCCGCAGGGACCGCGACAGCCTGCCGACGGCCAGGTACAACCTGCCCGAGACGTCCTGGACCGATGTGCTCGTCACGGCTGGCTCCTTCTGCCCTGCCCCGCCGCGGGTGCGCCGGAAAGTGCCGTCCACCTTACGGGCTCGCGGTGCGCGTTCGGCGTGAAGCCACTCTGGTGTTGTACCGGGGCTTCGCCCCGGGCCCGGGGGCGCCGCCACCCGGAGCCCCCGAAAGCAGCAGTTCACCGGGGTGGACTCGACGCTTTCGCCCAGAAGCGCTGCGGCACCCGCCCCGCCGCGCGGGCCAGGTGACCGGCGACGACGGCCGCACGCATCGCCGAAGCCATCCGTTCCGGATCGGCCGCCCGGGTGACGGCGGTGGACAGCAGGACGGCGTCGCAGCCGAGCTCCATCGCCAGCGTCGCGTCCGACGCCGTGCCGATTCCGGCGTCCAGGATCACCGGCACGCCCGCCCGCGAAACGATCAGCTCGATGTTGTGCGGATTCCGGATGCCGAGGCCGGTGCCGATCGGCGCGCCCAGCGGCATCACCGCGGCGCAGCCCGCCTCTTCCAGGCGCAGCGCGAGCACCGGGTCGTCGTTCGTGTAGGCGAACACGGTGAACCCGTCGGCGGCCAGCCGTTCGGCCGCGTCGAGGGTCTCGAACGGGTCCGGGAGCAGCGTCCGGTCGTCGGCGTGCACTTCGAGCTTGATGAGATCGGTCTCCAGCGCTTCCCGCGCGAGCTGCGCGGTGAGCACGGCTTCGGCGGCCGTCCGGCAGCCCGCGGTGTTCGGCAGCAGCTCGATGCCGAGCTTCTTCAGCAGTTCGAGGACACCGGAGCCGCCCTCGGCGTCGGCGCGGCGCATCGCGACGGTGGTCAGCTCGGTGCCGGAGGCGACCAGCGCGCGTTCGAGCACGGCCAGGTTGGCCGCGCCGCCGGTGCCGATGATCAGCCGGGACGACAGCTTGGCGGTGCCGATGACCAGCGGTTCTTCGTCCACTTCAGCCTCCCTGGACGGCGGTGAGCACGTCGACGCCCGCGCCCTTGGGCACGACGGTGGCCGCCCAGTCGCCCCGGCGGACGACGACGCCGTCGACCGCGACGGCGATCCCGGGCCGCGGGCCACCGGACGCGTCGAGGACGTCGGCGACGGTCGCGCCGTCCGGGAACTCCGTCCACTGGCCGTTGAGCTTGATCTCCATCACACGTGCTCCTTCTTCTGCAGCCGGGCGGGCGAAGCCGCTTCGACGCCTTCGGGCGGCTCCTCCCCCTCGAGCCAGGCGACCACGGCGGCCGCGGTCACGGGGGCCATCAGCAGGCCGTTGCGGTGGTGCCCGGTGGCGGCGAAGACGCCGTCGTCCAGGACACCGATGTAGGGCAGCACGTCCCGGCTGGCGGCGCGCAGGCCGGCGGCGGTCTCGACCAGCTCGTACTCGGTGATCGCGGGGAAGACGCGTTCGGCGCCTTCGAGCAGCTCGCGCACGCCCCGCGCGGTGACGGCCCGGTCGAAGCCCGCTTCGTACTGCGTGGCGCCGAGGACGAGCTCCTGGTCGCCGCGCGGCACGAGGTAGATCGGCCGGCCCTCGACGACGGCCCGCACGGTGTGCGCGGGCGGCGGCAGGCAGCCGCGGCGGGGCTTCAGCCGCAGGATCTCGCCCTTGAGCGGCCGGACGGCGCCGGCCAGCCGCGGGTGCAGCCGCCCGGTCCACGCGCCCGCGGCGAGCACGACGGCTTCGGCGTCCGGCAGGCTCTCGACGCGCTCGCGCACGAACCGGACGTCGTGGTTGACGCACGCCGCGTAGAGCGCGTTGAGCAGTTTCCGGTTGTCCACGGCCAGGTCGCCGGGCACGTGGAGTCCACTTCGGACGGACCCGACGCCGGGTTCGAGCCGCTTGGTCTCCCGCCCGGTGAGGCGCTCGGCCGCGCGGCCGATCGAGTGCAGGTAGCCGGCGAGGATGTCGAGGTGCCCGGCGTCGGCGCTGTCGAACGCGACGACGAGCGTCCCGTGCCCGGTGAGACCGGGGTCGACGCCCTCTTGTCCGAGGTCGCTCGCGAAGCCCGGCCAGCGTTTCAGCGACGCTTCACCGAGGCTGAGCACGTCTTCTTCGCCGGGCCAGGCCTCGGTGACCGGGGCGAGCATGCCACCGGCCAGCCAGGACGCGCCGCCGCGAGCGGGCTCGGGATCGTGCACGGTGACGTCGTGGCCCGCCTTCGCGGCCCGCCACGCCGCGGACAGGCCGATCACGCCGCCGCCCACCACTGCCAGGTTCGTCATGGGATCACGCTCCCTGCGCCGGCATGACCCGGATCAGGTTCCACGGTCGGAGCGGCAGCTCCCTCTCAGCCCGTGCCTCGGGCTCCCGTGCGGACCCGTCCACCCTAACTCCCGGGGTACGGTCGCCGCTATGCCCGCCCTCTCCGGTGACAAGATCCGCGCCCGCCTCGACGCCGCGCGCCTGTACCTGTGCACGGACGCCCGCACCTCCCGCGGCGACTTGGCCGCGTTCGCCGACGCGGCCCTCGCCGGCGGCGTCGACGTCATCCAGCTGCGCGACAAGACCGGCGGTGCGCCACTGGAGGCCGCGGCCGAAATCGCGGCGCTGGAGGTGCTGGCGGAGGCGTGCGAGCGCCACGGCGCGCTGCTGTCGGTGAACGACCGCGCGGACGTGGCGCTGGCGGTCGGCGCGGACGTGCTCCACCTGGGCCAGGACGACATCCCGGTCCCGCTGGCCCGCCGCATCCTCGGCGACGACGTCGTGATCGGCCGCTCGACCCACTCCCTCGACCAGGCGCTGTCGGCGTCGGCGGAGCCCGGCGTGGATTACTTCTGCACGGGCCCGTGCTGGCCGACGCCGACCAAGCCGGGCCGCGACGCACCGGGCCTGGACCTGGTGCGCGCGGTGGCCGGCTGGGCCCCGGAACGCCCGTGGTTCGCAATCGGCGGCATCGACGGCGACCGGCTGCCTTCGGTGCTCGACGCGGGGGCGTCCCGCATCGTCGTCGTCCGCGCGATCACCGAGGCCGAGGACCCCGCCGAGGCCGCCCGAGCGCTCCGCTCCCACCTGGTCTGACCGCAGTCACGCGGTGCTCGACGCGAGGGCGTCCCGCATCGTCGTCAACCACTCGCGCCCTTCGCTCCCAGCTGGCCTGACCACAGTCACGGCGTCGGCGTGGTCGCCGCCCCCTGGCTGGTGGGCGGGGTCGTCGTGGCCGGGTCAACGACGACCCACTGCCTTCGGTACTCGACGCGAGGGCCTCCCGCATCGTCGGCCGCGCGACCACCGAAGCCACCCGAGCCCTCCGCACCCACGCGGTCCGACCGCAGTCACGGCGTCGGCGTGGCCGAGGTCAACGACGACCGACTGCCTTCGGTACTCGACGCGAGGGCCTCCCGCAACGTCGGCCGCGCGACCACCGAAGCCACCCGCGCCCTTCGCTCCCACCTGGCCTGACCACAGTCACGGCGTCGGCGTGGTCGCCGCCCCCTGGCTGGTGGGCGGGGCCGTCGTCGCCGGGGCCGAGGTCGACGGCTGCTGCGTCGACGTGCTCGGCGTGGTCGTCGGCGTCTCCGACGAGGTCGTCGGGGTCGTCGACGTTTCCGGCGGGGTCGTGGTCGTCTCCGTCGGGGACACCTGGGTGTCGCTGGTCCCGGTGGTCGGCGTCGTCGACGGTGTGGTGTCGGTGTGGCCGCCACCGCCGCCGAAGATCTTGCCGATGCTCGTGCCCGTGCCGCCGCCGATCCGGGCGCCCGTCGCCGACTCGAGGCCGACGATCGCCAGGATCGCCACCGCGAACGCCGCCACGCTGGTGCCGATGATCAAGGGCCAGCGCAGTTTCCGCAGCCGCGAGGGCCCGTCCTCGGCGGGCTTCTCCAGCTGCACCGTCGGCTGGTCGGTAATCGGAATTTCCACCTCGGCCGGCACGTCCGGCGCGGGTCCCCGCCGCCGGATCCCCGACGTCGCCAGCACGCGGGCCTTCGCCGCCGCCTCGCGCGTGCGTTGCAGCGAGCGCAAGTACAGCTCGCCGCCGACCGTCGACACCACGCTCGCCACGCCCGCGCCGACCACCGTGCCCGCCACGCCGAGCGTCGAGCCCAGCAGCGCGGCGGTCACCGCCGCGAGCGCCGCCGCCAGCACCTGCACGATCCGCAGGCCCGGCTTTTCCTCCGTCTTTCCTTCGGAAGCCGCTTCGTTCTCCTTCGTCATGATCCCGATCCGAGTAGTCCGTGTTCTCCCCTTGTCCAACGGTTAAGGCGCGCGAGGAACTCCCCGCGTTGCCGCGGCGTGAGGAGTACCACTCCGTCTGTCCACAGTAGACACTCCCATCCGAACGATTTCTTGACATACTCGGCACATGGAACTGGTGACGATCTCCGACATCGAGGCCGCCGCGAAGCGCGTCGAAGGTGTCGCCGTGCGCACGCCCCTGTTGGTCCAGACGTGGGATCCCCGCGGCACCCTGTGGCTCAAACCCGAAAGCCTGCAACCGATCGGCGCGTTCAAGGTGCGCGGTGCGTTCAACGCGATCGGGGCCCTCGACGACGAAGCGCGCGAACGCGGTGTCGTCGCGTACTCGAGCGGCAACCACGCGCAGGCGGTCGCGTACGCCGCGCAACGCTACGGCGTACCCGCGGTGATCGTCGTGCCGGACGTCGCGCCGCGGATCAAGGTCGAGGCCACCCTCGCGTACGGCGCCGAGGTGATCGAGGTGCCGATCGGCGAGCACGAGGGGAAAGCGCGTGAACTGGCCGCCGAACGCGGGCTGACCCTCGTCCCGCCCTTCGACGACGCGGCCATCATCGCCGGGCAGGGCACCGCGGGCCTGGAGATCGCCGAAGACCTGCCGGACGTCGACGTCGTGCTCGTCCCGGTCAGCGGCGGCGGGCTGGCGGCCGGCGTCGGCACCGCGCTGAAGGCCCGCTGCCCGCGGGCGCGCGTGATCGGCGTCGAGCCGGCGCTGGCCGCGGATGCCGCCGACAGCCTCCAGCGTGGTGAGCTGGTCCGCTGGCCGCAGGCCGACCGCGCCCGCACGATCGCCGACGGCCTGCGCTCGCAGCCGTCCGAGCTGACCTTCGCCCACCTGCGCGAGGTCGTGGACCAGATGGTCACGGTCACCGAAGACGAGATCCGCGAGGCCGTGCGCGTCCTGGCCCGCCAGGCCCGCCTGGTCGCCGAGCCCAGCGGCGCGGTGACGACGGCCGCGTACCTCTTCCACGCCGGCGAGCTGCCGGCCGGCAAGACGGTCGTCCTGGTCTCCGGCGGCAACGCCGACCCGGCGATGTTCGCGGAGATCCTCGCGGGCTAGGAACCGGCGACCGGGGTCCCGCCGCCGCGGACGTGCGTCGGCGGGCCCTCGACGCCGCAGTGGTAGCACTCACCCAGGTGGGGGCACTCGTCGTCGGGCTTGGGCGGCGACGGCGAAGCCGGTGGCTCCAGGACGCCGTTGTGGATGCCCAGCGCGATCAGCCCGCCCGCGACGGCCAGCGCCGCGCAGATGACCAGCGCCGTCCGCCAGCCCGCCGTCAGCGCCACCGGGTCGGCGTACGCCTCGCCGGTCAGCCCGGCCGCCGCGGGCAGCACCGCCACCGCCAAAAGCCCGCCGGAGCGGGCGATCGCGTTGTTGACGCCGGAGGCGACGCCGGCGAAGCGGTCCGGGGCCGCGGCGAGCACCGTCGCGGTCACCGGCGCCACCACCGTCGCCAGGCCGAGCCCGAACACCACGACCGCGGGCAGCACCGTGCCGAAGTAGGACGCCCCGGGCGCGATGCGCAGCATCAGCAGCATGCCGACGCCGACGACGATCGGGCCGACGACCAGCTGCGTGCGCGGGCCGATGCGCTGCGCGAGCGCGCCGGAGCGCCCCGACAGCAGCAGCATGACGACCGTGAGCGGCAGCCCCGCCAGCCCGGCCGCGGTCGGCGAATAGCCGAGCGACACCTGCAGTTGCATGACCAGCAGCATCATCACCCCGCCGAGCGCCGCGTAGACGACGAACGTCAGCGCGTTCGAGAGCGTGAACGTCCGGTCGCGGAACAGCGACGGCGGCACGAGCGGTTCCGCCGAGCGGTGCTGGAGGAGGACGAACGCGGCCAGCCCCGCGATCCCGAGCAGGCCCGCGATCAGCACGATCGGGTCGCCGATCCCGCGTCCCGGCGCCTCCACCAGCGCGCCGGTCACCCCGGCGAGGCCGACGGCGCCGAGCGCGGCCGCCCCGAAGTCGGGGTGGCCGGTGGCCTCCGGGTCACGCGATTCGGGGACGAACTTCCGCGCCATCAGGACCACGGCGATGGCGATGGGCACGTTGATGAGGAACGCCAGCCGCCACGACCAGACCTGCACGAGGAACCCGCCGAGCAGCGGGCCGGCGGCGGCCGCGATGCCGCCGAGCCCCGACCAGGCGCCGATCGCGCGGGCGCGGGCGTCGTGCGCGAAGGACGACTGGAGGATCGCGAGCGACCCCGGCGTCAGCAGCGCGCCGCCGATGCCCTGCAGGATCCGGGTCGCGACGAGCATCTCGGTGGACTGCGCGGCGGCGCACAGCCCGGAGGCGACGCCGAACCAGACGACGCCGACGAGGTACGTGCGCCGCCGCCCGTACCGGTCGCCGAGCGAGCCGGCGACGAGGATGAGCGCGGCGAGCGCCAGCAGGTACCCGTCGAGGATCCATTGGAGCCCGGCGACCGAGGCGTTGAGCTCGGTGCCGATGCGGGGCAGGGCGACGTTGACGATGGTGCCGTCGAGCATCGCCATGCCCGACCCGAGGATGGTGGTGGCGAGGACGCCGCGCGCGGCGTGCGTCCCCCACCGGATCCCGGTGTCTTCGGTGGCAGTCACGTGCTCACTCCACCGCGCCGGTGATCCCCCGTCAACCGGGCCCTACGGCAGCAGCGTCGTGACGAACTTGTACCGGTCGCCGCGGTAGACCGAGCGGGCGAACTCGACCGGCTTGCCGTCCGTGGCGAACGAGTGCCGGGTCAGCATCAGCACCGGCATGCCGACGTCCGCGCCGAGCATTTCCGCTTCCTGCGGCCCGGCGAGCGAGGTCTCGATCGTCTCTTCGGCACGTTCGAGTTCGACCCCGTAGTGCTCGCGCAGAACGGCGTACAACGAACCGCCCGCGGAGACGTGCTTGCGCAGTCCGCGGAAACGGCCGAGCGGGAGGTGGGTCGTCTCCAGCGCCATCGGCTGGGAGTCCGCGAGTCGAAGGCGTCGAAGGCGAAGGATTTTCGCGCCGGTGCGGATTCCGAGGAGCTTCGCGAGGTCACCCTCCACCGGCAGCTCTTCGACTTCGAGGAGCTTCGAAGAAGGCTTCAGGCCCTGCTTGCGCATGTCCTCGGTGTAGGACGACAACTGCAGCCGCTGCGCGAGCTTCGGCTCGGCCGCGAAGGTGCCTTTTCCCTGCACACGGTGCAGGCGGCCCTCGGCGGTCAGGTCCGCCAGCGCCTGGCGCACGGTGGTGCGGGAGACCGTGAACTCCCCCGCGAGCGCGCGTTCGGTCGGGATCGGCGACCCCGGCGGGAGGACGTCCAAAAGGTCGAGGAGGTGCTGTTTCAATGCCCAATACTTGGGCTCGCGCTGCCCGCGCATCCCGGCGACGGTGCCCGCCTCGCCCGTGGTGGTGGTCTCCAACATGCCCGACTCCCTATGCCTTCCCTCATCACACGCCACGTCCCCGTATGAAACGTACCCTTTTCCACCGACGGCCCGCCCCACTAACATTGGTCTAGACCTGACCGACGCCGCCTGAGTCCGGTACATAATGCCGGAGGTGGAGAGGAAAATGATGACCCAACAACGGCCCGGCGAGCACATGGCCGCGGAGATCGCCCAGCAGCCGGACGTCCTGGCCGGTCTGGTGCAGCGTCAGTCGGAAATCGCCGAAGTGGCGGAAAAGATCTCACAACGGCCCCCGCGGTTCGCTTTGCTCGCCGCGCGTGGATCGAGCGACCACGCAGCGTTGTACGCGAAGTACCTGATCGAGGTACTCCTCGGCCTTCCGGCCGGTCTGGTTTCCCCGTCCACGGCGACGCTGTACGGCGCGCGACCCGATTTGCGGGACGTGCTGTTCGTCACCGTCAGCCAAAGCGGTGGGTCGCCTGACCTGATCGAGGTCACCGAAACGGCGAGGCGACAGGGCGCGCTGACCGTTTCCGTGACCAACACCCCGGACTCGCCGCTGCGGGCGGCGTCCGAACTCGGCATCGACATCGGCGCGGGTGTCGAGCAGGCCGTCGCGGCGACCAAGACGTACTCCGCGACGCTGATGGCGCTCTACCTGCTCGTCGACGCGGTGCGCGGCGGCAAGGCGGCCGACGCCGAGAAGATCGGCGAACTCGCGCAGCAGACCCTCGAGGGCGCCACCGAGGGCGTGCAGCGAGCGGTCGACCGGTACCGGTTCGTGAACCGGGTCCTCACCGCCGCCCGCGGCTACTCCTACGCGACCGCGCTGGAGGGGTCGCTCAAGCTCGCCGAGACGAGCTACCTCGCGGCGCGCGCGTACAGCGGGGCCGACCTGCTGCACGGCCCGGTGGCGGCGGTCGACGACCAGACCGCGGTGCTGGCGGTGACCAGCGCCGGGCACGGCGCCGAAGCCATGCGCGACGTCGTCGACGCGGTCGGCAAGCGCGGCGCGGACGTCGTCGCGGTCGGTTCGGCGTCCGCGGACACCCCCGCGGCGCTGCGGATCGACGTCCCGCAGACCGTCGAAGAGCTGGCGCCGATCCTGGAGATCCTGCCGATCCAGCAGATCGCGCTGGGCCTCTCGCTGGCGCGCGGCGGCGACCCGGACAACCCGCGCGGCCTGCTCAAGGTGACCAAGACCCGGTGACCTCCGCGATCGGCGTCGACGCCGGCGGCACGTCGACCAGGGCCGCACTGGTCGACGCCGCCGGCGTCGTGCTCGGCACCGGGCGCGGCGAAGGCGCCAACCCCAACGCGCACGCGCCGGAGGTCGCCGCGGGCCGGATCGCCGGCGCGATCACCGCGGCGCTCGGCGACCGCGACCCCGGCACCGTGCGGGCGTGCGTCGTCGGCATGGCCGGGGTCAGCAAGCTGAGCGATCCGGCGGTGGCGTCGGTGTTCGAAGCGGCGTGGGCGCGGATCGGGCTCACCGGCGTGGTGCGGACCGTCACCGACGCCGAAGTGGCGTACGCGTCGGCGACGTCGGCCCCCGACGGGACGGTCCTGGTCGCCGGCACCGGTTCGATCGCGGGCCGGATCCGCAAGCGGCGCTTCGCCGGCACCGCGGGTGGCTACGGCTGGCTGCTCGGCGACGAGGGTTCGGCGTTCTGGCTCGGCCGCGAAGCCGTCCGTTCCACTTTGGAGGCTCTCGGCCGCGGCCGTCCCCTCGAAGGACTGCCGTCGGCGGTGCTCGCCACCGCGCTCGGACCGTCCGGTTTGGACGTCCGGACCGACGCCGGGCGGCTCGCCGCGTCGCGCGCGCTCATCACGGCCGCCAACGCCGAGGCGCCGGTGCGGCTCGCCCGCTTCGCGCCGTTGGTGAGCGCGGCGCACGACGCCGGCGAGCCCGCGGCCCGGGAGATCGTCGGCCGCGCGGCCGAGTTGCTCGTCGCGAACGCCCTGGCCGCGCGCGAGCCCGGCGAGTCGACTCCGGTCGTGCTCGTCGGCTCGGTGCTCACCGGGGACAGCCCGGTCGGCGCGCTCGTCCGCCGCGGGTTGGCCGGCCTCGAGGTGCTGACCAGCTCCGATGGCGTGCTCGGTGCGGCGTGGCTGGCCGCCGTGGACGCCTTCGGCGAAGGCGCGCCGAGACCCGCTCCACCAGCGGATTGAGCGAAACGCGGGCCGAAACCGCGAAAACGTCGACTGAACCCGGGTCGGCCGGGTACCGTAGGCAGTGGCCCCCGGACCCTCCCCCCTCGCCGGGGGCCGCCTTATGCCCTGGGTACGTCGTCCGAGCTGGTCTCCGGCGTCAGGCGCAGGCCGGGGTGCTCCGGTGGCAACGCCCGGTAGAGCACCCACCCGCTCACCGCGACGGTCAGCGCGACCAGCGGCCACGACAGCACCGTGCGGGCCACGCCGAGCGCGACGACCTGGCCGGCCCACCACAGCAGGCCGTAGACGACCACGCGCAGCACGTACTGGAGCACCCACACCCAGCTGGCCAGTGAATACGCCTTGAGCAGCACCGCGTCCCGGCGCCAGCGCGCCTTCTGCCCGAGCAGCAGCCCGACGACGACGCCGAGCAGCGGCCAGCGCACCACGATGCTGGCCGCCCACAGCAGGGCGCTGGCCACATTGGACATCAGCTGCAGCAGGAAGAAGTCCTGCGCGCGTCCGGTGTGCAGGGCGATCAGCGCGGCCGCGACGACGGCGGCCAGGCTGACCACGAGCGCGCGGATCTTGCCGCCCCGGACGACCCGGTAGACCCCGAGCGCGAGGGCGACCGCGATGGCGGCCCCGGCACCCCAGGCGACGGACTGCCCGGCCACGAGCCAGCCGACGACGAAACCGGCGGGCGGGACGCTGGCGTCGAGCGCACCCCGGCGGCCGCCGAGGATCTGCGCGAGCGACTCACGGGGTTCTCCGGACACCTCTCCAGCCTGCCGGAAAGCCCCCGGGACGCCGCAAGCAGGGAGATCTTCGCCACATCGGGTGCCGGGTTTGCCTCTTGGTGTGCTGTTTCACGGCATGCCGAAGGTGAAGACTGCGTAATAAGGGAGCGGAGAAGGCCGACAAGATAAGACACTGTTACCCCGGGCTGAACAGCCGGGGGTGGCGCGGGGGTTGGACCCCGATGGTTAGTTGTGGTGTACAACTACATGTCGGGGAGTCGGTCGCAGGGATGGGGAAGGGGACCCAACGTGTACGGAATCGACAGCTATGTAGCCCTAGGAGACAGCTTCACCGAGGGCCTCAACGACGCCTTGCCGGACGGCTCGTTCCGCGGCTGGGCCGACCGGCTCGCGGAGATCCTGGCGGCGGGCCGGGCGGACTTCCGGTACGCGAACCTGTCGCTGCGGGGCAAGATGCTCGACGAGATCATGGACGAGCAACTCCCGATCGCCCTGGAACTGAAGCCCGACCTGGTCACCCTCTGCGCGGGCGGCAACGACATCATCGTGCCGGGCGCGGACGTCGACGCGGTGGCGGAGCGCCTGGAGGAGGGCGTCGCCAAGCTGCGCGAGGCGGGCATCCCGGTGCTGATGTTCAACGGCCCGGACACGAAGGTCCTGTCGGTGATGTCGGTCCTGCGCGGCAAGGTGGCGATCTACAACACCCACCTGTGGGCCATCGCCGAGCGCCACGGCGCCCGCATGGTCGACCTGTGGGCGATGGCCCCGCTGCACGACCGCCGAGCCTGGAGCGACGACCGCCTCCACTTCTCCCCGGACGCCCACCGCCGCATCGCGTGGAAGTCCGCGGAGGTCCTGGGCATCCCCGTGGAGGGTGATTGGCGAGAGCCGTGGCCGGCGGAGGCGGTCCCGAGCCGCTGGATCGACTCGCGGCGCTCGGACCTGACGTGGACGAAGGTGCACCTGCTCCCGTGGATCCGCCGCCAGCTGCGCGGCGAGTCGATGGGGGACGGGCTGTCACCGAAGCGGCCGCAGCTCGCGCCGTTGGCTCCGCTGACGCCGCTGCCCCAGATGGACGTGCTCGAGGTGCCGGACAACGCTCAGCAGGCCAGCTGAGGGGTTCTCGGTTTGCCTGTGGGGCGGGCCAGGCTTCCTGGGCGGGTTTTCGGGGTGGCCCGGAGGTCGCGAATGACTCTTTGGGGGGGCGCCTGGGGTCCCGAATGAGTCGTTCGGGACCTCTCTAGCGTCGCGCGGGACGCGCCCGGGTCTCGGCCAGCACAGCCCGCCCAAGCACAGCCCGCCCCAGCAGAACCCGCCCCAGCACAGCCCGCCCCAGCAGAACCCGCCCCAGCACAGCCCGCCCTCCCTGGGGGCCACCCCGTCGTCAGCCTATCCGCCGCTTCCGACGGAAAGTGCTCACTCGATCACGAACCCCGAAGTTGTCCACATGTCGACTTGCCTGGGGACAACTTGTGGACGGACCGCCCCGGCCGACTCGCCAACCCGCCGCACCGGGCCTACCCTCCCCTTATGTCCGGTCGGCGTCGCTGGATCCTGCTGGTCCCGATCGCGGTGCTGGTCACGGCGCTGCTCGCGGGGATCGTGACCTGGGCTCAGGCCGGGAGCGTCCAGCGTGATCTCACCTCCCGCTCGCAAGCCGCGCTCGCCGCCGCCGGATTGCCCGCCGGGAGCGTCACCTTCGACGGCCGGGACGCCACCCTCACCGGCTTCGCGCCCGGCCAGGCCCTCCGCGCGCTCGAAGTCGTCCAAGGGGTCGACGGGGTCCGCGCCGCCAAGTTCGAGGGCGACGTCGTGCCGGTCGCCCCGAGCACGAGCCCAGCACCGCCGCCGAGCGCGGCCCCCAGCAGCAGCACCCCGCCGCCGCCCACCACGACGACCACCGCGCCGCCGCCGACCGACAAGGCCGGGGTGCAGGCCGAGATCGACCGGATGCTCGCCGAGGCGCCCGTGACCTTCGTGCCGGACACCGCCCGGCTCACACCCGAAGGGGAACAGGCCGCCCGCGGCATCGCCGTCGCGCTCGCCAAGTCGCCGGAGACCTTCCGCTACCGCGTCACCGGGCACGTCGGCCGCGGACCCGGTGGGGAGAGCGCCGCGCTGAAGCTGTCCCGGGACCGGGCCCGGGCCGTCGCCCGGATCCTCACCACCAACGGCCTCACGACCAAGCGCGTGACCTACCGGGGCCTCGGCGACACCCGGCCGGCCGACGGCGGCGAAGAGGACCGGCGGGTCGAAATCACGGTCATCTGAAGGGGTGGTGCCGATGTTGTGGCTGTTCGGGCAGATCTGGCTGTGGCTGATCGTCGCCTTCGCGCTCGGCGCGCTCACCTCGTGGCTCGTCCTGCGGATCCCGAAGCGCGCCGAAGCACGGGAAGCCGTCGAAGCGCCGTACGAGCCGGAACCCGAGCCGCGGTACGACGAACCGCTCGCGGCCGAGCAGACGCAGTTCATCCCGGCCGCCTGGACGCAGGGCCCGCCCCAGGAGCACCACGAGGCCGACGACGAGCCCGAGCCCGTCGGCCACCGCGAAGGGCACCTGCCGCTGCCGCCGCAGCGCGGGGCCGAGGCCGAGGACTGGCCGACCGAGGAAGAACCGGCCTGGCCCGAGAGCGAGGAGGCCGCCCCGCGGTGGCCGCAGCAGCCTGGGCGCGGTGGCTGACACCCATCCTGGTAAATTCGGCTACGCACTGTGAGCGAGGCTGAGGAGGGAGTGGCGTGGCGCTCCCCCATTGGACTGCGCAACAGGTCCTGCCGCCGGGCCGCCACGCGGGCGACCTCGCCGACGTCTACGAGCGCCTGGTCTTCGACGCGCCGCACCAGAACGAGCGCGAGATCCTCTTCAGCGCGCTCAACAGCTACCTCGGCGTGGCCCGCCGGATCATGCCGTCCGGCCGCGCCTGGATCGGCGGCGAGCTGATCATCCGCACCGCGCACCCGCCGCGCAGCCTCGACGTCGTCCTCATCCCGGACGAGTGGGGCGCGCTGAAGCGGCTCGACGACGCCGGCCGCTCAGCGCTGTACGGCCTGCTCACGCTGCGCGGCGTCATCGTCGGGCAGCCCGCCATGTACCTCGACCAGGTGCAGCCGGTCGGCGGCATGCTGGACGGCTTCCTGTGCCGCCCCGGCGACGAGGACACCTGGGCCGAGGTCTGGGCCGAAGGCGGCAGGGGCTACCCGGAGATGATCTGGTGAGGAACGAGTTCCGGCGCATCGCCGACGAGATCCCCGGCGGCACGTGGCTCGACGACCTCGCGCGCGCCTCGGCGATGGCGGCCAACGCCAAGTTCGAGCGGACGTCCCGCTCGCCGCTGCTGCACGTCTCGGTCATCGGCGAGCAGAGCATCGACGCCTACACCTTCTCCGACATCAGCCGGGCGCTGCAGGACGCGACCGCGAAGATCGGGCACATCATCCGGAACCCGTCCGGCGAGGTCACCCAGGTCCAGCAGGCCGACCGCGACAAGGCGCCGCTGATCCAGCGCGGCCAGGCGGGCAACGCGATCTTCTTCGGCTTCCCCGAGCCCGCGCCGGACGACGCGCTCATCGTCGACGGCATCGAGACGCTTTCCGAGCGCGCCGTCAAGGAACTGTGTGACTTCCTGCCGGCCAACGGCTCGGACGACGGCGCGCTCGACGCCGTGCTGCTGCAGCGCGACACCGTCCGCAACGCGGTGAGCGACATCGTCAACGCCGTCGCGAAGAACGCCGGCATCGGGATGGCCCTGACGCCGACCGCGGGCGAGCAGGTCACCCGCAGCATGACCACCGAGCAGGCCCGGATCCTCCAGGGCAGCCTCCGCGAATCCCGCGAGGCGGTCGGCTACGAGACGGTGCGCGGGCGGCTCGACGGCGTCCGCACCCGGCGGCGCATCTTCTACCTCGACCGCGAGTCCGGCGGGACAATCCAGGGCGCCGTGGCGCCGGATCTGCTCGACGAGATCAAGGAGAACCTCGACCGCCCGGTGACCGCCCGGTTGCGCGTCGTGCGCACGACGACGATCGACGGCCGCCGCGGGCGTCCCGTGTTCGAGCTCCTCGAAATCACCCCCGAAGTGAGCCTTTTCGACTGAAAAGTCCAGCTCGCGACTTTCGTCTTGAACACCGGAACCGACGGTCGTCGTAGGCCGTACGGCCACGAAAACAGTGGGAACACCGATATTCTTCGCATTGATCACATCGCCACACCCTGCGCGTGATGTCAGGAAATACCGATACTCACGGCAAAATGGTGGGACAATGACTTTTTCCAGAATGTAACAATTTCGTTCGCGGGCACTCTTATGGGTTAACGTCGTCGCACTCCCACCCGAAGGGGCCCGCATGATGACCGACCCGCAGTACCCGCCGACCACCGCGCGCCACGGCAGACCCGCGCCGCCGGTGACGGCCACGGAGCGTCGTCAAGCGAACGCCAAACCAGGGCGCAACATCCTGGCGATCGTCGGCCTGCTGCTCGGCCTGGCGGCACTCGGTGTCGCGTTCGTCCCCGACATCGGGTTCGTGGCGTGGCCACTGGCCGGGCTCGGGCTGATCCTCGCGATCGCCGGGCTGGTCCAGGTCAAGAAGGGCACCACGGGCGACCGCGGGGTCGCGATCACCGCCACCGTCGTTTCGGTCGCGGCGCTGCTGTCGACGGCGGGCGTGCTGCTCTACTCGACCTTCCTCGGCGGCGGCGAGACCGGGCTGCACCTGCCCGCGGTCGCGGGCGACAAGCACGCGGTGGTCTTCGAGGTCACCTCGGCGGGCGGCGCGACCGTCCGCTACGGCAGCCTCAGCGACCAGCGCACCGAAAACGCGCCGGCGAGCACCGACGCGTGGCAGGGCGAGGCTTCCTACAACAATGGCTCGTACTTGTTGACGCTCACCGCGGACACCAGCAATTCAAGCGCGAGCAACGACATCAAGTGCGCCATTCTGGTCGACGGCAAGAAGGTCGCGGAAAACAGCGGGACGACCATCGCGCTGTGCACCGCCAACGTGGGCTGACCCCTGCCTGGCGACCGGCCGGCCTACCCCCACCTCGGCCGGCCGGGTCGCCACGAGCCGCTCCTGGCGGCTCCCGGCCCCGCCGCGGTTTCCCGCGCGGGGCCCGGCGCCGGCGTCTCAGCCTGCCCCTCCCCTAGGGCTCAGCCGGCACCGCCGAACCTACGCGGACGCCGCCCGCGCCCACTAAGAATCCACTAAGGATTCACGGTGCGAACCCGGCCGTGACCCGTTCGCAACCGAATCATCGCCATGAATGCGCCGAGCCGACACCGAGTTGTCGCAGTTCGAAAGCGCGGGCGAATCTTCACTGCAGTTCGGCGAGTTCGGTGCGCACCTCGCCGACGAGCTTCGGGTGCACCCGCTCGTAAATGCGCACCGACAGCGCGAGTTGTTCGCGCGCGCCGTCGAGGTCGCCACCGGCGCGCAGCACGCGGCCCAGCGTCAGCCGCAGCGAACCCTCGCGCGCGACGAACTCGCGGCTGATCGCGAGGTCGATCGCCTCCCAGACGTACCGCTCGGCCGCCTCGAGGTCGCCCACCCGCAGGCTGAGGTCGGCCAGCTTGTCGAGCGAGACGACGACCCGGTCGTCGTCGCCGAGTTCGCGGTCGATGCGCAGCCCGGCGAGCTGGTGGGCGATGGCCTCGGCGAGCAGGCCCGCCCGCTTCTCCGCCTGCGCGCAGCTGCTGAGCGCCTGCCCGCGCAGCGTGACGTCGCCGGCCTCCGCGACGGCCTTGCCGAGCCGCTCGATGGCCCGCTCGTGCTCGCCGAGCCGGCTGAGCGCGCGGCCGAGGTGCAGGTCGGCCGACGTCGTCAGCCGCTCGTCGGCGAGGCCGGTGGCCAGCTCCGCCGCCCGCTCGGCGTCCGCGAGGCCGAACCCGGGCAGCTCGAAGACCAGCGCGATTTCGGACCGCGCGAGCCGCAGCCAGCACTGCCCGGCGACGTCGCCCGCGGCTTCGGCGGCGGCGACGCCGAGGTCGGCCATCCGCGTCCACTCGTCCAGCAGCGGGCAGGCGACGCGGTAGCTGTGCCCGAGCCGCGCCAGCCGCCAGACGTCGTCGTGGCGGCCCGCGGCGGCCGCGGCGTCGAGGACCGCGAGGAGGTTCGGCCACTCCGCCACGAACCAGTCGTGCGCCTCGGCGAAGCCGGTCAGCGGGGGCATCGCGTCGTCGGCGAGCACCCCGGTGAAGTCGAGCGGGTCCGCGACCGGCCCCAGCCGGCGCCGCGCCCGGTCGGCGGCGGCCTGGTAGTAGCGGACCGTCCAGCCGAGCGCTTCTTCGCGCTCCTTCTCGCCCAGCTCCTGCTCGACGAGCTCCCGCAGGTAGAGCCAGACCAGGTCGTGCGGGACGAAGACGTCCCGCGCGGTCTCGGCGATGAGGTTGTGCGCGGCCAGCGCGCGCAGCCGTCGCCGGGCTTCGGGCACCGGGATCTGCGCGACCGCGGCCATCACGTGCGGCCCGACCAGCACCCCGGGCACCGTGCCCAGCTGCAGGAACGTCTCGGCGATCTCGCCGGGCAGGCCGCGGAAGGAGACGTCGAACGCGGCGCGCACGCCGTCGTCGGCGCCCTCGACCTGCAGGGCCGCCAGCCGCGTCCGCTCGTTGCCGAGCTCGTCGACCAGCTCCTCGGCGGTCCGCTGCGCGCTCGCCGAAAGCCGCGCGCCCGCGATCCGCAGCGCGAGCGGCAGGTAGCCGCAGAGCCGCGCGAGAGCGTGGTTGAGGCTCGCCGGCCCGGCGAGCTCCTCGATCAGCTGCACGGCGTCCTCGGGCGCGAGCGTGCCGAGCACGCGCTGCCGGGCCGCGTTCGACACGGCGAGCCCGTCGAGGCGCGAACGGCTGGTCACCACCGTCATCGTCCGCGCGCTCGGCGGCAGCAGCGGGCGCACCTGCTCGGCCGTGCGGGCGTCGTCGAGCAGCACCAGCATCCGCCGCCCGGCGATCAGCGACCGGTACAGCGCGACGCGTTCGTGGAGCAGCTCGGGGATCTTCGCGGTTTCGACGCCGAGGCCGAGCAGGAACTGGGTGAGCAGCTCGGCGGGCTCCAGCGGCGGGTGGTGCGGGTCGAAGCCGCGCAGCGACGCGAACAGGACCCCATCCGGGAACTTCCGCGCGGCGCGGTGCGCCCACCAGACGACGAGCGTGCTCTTGCCGACGCCGGCGGTGCCGGTGACCACGGCGATCGTGGTCTCGCCCGCCTCGGCGCGGGAGACCAGGCCATCGAGCCAGGCCAGCTCTTCCCCGCGCCCGGCCAGGCTCGGAACGGCGGCGGGCAGCTGCGAAATCGGCTTCGCGGCGTCCGCACTTTCACGTGAAAGTGCCCACCTGGAGTCCGCACTTTCACGTGAAAGTGCGGGGAGGTCGTCGTTGAGCACCCGCGTGTGCAGCCAGCGCAGCTCGGTGCCGGGCTCGACGCCCATGGTGCCGAGGGTGGCGCGCGAGACGGTCCGGTACAGCTCGAGCGCGTCCCCGCGGCGGCCGGCGTGGTAGAGCGCCCGCATCAGCTGCCCCGCCGTCCGCTCGGCCAGCGGGTGGGCCCGCACGATGGGGCTGAGCTCGACGATCAGCTCGGCGTGGCGGCCGAGTTCGAGGTCGGCGTCGACGCGGGCGCCGTGCACGGCGCGGCGGAGGTCCTCCAGCTCGGGGGCCCGCAGCGAGTCGGGCACGCCGCCGAGCGCGGGCCCCTGCCACAGCGCGAGCGCCTCGGCCAGCAGCCCGGCCGCGACCTCGGGGGTGGCCGCCGAAGCCCGGTCCAGCAGCGCGTGCGCGCGGTGCACGTCGATCCGGTCGGGGTCGACGTCGAGCCGGTAGCCCGGCGGGGTGGTGAGGATGCTGGGGCCGTCGAGCTCCCGCAGGATCCGCCGCAGGTGCGAGACGTTGCCGTGGATGATCGTGCGCACGGTCGCGGGCGGGTCGTGGCCCCAGAGCGCGTCGATGATGTCGTCGAGCCCGACGACCTTCCCGGGCTTGAGGGCCAGCAGCGCGAGCAGGCCGCGGACACCGGGGCCGCCGATCGGGACGGGCTGGTCGCCGTGGAGGAGCTGCACGGGCCCGAGCAGCCGGAACCGGATCGGGGCCATGCTCGCGCCCACCTCCCCGGGTTCCGCCTTGCCGCGGAAATCAACTTACCGTGGTGACAGGGTGCCGAGCAGGTCCGGTACCAGGAGTTTTGGCGGTTCTGCGGATTCCGCAGCGCGGGTGTCCACGTCCTGCGACATCCCCCGGACGTGGAACGACCCCGTACCAACGGTCCCGATCCGTTGGTACGGGGTCGTGTTAAACCTCCGGCCGGGCCGCCAGGGGGCGCGGTCCGCCCGTCGTCTTCGCCGGCGATCGGGCGGGTGTGCTCACCCCGAGCGAAGCACCCGCCGCCGTTCGCCGTCGAAGACGTCTGTTGCGCGGACCACACGCCCGCGCGGTGGCGACACGGTAACAAAGCGCACCGGGCCGGTCACCGGCGGGCTGTGCCTACCGCGAGATCGGCGTCGAGTCGCGGCCGGCGATGAAGGCCGGCCTCGGGGCGCTCGCCGCGAACGGCTCCTGCAACGCGTTCTCCACGCTGTTGAACACCAGGAAGATGTTCGAGCGCGGGTACGGGGTGATGTTGTTCCCGGAGCCGTGCATGATGTTCGAGTCGAACCACAGGGCCGAGCCCGCCTGGCCGGTGAACTGGTCGATGCCGTGCTCGGCCGCCATCCGGGTGATGTCGTCCTCGTTCGGCACGCCCACCCGCTGGTCCTTGAGCGAGGCCTTGTAGTTCGCCTCCGGCGTCTCACCGGCGCACTGGACGAACGTCCGGTGCGAGCCCGGCATGATCATCAGGCCGCCGTTGAACGGGTAGTTGTCGGTCAGCGCGATGGAGCAGCTGACCGCGCGCGGGGACGGCATGCCGTCCTCCGCGTGCCAGGTTTCGAAGTCCGAGTGCCAGTAGAAGCCCGTGCCCTTGAACCCCGGCATGTAGTTGACGCGGCTCTGGTGGATGTACACCTCGGAGCCGAGCAGCTGCCGGGCCCGGTCCAGCACGCGCGGGTCGCGCACCAGTTCGGCGATCAGGGCGGAGATCTCGTGGACGTCGAAGATCGACCGGACTTCACCGGTCTTCGCCTCGGTGATCACCCGCTCGTCCCTGGCGAGCTCCGAATCGGAAGACAGCCGGACCAGCTCCTGCCAGTACGCCTGGACCTCCCCGACGGAGAGCATGTCCTCGACCACGGTGTAGCCGTTGGTCTCGTGGTTCGCCAGCGTGGCGGCGTCGATCGGGCCGTCGGCTTCGGTACCCCACACCGTGGGGTGCACGCGCGGCAGGTGCGCCGGAGTACCGGTGATCCGGGTCGGGTAGGTGTCGTCGACCCGGGTGTCCATCAGCGTCACGGGCTTCGCCTCCAGTTTCCTCTCCGGTGTTTTACGCGTCCTCGGTGATCAGCGGGTATACGCCGTTTTCGTCGTGCACCTCGCGGCCGGTCACCGGGGGGTTGAACACGCAGACGCACTTGATCTCGGTCTTCGGCCGGACCTGGTGCTTGTCGTGGTCGTTGAGCAGGTACAGCGTTCCTGGCTTGAGCTCGTACACCTTGCCGGTGGCCAGGTCTTCGATCTCGCCTTCACCGGAGGTGATGAACACCGCCTCGATGTGGTTGGCGTACCAGAAGTCGTTCACCGTTCCCGCGTACAGCGTGGTCTCGTGCACCGAGAAACCGACGCCCTCCTTGGCCAGGATGATCCGCTTGCTGCGCCAGTTCTCGGTCTTGATGTCGGCGTCGGTGTCGGTGATTTCGTCGAGCGTGCGAACGAGCACGGGCGTGGCTCCTCTACTTCTTCAGGACGGCCTTGATGGACTCGTCGATGATCGACAGGCCCTGGGTCAGTTCGTCGTCGGTCAGGGTCAGCGGCGGCAGGAGCTTCATGACTTCGCCGCCGGGACCGGAGGTTTCCATCAGCAGGCCGCGCGCAAACGCTTCCGCGCAGACGCGGCCGGCGAGGTCTCCGTTCTCGAACTCCAGGCCGCGCGCGAGGCCGCGGCCCTTGGCGACCAGGTTCGCGTCCGGGTACGCCTCGACGATGCCCGAGAACGCGGCGGCGATGCGCTCGCCCTTCGCCTTGGTGGACTTCTCGAGCTCGTCGTCGCTCCAGTAGGCGTTGATCGCCTCGGTCGCGGTGACGAACGCGGGGCTGATGCCGCGGAAGGTGCCGTTGTGCTCGCCCGGCTCCCAGACGTCGAGCTCCGGCTTGATCAGCGTCAGCGCCATCGGGATGCCGTAGCCGCCGATGGACTTCGACAGGCAGACGATGTCCGGCTTGATCCCGGCGTCCTCGAAGCTGAAGAACGGTCCGGTGCGGCCGCAGCCCATCTGGACGTCGTCGAGGATCAGCAGGATGTTGTGGCGCTTGCAGAGGTCGTCGAGACCCTTCAGCCACTCCAGGCGCGCGGCGTTGATGCCGCCTTCGCCCTGCACGCCCTCGACGATCACCGCGGCCGGCTCGTTGAGCCCGCTGCCGGAGTCTTCGAGGAGCTTCTCGAAGTACAGGAAGTCCGGCATCGCGCCGTCGAAGTAGGCGTCGTACGGCATCGGGGTGGCGTGCACCAGCGGAACGCCGGCGCCGCCGCGCTTCATCGAGTTGCCGGTGACCGACAACGCGCCCAGCGTCATGCCGTGGAAGGCGTTCGTGAAGTTGATGACCGATTCCTTGCCGGTCACCTTGCGCGCCAGCTTCAGCGCGGCTTCGACGGCGTTCGCGCCACCCGGACCGGGGAACACGACCTTGTAGTTCAGGTCGCGCGGGTCGAGGATCTTGTCGCGGAAGGTCTGCAGGAAGTCCCGCTTGGCCACGGTGAACATGTCCAGCGCGTGGGTGACGCCGTCGCGCTGGATGTAGTCGATCAGCGCCTGCTTGAGCCGCGGGTTGTTGTGCCCGTAGTTCAGCGCGCCAGCCCCGGCGAAGAAGTCCAGGTAGGCCTTGCCGTTCTCGTCGTAGAGGTGGCTGCCCTGCGCGCGGTCGAACACGACCGGCCAGCCGCGGCTGTAGCTGCGTACTTCGGATTCGAGCTCTTCGAAGATGCTCATGACGTTTCTTTTCTCCTACTCGCCCGGATCTTTGCGTGGCGTCAGCGGACCGATGCGGTAAAGCTCTTCGGCCAGGTGCCCGGCTTCGGGGAAATCTTCCCCGGCGAACAGCACACTGGTTTCCATCGCGGCGTTCCACCGCTTCGCGAACGACGCGAAGAGCCGGATGGACGCCTCGTTGTCCGGGGTGATGGTGGTCTCGAGGTAACGCACGCCGTCGGCGACGAGTCTCGTGTAGAGCGCGTCGAGCAGGGCCCCGGCCAGGCCCTTTCCGCGCTGCGACGCGTCGACCGCGACCTGCCAGACGAGCGCGGCGTCGGGCTCGTCCGGCCTGCGGTAGGCGATGACGAATCCGACCGCCTTGCCGTCTTCACGCGCGACCACCGAGGACTCGGCGAAATCGCGGCACCACAGCATGTATGCGTACGGCGAGTTGAGATCGAGCTTGGCGGAATCGCGCGCGATTCGCCACAGCTGCGCGCCGTCCGCCTTGGTCGGGGATTCGATCAAGTGCGTTACGGACATACTCAGGAAACGTAACAGAGAATTTTCGCCTCGCCAGCGACGCAGCTCACGACCCCCGTATGACCTGCGACGACGCGGGGTACCCGGTGAGGAGTCCCACAAACATGTTTGAAGTGGACGGTCCCGGGGCACACGCGCGCCTGGGCCGCCGGTGCGTGCCGGCGACCTAGTCGCACCATGAACCCAAAGCCGGGTGATCGCAAGGCGACGGGCCGGATCAGGTGTCCGCGCGACCGCGAACGGTCAGGCGGCGGCGCCGGTCGCCCCCGCTGTGCCGCCCGCTCGACGCGGCCACCGGCAGCTGCCGCGCCGCCCGCCGGTGCGGCAGCCGTCGCACGATCCCGCTCAGCGGCATCACCACCGCGGGCAGGATCAGCAGACCCGACACCACCAGCCACCACACCGCGCCCTCCCCGCGCCGCCAGCCCGCGACGACGCTGCCGAGCCAGCCGAAGAACGGCTGGGCCAGCGGGGGCAGGAACGCGGCCAGCAGCAGTGCCGCCACCACCAGCACCCCGAGCACGGCGAACAGCTTCCGCGCGAGGTGGCCCATCGTGAGCAGCGCCGTCGCCAGGTAGACGACTGCGCCGGCCAGCACCGGGAGGCCGATCCACTGCAGCACCGCGCCGCCGTCGTTGCCGAGCACCAGGCCGGCCAGCAGCGCGAGGACGCCGGCGGCGAGCGAGCCCGCGGTGCCGAGCCGGGACGCGCCCTGCGAGACCTTCGCCGTGCTCCTGGCCACCGTGCGCAGGATGCCCGCGACCGTGCGCGGCCAGCCACCGGGCAGGCGGAACGCGACCGTCCCCGCGTTCACCGTCGCCGCGCCGAGGGCGACCAGCGTGCGGGTGAGCCGCGCGGTGCCCTGTTCGCCGGCGAGCCGCTCCGCCGAGACGCGGCAGGCCTGGAACTGCGCCTGCGCGCCGCCGACGTCGAGCGGGGTCCGCTCCTTCGCCAGCGCGTCGCCGATGTCCCGGCGGTCGTCGGCGTCGCAGCGCGAGGTGAGCGTGACGACCGGCAGCTCCTCCGCCGCGATCTCGGCCTGCCGCGGCCGGGCCAGCACCATCGCCGTGACCGGCAGGCTGACCGGCCGTTCGGCGCCGAACTCGGCCGGCTTCAGGTCGGCGTCGAGGCCGAGGAACGCCAGCTCGGCGGTCAGCTGGTCGCGCAGCTGCGCCGCTTCGGCCGGCGTGCAGCGGTCCTGCTCGCCGGGCGGGCGCCAGTCCGGGCCGAACGCGGCGACGAGCTCGTCGCGGAACCGCTCCCGCCCGAGGACGTCCCGCAGCGTCTCGAGGCGGCCCGGGTCGAGCAGGCACTGGACGAGCCAGCCGGCGCCGTCGACGCGGCCCCACATCCAGTCGCTGGCCCGCCACGACGCCTTGTAGAACGCGCCGAAGTAGCTCGCCTGCATCCCGGTCAGCTTGTCCCCGGACCGGCTGCGCGTCATATCCAGCAACGTCCGAGAATCGGCGCTGACCTGCACCAGGTCGACCCGCTGGTCGACCGACGGCGCCTGCGCGAGCAGCCCGCGCGTGGCCACGTGCAGTGCCACCAGCCGGGCCTGGACCACGTCGTCGGCCACGTCGGGCCGCAGCTCGAGCCAGTCCAGCAGGGTGGTCACCGTGCCGGCGTCGTCCCCGGCGGCGGTCAGCTCCCGCAGCGTCGGCGCGGCCGCGCGCAAGCCCGCGACCACCTTCGGCCAGGCCTCGGCGACGGCGGCCGAGCGGCCCAGCCCGGCCCACTCCTCGGCCAGCTCGCGGATCCACACCTCGAGGGTGCTGCTCGCGCCGGGCCCGGTGTGCGCGGCCACCCACTGCCCGAGCCGCACCCCGCGCCCGGCGGTCGCGCGAGCGGCGTGCAGCTGGGCGCGAGCGTCGTTGAGCTCCTGCGCGCGAGCGGCGTCCGGCTGGAGCCGGAACCCGGCGTTGACCAGCTGCAACCCGGTCGCGACGGCGTCGTCGAGCGCGGTCGTCCGGTACCCGACCAGATCGGCGACCGCGAGGCTCTCGGCCGGCGGCCCGGCCGGAACGCCGCTGCTCAGCCCGGCGACGGCGATCGCGCGCAGCTGCCGCGACATCCCGGACGCCCAGTCGCGGTCGGGGGTGTCCGCTTCGGACAGCGCGTACCGCCGCGCGGCGACCCGGACCAGCTCGGCGGCGTCTTCGGCGGTCCGCCGCTCGAGGTAGGCGGTGGCGATCCGCGCGTCGACCAGGCAGCCGGGCCCGCCGCGCAACCCCAGCGCGGCCAGCGAAACCCGGGTGTCCCTGGCGCGCAGCACGGCGTCGTTGTGCCGGGTCAGGTCGTCCAGCTCGGCGCTGATCGACTGGCTCATCACGGTGTTGACGACCTTGGCCAGCGCGTTCGACAGCAGCGGCGGGTTCGCCGGGTCGCACGCGACGGCGTCGGCGTCCCGTTCGCCGGTCGGCACGACGTAGAGCAGCAGCCGCCGGACGTCCGTCTGCGACGGGCGTTCGAAGATCTCGCGCAGCGCCGGCCGCAACGGCTTGTTCAGCAGCACCCCGCCGTCGGTCAGCCAGTGCGAGCGGGTCAGCTCGGTGTAGGGCGTCATGTCGGGGTGCAGCCGGTCGGTGCCCGCGGTGCCGATCGGCAGCCGCGAGAGTTCGAACGCGCCGGGGAAGGACGCGGTGGAGCGCGCCGCCAGCGCGAGCGGCGCCTCCACCCCGTTCGTCCACAGTGGACCGCAGAACCGGAAGAGCATCCGGTGTTCGGTGTCCCGCACCAGGTTCCCGAGCGCGTCGTCGAACCGGGTGGTCTCCCCGTCGATCATCGTGCCGGTGAGCAGCACGGTGACGTCCGGTTCCTCGGCGGGCGGCACGCCGTTCGCGGTGATCTCGCGCAGCACCGCTTCGAGGTCACCGAGCAGCACGCGGTCCCCGTCGAGCACCGACCGCGGCGCCGGCTCGCGCGCGTCCCGGATCAGGTTCTCCAGCGAGGCGGTGGTGATCCAGGTGTCGCGCAGAACCCCGGGCGTGGAACGGAAAGCTTCCGCGAGGCCCAGGCAGGCGGCGTTGACCCCGCCGGCGCTGGTCCCGGTCAGGACGTCGAGCGAAACGGTCGCGCGCAGGACGTCGAGCAGCTTGCGGTACCGCCCGGGTTCGGCGTCCCCGCGCGATTCCCGGAGCAGCTGCGAGGTCTCGGTGGCGACCCCGCCCATCCAGATCGCGAGGCTGGAGCCCCCGACCATGGTCACCGCCAGCCGGATCTCCTGCGGCCAAGGTTCGGCAGTCATGGGCTCCCCCGCCCGGTCGTGGTCCTGACGCAGAGTAGAGGCTCGAAGTGAGCACCGGGATACGTCCGGGTGTACGGCCGTTCGGGTGGAATCAGGCGGCCAGGTGCTCCAGCACCAGCACCTGCGCCTCACCGACCGCGAAGCCCAGCACCGCGCCGGTCGCGATCAGGATCCACTCGTCCTGCTCGAAGGCCGGGCGCAGGAGGCGCTCGAACTCCTTCGGGGACAGCTGCTTCATCTTCGACACCAGCACGTTGCGGATGTCCATCGCGTCCGTCGCGTAGTCCTCGATGTAGCGCATCGTCTCCGGCAGCCGGGACATGATCTGCGAAGCGATCGCCAGCTTCACGTCCTGGTACTTGCGGCTCCCCACCGCGAACACCAGCAGCGGCTTCGCGACGCTCCCGAGTTCGCGGTCGAGCTGGCGCTGGATCAGGGCCAGCACCCGGTCCGACAGCGGGCCGTGCAGGATGGCCTCGATGACGTTGTGCGGGGTGATGATCTCCTTCGCGATCAGCGACCCGTACGCCTCCGCGACTTCCGCCCGCCGCTTCAGGAACAGGCCCTGCCACTGGACTCCGAAATACCGGCGCGGCTCGATCGGGTAGAAGATCATCCGCAGGGCCAGCCAGTCCGTGAACCAGCCGGTGAACAAGCCGAAGATCGGCATGATCGGCGGGAACTTGAACAGCACCCACGCCACCATCTGGATCACGCCGATCGCGCCGCCGAACACCAGGCCCGAGCGCGCGATGAACTTGAACTCCTTCGCGCCCGCCTCCTGGAAGATGCGGTTGAGCAGGCGCTTGTCCTTGACCAGGCTGGTGACCACCATGCCCTTGAGGTCGAACACACTGTCCACATCGGACTTGATCAGGTCGAGCACCGCCGCGACCATCCGCGGCGACTCGTGCTGGACGCGCTCGATCACCAGGCGCTGCACGCGCACCGGCAGGGACTCCCACAGGCCCGGCTGGTAGTGCCCCGCCACCTCGCGGACGATGTCCTCGACGCCCGCGAGCAGCGGTTTCTCGATCTCCTGGGCGATGCGGGACGCGTCCAGCCGCGCGACGACCTCGGCCGGCTTGATCAGCTGCTCGGTCATCGTGTCGCATGCGATGCTCGCCATCCGCGCGGCGCGCTTGGGCACGATGCCCTGCCAGCCGAGGAACGGCTTGACGCCGATGAACTCCACCGGCTGGAACATCATCCGGATCGCGACGAGCTTGGTGCCGTAGCCGATCAGCGCGGCGACGACCGGGATCGAGACGTAGAGGGGCCAGTGCTGCGCGAAGTCGGCGACGATGCCGCTGAGGAAGGCCCCCATGCGCTACCCGAGACTCGGGTCGCAGGCTTGCCAGAACTGCGCGCCGAGGCGCGAGATGTGGATCGTCCGCCGGACGAACTTCGCGCGCTTGACGTGCTTCTCGGCGTCGCGCACGGTCTCGTCGGTCAGCAGGATCTCGTACTGCGTCTCCAGCGACGGCACCTCTTCGTCGAGGTCGACCAGGCCCAGCCCGATCAGCCGCGTCACGTAGCCGGGGACCTGGTCGGGCAGCGACACCCCGGCCGCCTTGCCGACCGTCGACGCGTTGCGCAGCGCGACCCGGCCGGTGCCGCCGATGCCGGTGCGCTCGACGACGTCGACCGCGGGGAACGGCGAGCCGTCCGACAACGCGGAAAGGATGCGGGCCTCGTCCGGGGTCAGCTGGCGCAGGATGATCGCGTAGAAGTACTCGCGGGCGCGCTCGCGGCCGAAGCCGATGGAGTGGTTGAGCAGCTCGGCCATCGCGGCGCGCAGCGGCTCGGCGGCGTTGTCGCGCGCGGGCACGATCGTCACGGTGGCCTCGACCGTCCCGGGCACCGAGGGGCGGTTCATCGCCGACGCCGCCGTCAGCGCCGCGTGGTACGGGTCGTCGACCTCGTCGAGCCGGCGGCGCAGCTCGGTGAGCAGCTGCCGCTCCACCTGCCGGACCCCGCGTTCGGCGGTCTCGACGCCGGGGAGCTTGCGGCCGAGCGCGAACCCGGTGCGCGCGGCCCAGCCGGCCAGCTGACCGGCGCGGCGGGCCAGGTCGGCCACCTCGTCGCCGGTGCCCCGGCCGTTCGGTCGCTCTGCGTTCACGAGCCCACTCCCCTCTGCTTACGCGGTGATGCTACCTGTGGGTAGGCCGGATGGTGGTGTGACCACCGGCATGATGTGCGCCATGAGTCCGACGCGCTGGGGCCCGCCGATCGACGTCCTCCCGTACTTCTCGAAGGAAGAGCAAGCGCTGATGACGCTGCTCGGCGCGCTGACCGAGGAAGACTGGGAGCGCCCGACCCCGTGCGCCGGCTGGACGGTCAAGGACATCGCCGCCCACCTGCTGGGAGACAAGGTCGGCCGGCTCTCCCGGAGCCGCGACGGGCACACCGCGGAAAGCCCCCGCGCGGGTGAGTCCTTCCCCCGCTTCGTCGACCGGATCAACGAAGAATGGGTCGTCGCCTGCCGCCGGCTCTCGACGGACGTCCTGCTCACGATGATGTACGAGTTCATGGGCCAGACCACCGAGCACTGGGCGAAGCTCGACCTCGACGTCCTCGGTGAGCCGGTGAGCTGGGCGGGTGCCGAGCCGGCGCCGCGCTGGCTGGACGCGGCCCGCGACTACTCGGAGTTCTGGGTCCACCACGTGCAGATCCGCGAGGCGCTGGAACACACGCCGCTGGAGGCCGAGTACGCCGAGCCGATCGCCGACACGTTCGTCCGCGCGCTGCCGCACACGCTGCGGGACGTCGAGGCCCGCGTCGGCAAGCAGGTCGGCTACACGGTCACCGGCGCCGGCAAGTGGCACGCCCGCCGCGAGCGCGACGGCTGGGTCCTCGACCGCGGCGCACCGCCGTCCCGCACCCCGCTGGCCACGGTGACGACGGACCTGGACACGTTCTGGCGGCTCTGCACCCGCACCCCCGCCGACACCGGCCGCGTCCGCACAACCGGCGACGAAAACGTTTGCGCCCAGATGCTGACGATGACATCGATCATCGCCTGACCGCGCACTTTCACGTGAAAGTGCGCACCTGGGGGCCGCACTTTAAACTGGAAAT
>NZ_JBEZDL010000023.1:0-79319 GCF_040648295.1 Amycolatopsis sp. NPDC049159
TCGCAGGCGGCCGGTGCTCGGCCCGTCCGGACGCCAAGCGTGCCCGAACGCGCACCGTAAACTGGCGGCCGTGGCGGAGACGACTGTGGACGAAGCCGTGGCATCCCCCTGAACGGGCGCACCCGACAGGGCTGCGAGGCGCAGCGGCTACCCTGGTGGTCCGAAGGCCGCACGAGCAGCAGGAGGTGCGGGTGAGCCAGGAGCTCGACGCCGCGGTGCCCGCGCACCAGGACGCCCAGCAAAACGGGCAGGCGGCGGCACAGCCCGCGCCGCCGAAGCCGAACGGCGCGGCGCCGAACCCGTCCGCGACCCGCCGCGTCCGGGCCCGCCTCGCCCGCCGGATCACCGCGCAGCGCGCCGCCCCGGTCAAGCAGGTCCTCGAGCCCCTCGCCGTCATCCACCGCGAGCTGCACCCCAACGGCGACCTCGGGCTGCTGCAGCGCGCCTACGACGTCGCCGAAGAACTGCACCGGAACCAGCGGCGCAAGTCCGGCGACCCCTACATCACCCACCCGCTCGCCGTCGCGACCATCCTCGCCGAGCTGGGCATGGACACCACGACCCTGGTCGCGGCGCTGCTGCACGACACGGTCGAGGACACCGGCTACGCCGTCGAGAGCCTGAAGGCCGACTTCGGCGAGAAGGTCGCCGAGCTCGTCGACGGCGTCACGAAGCTGGACAAGGTCAAGCTCGGCACCTCCGCCGAGGCCGAGACCATCCGCAAGATGGTCATCGCGATGGCCAAGGACCCCCGCGTCCTGGTCATCAAGCTCGCGGACCGGCTGCACAACATGCGCACGATGCGCTTCCTGCCGCCGGAGAAGCAGGCCCGCAAGGCCCGCGAGACGCTCGAGGTCCTCGCCCCGCTCGCGCACCGGCTCGGCATGGCCACGGTCAAGTGGGAGCTCGAAGACCTCGCGTTCGCGATCCTGCAGCCGAAGAAGTACGACGAGATCGTGCGCCTGGTCGCCGACCGCGCGCCGTCGCGCGACATCTACCTGCGCTCGGTCATCACCGACCTGACCAGCAACCTCGTGTCGTCGCGGATCACCGCGAAGGTCGAGGGCCGGCCGAAGCACTACTACTCGATCCACCAGAAGATGATCGTCCGCGGCCGCGACCTGGACGACATCCACGACCTGGTCGGCGTGCGGATCCTGGTCGAGGACGTCCGCGACTGCTACGCGGCGATGGGCGTCGTGCACGCGCTGTGGCAGCCGGTGCCCGGCCGCTTCAAGGACTACATCGCGCAGCCGCGCTTCGGCGTCTACCAGTCGCTGCACACGACGGTGATCGGCCCCGACGGCAAGCCCCTCGAGGTGCAGATCCGCACCTACGAGATGCACCGCACCGCCGAGTACGGCATCGCCGCGCACTGGCGGTACAAGGAAACCAAGGGCACGCACAACGGCAACGCCGTGGACGTCGACGAGATGGCGTGGATGCGCCAGCTCCTCGACTGGCAGCGGGAAGCGGCGGACCCGGGCGACTTCCTCGAGTCGCTGCGCTACGAGCTCGCCTCGCGCGAGATCTTCGTGTTCACGCCGAAGGGCGACGTCATCACGCTGCCGGTGGAGTCGACGCCGGTCGACTTCGCCTACGCCGTGCACACCGAGGTCGGGCACCGCTGCATCGGCGCCCGCGTCAACGGCCGCCTGGTGGCGCTGGAACGCAAGCTGGAAAACGGCGAAGTCGTCGAGATCTTCACGTCGAAGGCGGAGAACGCCGGGCCGTCGCGCGACTGGCTGCAGTTCGCCGGCTCGCCGAAGGCCCGCGCGAAGATCCGGCAGTGGTTCGCCAAGGAACGCCGCGACGAGGCGATCGAAGGCGGCAAGGAAGCCATCACCAAGGAGATCCGCAAGGTCGGCCTGCCGATCCAGCGGCTGGTCTCCGCGGAGTCGATGGGCGCGGTCGCCACCGAACTGCGCCACGCCGACATCTCGTCGCTGTACGCGGCGGTCGGGGAGGGCCACACCAGCGCGAAGCACGTCGTGCAGCGGCTGGTCGCCCTCATCGGCGGGGTCGACGCGGCGGAGGAGGAACTCGCCGAGCGCGCGACGCCGTCGACGGTCACCCGCCGCCGCGGCTCCAACGACGTCGGCGTCGTGGTCAAGGGCGCCAGCGACGTCTGGGCGAAGCTCGCGCGCTGCTGCACCCCGGTGCCGGGCGACGAGATCCTCGGCTTCGTGACCCGCGGCGGCGGCGTGTCGGTGCACCGCACGGACTGCACGAACGCCGGCGACCTGCAGTCCCAGCCCGAGCGGCTGGTCGAGGTCGAGTGGGCGCCGTCGGCTTCGTCGGTGTTCCTGGTGGCCATCCAGGTCGAGGCGCTCGACCGCCACCGGCTCCTCTCGGACGTCACCAAGGTGCTGGCCGACGAGAAGGTCAACATCCTGTCGGCCTCGGTGACCACGTCCCGCGACCGGGTCGCGGTCAGCCGCTTCTCGTTCGAGATGGGCGACCCGAAGCACCTCGGCCACGTCCTCAAGGTGGTCCGCGGCGTGGAGGGCGTCTACGACGTCTACCGCGTGACGTCGGCTTCCTAGGCGTCCTGACCCGTGAGGTCGGAAGCGCGTGACGCCGTAGCTGGTGAAAAACGCCTGGGCGGCCCCAGAACGCGACCGCGGTCTCCCGGGTCTCACCAGCCAGGATCTCGGTGCAGGCCAGGGGAGTGGTCGTCCACGGCGTTGTGCAGGCAGGCGTAGCCACGCCCGCGAGTGCGACCGTTGCGGCGGCCGGCGGCATCGAGACCGACTCCTGGAACCGTTCCGCGGCCCGCCGCGGTGGTCACCCGTCCTTGACGATGCAGCGGGCCAGGCACAGCCTCCCCGCACAGAACACCTAGGGCACCCACGACCCGTCGACGGCGATGCCGGCGGCCGCGGCGATCCGGTTGCGCGATTCCCGCAGCCGGGTGCGCAGAGCCGGTAAGTCGACACCGAGCAGTTTCCCGTCGCGCTTGACCGCTTTTCCGGCCACGAAGACGCTGTCCACCAGCCCGGGGTGCCCGGCGGCGACGATCGTGCCGACCGGGTCGGCGACGGGGAAGACCGACAGGTCCTCGGCGTCGAGCAGGACGAGGTCGGCGGCCTTGCCGACGGTGAGGCTGCCGGTGCGGTCCGCGCGCCCGCAGGCGCGGGCGCCGTCCAGCGTCGCGAACCCGAGGACGTCCCTCGTCGTGATGCGCCCGCGTTCGGCCGCCAACGCCGTGCGCATGGCGCCGAACAGGTCGCCGGCCGCGGACGGGCAGTCGTCGATCGACAGCGACGGCCGGAGCCCGGCGGCCAGCGCCCGGCCGGTGATCAGCGGCTCGAAGCCCATCTTCAGCTCGACGTCCGGGCTGATCGACACCGAGGAGCCCGCGTCGGCCAGCATCGCCAGCTGGTCGTCGGAAAGCCCGTTGCCGTGGACGACGGTCGTGCGGTCGTCGAGCAGGCCCCGCTCGCGCATGCCGTCGATCGGCCGGTCGCCGTGCGGCCAGCCGCCGGTGCCGTGGACGTGCAGGCTCACCCGCAGCCCGAGTTCCCGCGCCAGCGCGACATCCGCGGCAGTATCGTCCATTGTGGACACCACCGGCCCGCGCAGGCCCAGTGCCATGTCCTCGCCCGGCAGCACCTCGCGGACGCGCCGGATCTCCGGCTCGATGTCCGGCCCGTCGGCGCCGTAGCAGAAGATCGAATGGCCGGGCGCGTCGCGCAGGGCCTGGATCGCGGCGTCGGCGTTCTCCGGCCGGAAGGCGCAGTGGAACCAGTCGAGCACGGTCGTCACGCCGGAGCTGAGTGCTTCGAGCCGGCCGAGGAGGTTGCCCAGGTAGACGTCCTCCGGCCGGTAGTGGGGCTTGAGCGTGCCTTGCACGGCGACGCGGTACTGGTCGAACGTCCAGTCGGCGCCGAGGCCGCGGAACGCCGTCTGCCAGGTGTGGCGGTGGGTGTCCACGAGGCCGGGCAGCACGATCTTGCCCGTGGCGTCGACGACCTCGGCGCCGGTCGCGTCGATCGCCGGGGCGACGGCGGCGATCCGGCCGTCTTCGATGAGCACGTCGCCGCGGGGGAGCGTGCCCACGGCGGGATCCACGCTGACCACCAGGCCGCCCTGAATCAGAGTCTTCATCGGTGTCCTTCCCCAAGAGTTGACGTGTCAACTCTAGCGTAGACTGACGGCATGGCGGGCATGAGTGCGGCGGACTGGGCGTTCTGGGACACCTGGATGCGGGCCCAGCGCGTGCTCGTCCGCGAACTCGACCAGGGGCTCCAGCGCGACTGCGGCATCTCGAAGGCCGAGTTCAGCGTGCTGATGACGCTGGGCCGCCCGATGCGCGTCGGCGAGCTCGCCGACGCGCTCGACTGGGAGAAGAGCCGCGTCTCGCACCTGTTGACACGCATGGAGAACCGCGGGCTCGTGGCGCGGATCGAGGACGGCGCGACCGGTCGCCGCACCGGCGTCGAGCTGACCGCCGAAGGCCGCCGGACGGCCGAACGCGCCACCCGTGCGCACGGCGGCAACGTCCGCCGGCTCGTCCTCGACCAGCTCAGCCCCGGGCAGGCCACGGCCATCCGGGAGTGGGCCGAGCAGCTGATCGAGCGCGCCGAACGCGGTTAGCGCAATTGCCGCAGGCCCGTGTCCGGGAATTGTCATTCGACGATTCCCGGAACCGCGCGACCACGGTGTAAATGCCCTCCCCGGAAACCGCGCCCGCATGCTACGGTCGGCAAATTGCAGGTGGTCCGAAATGTGCGGTTGTGCCGGGAGGGGCAGCATGTCCGACGACACCACGCGGTACCTGTGCGCGGCGTCCTACCTCGACCCCGGCTACAGCACGCGGGCGATCAAGGAATTCCTCGTCGAGCCCACCCGGCCGGTCCCGGCGACGCCGGGGATCGACGCCGGCCGCGTGCTCACCGAAGCCGTGCGAGCCCGGGCGCGCCGCAAGAACTACGACTTGATCCTGGTGCTGCTCATGGCGGTCGTGCTCGCGCTGTCGTGGGACAACCTGGTGCTGTACGGCTGGATCGTGCTGTCGGTCCTGCTCGTCGCCGCGCGGGCGGGCAAGACCACCTACGTCACGCAGCGCACCTTCAACCCGAAGACGCTCGTCATGATCGGCCTTTCCATCGTGGTCGTGTGGCTGGCGCTGACCTACGGGAGCGCGCTCTTCGAGGACGACCGCAGCCGGTACGCCGCGCGGTACGACGACTACTACGAAGAGACCTCGGGCGGCAGCACCGCCCGGCTGGTCGTCGGCATCGTGCTCGCCGTGGTGGTGCTCGTGGTGGTGACGATCGAGCGGTGGTCGCTGTGGAACCTGCTGACGAGCCGCTTCCGGCGCCTCGCCCCACCGGCGCCCGACACCGGCACGCTCACCGGGGCGTTCACCGAAGACTTCCGCGAACAGCTCGGCCGCTACCGGCGGGACGACGAGCTCGCGGGCTCGGCCGGCGCGCCCCTGGTGGTGTACCGCGGCTACAACCCCTTCGTGGGGGCGGGGTTCCGGCGTGCGGCCTGGTCCATGGCGATCCCGCTGGAGCGGGTCGAAGACGGCGAAGACGCCCCGGAAAACCGGCCGGAGCTGACCACCGAAGCGATGTACGCAGGGATCCGCGCGGCGATCGGGAACCTCCGCAACTCGAGCGCGCTGTCGCCGGACCGCCGGCTGGCCGGGCTGACCGTGACCGAAGCGGTGTTCACCCCGGCCGCGGAACTCGTCGACCACCTGGACGAGCCGGAAGCCGCGGCGTACCTGCCGGACGTCGAGCACCCGCCGCTCACGCGGCTGCCCGAGGCGCACGTCGAGCAGCTCCGGACCGAGCCGAAGGAATGGGCGCGCTACTACCTCTGCTTCCAGGTCGAGACCTGGGACCGGGAGCTGGTGCTGACGACGTTCCTGCACGTCGCGGTGGCCGACACGACGCTGTACGTCGAGTGGACGCCGTTCATGCTGCCGCCGGTCAAGGCCGAGTACCGGGCGGTGGACAAGATGCGGCCGGACTCGCTGCGCCCGTTCGGCCAGGGACTGCTGGCGTGGCTGGAGATGCCGGCGACCCTGCCCGGCCGGGTCGCGAACGTGGCGTCCTGGATCCGGCAGCCCGGCCGCGAGCCCGGCGTCCTCGACCCGGACCGCTACGGCACCGCGAGCACGCTTCGCGAACTGGGGTCGGTGAACAGGTTCACCGACTACTTCCAGCTCGTCGACATCGAACGCTACGAAAAGATCATCGAAAGCCGGCTCCTGCCGGCCATCGGCAAACTCCTCGGCGACGCCGGGTTCTCGACGGCGAAGTTCGACGAGCAGGCGGCGGTCGTGATCAACAACGACATCACCATCGCGGGCGACAACCGCGCCCCGATCACCCAGACCGGGACGGGCAGCCAGCTGCTGCCCGGCAAGCCCGGCCGGACGGCCAGGACGGAGGTCTGATGGGACACCGCATTTCGAACAAGGTCAGCATCGGCGGCGACAACTCGGGCGACATCAGCCAGACCGGAATCGACGGCGGCGGGGGAGAAGCCGCGGTCTCGTCGCTGCTGGAGCTCGTCGAGCGCCTCACGGCCGAGGTGCGCGGCAAGGAGCTGGCCAAGCAGGAGGTCGTGGAGGACACGCTGGCCGACCTGGCGAGCGACCTGCGCGCCGGGGAAGCCGCGGAGCCCGCGGTGGTGCGCAGCCGGTGGGAGAAGGTCAAGGGCCTGCTGGGCGGGCTCGTGCAGTTCTCGGAGCTGGTGGCCAAGATTTCCGACCAGGTGCAGAAGATCTTCACCTGAGCGGCTGTCCGCCAAGGAATTCCCGCAGCAGCGCGGTGACCTCGTCGGGGCGTTCCATCGACGGCAGGTGGCCGGTGTCGGCGAGCTCGACGAGTTTCGCGTCCGGCAGCGACTCCGCCAGGTGCGCGGAAAGCTCGACCAGGCCGGGTGCGTCGGACGTCCCGATCACCACCAGCGCCGGGGTGGTGATCTCGGCCAGCCGGTGCCGGGTGTCCGGGATCCGCTCCGTCCACTGTGGAGCCGTCCAGTCGTGGCGGTAGACCTGCTCGCACATTTCCCGCACCAGCGCCACCATTTCGGCCGGCAGCACCGACACGTCCCGCTCCGGACCCGCGACCAGGTAGTCGATGTTGGCGTCGGCCATCGCCCGGACGTCCGCCGGGTCGACGTCGCCTTCGCGGGCGTGGTAGCGGGCGAGCCGGTCGGCCGGGAGGATCTCGGCGGTCAGGCGCGCGATGTCCGCCTGCATGTGGTCCGGCCACGGGTGCCCGGTGAGGCCGGAGCCGAGCAGGGCGACCCGGGTGATCCGCTCCGGTGCGGCGAGGGCGGCGTCCAGCGCGCACGCCCCGCCCATGGACGCCCCGACGAGCGCGGCCTGCTCGATCCCCCGGGCATCGAGCAGGGCCAGCAGGTCCTCGAAGTGGGCGAACTCGCCGGGGCCGTCGGCGGTTTCGCCGAAGCCGCGGCGGTCGTAGCGGATCACCCGGTGCGTGGCGCCGAGCGCGGTGAACTGGGCGTCCCACATCCGGCGGTCGCCGATCGCGGCGTGCAGCAGCACGACCGCGGGCCCCTCACCGGCTTCGTCGTAGCCGAACGTCGTCCCGCCCACCTCGATCATCGCCATGGCCTCAAGCTAGCGGCACGACCACGTCACACACCGCAGGTTTCGCTGAGGGCGAGCGGTTAGGGTGCGGTGCATGACCGACGGATTCGACCTGACGCGCGACGGCGAAGTCGCCCGGCTCACGCTGACCCGGCCGGAGAAGATGAACGCGATCACCTACGGCATGTGGTCGGCCATCCCGGCCGTGGTGGCCGAGGTCGAGGCCGACCCGGCGCTGAAGGTGCTGCTGATCGCGGGCGCGGGCAAGCACTTCTCCGCGGGCGCCGACATCAGCGAGTTCGGCGAGCTGCGCACCACGGCGGAAGGCGCGGCGAGCTACGACAAAGCGGTCGAGGGCGCGGTGGCGGCGCTGACCTCGATGCGCAAGCCGTCGGTGGCGATGGTCCAGGGCAACTGCATCGGCGGCGGCTGCCAGGTCTCGGTCGCCTGCGACTTCCGCTTCGCCGCCGAAGGTTCCCGGTTCGGCATCACCCCGGCGAAGCTCGGCATCGTCTACCACTTCGATTCCACGCGCCAGCTGGTGTCGCTGGTCGGCCCGGCGCACGCCAAGTACTTCCTGCTGTCCGGCGAGCTGATCACGGCGGCCCGTGCCCGCGAGATCGGCCTGCTCAACGACGTCTTCCCGGCCGAATCGCTGGAAGCGTCGACGGCGGAGTTCGCCGCGACGCTGTGTTCGCGTTCGCAGGCGTCGATCCGCGGGATGAACCGGATCATCGAGAAAATCGTCGCCGGCCAGGAGACCCCGGACGCGGAGGTCGAGGAGATCCGCTCCGAAGCCCTGCACGGCGAGGACTACGCGGAGGGCGTCGCCGCGTTCCTCGAGCGGCGCCCGCCGCGCTTCACCTACCGCTGAAGTCCCGTCGCCACAAGAGAAGTCACGCGTCCAGGTACTCGCGGAAGTGCTCGGCGACGACGTCGGTGACCCCGGCCGGGTCGAGCCTGCCGTCGATCTCGATGACCCGGATGCCCCGCGCCCGCGCCGAGCGGACCGCCTGCGCGGCCAGCATCCGGTCGCGCGTCAGGCGGCTGCGCTGCTCCGGGATGGTGGGCTCGTCCGGCCGGTGGCGCAGCTGGTGCTGGCGGAACAGCTCGGTCGGCACCAGCACCACCATCCGGCGCGGCGAATCCACCAGCGGGGCCACCAGTTCCGGGTGCAGGCCCCAGCCCTCGGCGACGATCGGGCGCGGGGACTCCCACGCGCGCAGCTCGTCCAGCGCCCGCTGGAACCGCTGTTCGAACTCCGCCAGCACGGCGGTCAGCTGCTCGCCGGCCGGGACGTCGTCCCCCGGCGCGGTGGCGGGGCGCGCGCGGTGGTCGTGGTGGTAGGTGGTCAGCCCGTGGCGGTCGGCCAGCAGGCGCGCGACCGTGGACTTCCCGGTCCACGGGGCGCCGCCGATCCACAGCGCCTTGCGCAGGGTCCCGAACGGATCCGAGGTCATCGTTCGACTATTGCGGCCCCGGCGGGCCGAGGCCAGGGTTCCGGCGCCGGTTGAGCCGTTCAGCGCAGGGCCGGTCACCGCCCGTCGTCGTCGACGACGAGCACCGTCGAGCCGTCGGCGAAATCGGGTGGGCCGCCCAGCTTGAAGTGGAACCGCGAACCCGGCCGGACCGCGGCGATCACCTGCGTGTCGGCGGTGTCGAGCACGATGATCGCGTGTTCGGCCGTGCTCGGCTCCGGCCGCAGCACCGCCGGCACGACCGGGATCGGCAGCGTGCCGCTGACCGAGCCACTGCAGTCGTCGCCGGTCTCGGGTTCGAGCGGATCGGGTGGCTCGGGCGGTTCGAACGGCGGGGGCGGCACGAGCTGCGGGCGCCGTCGCCACCAGAGCCCGGCGATCAGGCCGGTCAGCAGGCCGCCGGAACCGCTGACGGCCGACGCCAGCCCGACCCCGAGCCCGGCCGGCTCCGGGGCCGCCACCGGCGCGGGAACGGGCACGGGTGGGGCGGCCGGCAACGGGCCGAACCGGACGGCCGGGTCCTGGGCGTCCTCGGGCAGCTGGAGCACCTGGCCCGGTTCGATCCGGGTGGCGTCGGTGAACGGCGAGCCGTCCGGCCGCGGCCGGCCCTGGTTCAGCCGGAAGATCTCGGGAAAGCGGTTCCCGTCGCCGAGCGCGCGTTCGGCGATCCTGAACAGCGTGATGTCGTCCGGGTTGTCGGCGTGCGGCACGATGTAGTACTTGACCGACGGCGGGTCCGGGGCGGCCTGCGCGAGGGCCGGACCCCCGGCGAGCACGGCGAAGAGGACACCGGCGGCACCGGCTTGCCCGGCTCGCCCGAGGACGCGGCGCACCGCGGGAGCCCGGTTTTCGGCCATGGTCGGCACCTCTCCCCGGCGACCCCGGCGGGTTCCGGTGTTGCCCCCTACACGGGGCCGGTGCGGCCGTGGTTCAGATCTCGTCCCAGGGAACGGTTTCGTAGGCCCCCGCGAGCAACGCCACCGCGCGGTCCGCGGGCGGCAGGACGAGGTCGTCCACGGCGGCGACCGGGCGGCCGGGCGTTTCGGAGTTCGTCACGAACATCGCGTCGAAGTCGCGGAGGTCGGCCGGCCGGACTTCACGCGTTTCCTGCGGTACGCCGAGGCGCCGCAGGGCTTCCTTCTGCACCAGCATCGTGATCCCGGGCAGCACCGCGGCTTCCGGCCACACGACCGTGTCGCCGTGGAGGAATCCGGCGTTCCAGATCGACGCTTCGCTGATCCGCCCTGCGTGGTCGACGAACAACGCGTCGTCGAACCCGGCCAGCTCGGCTTGGCGGGAGTGGTGGATCAGCCCGAACGTGCCCAGGTGCTTCACCTGGGGCAGGTCCCGCTCGTAGCGGACCGTCCGCAGGCGCAGCGGAGCCGGGTCGGGCGGGTGCGGCGGGAGTGTCCGGACGAGGATCTCCGGCCGCATCGGCTCGTCGAACGAGCGCGTCAGCACCAGGACCCGCACCGAAAGCGCCGGTTCGCCGTCGATCGCCTGCCGGACGTAGGAACGCACCAGCTCGACGTCGAGGTCGGTGCCGAACAGCAGCCGGGTGCTCGTCGCGAGCCGTTCGAGGTGGAACGCGAGCCCGCGGACCCGCCCGTCCCGGACCTGCATCGCGGTGAAGTGGCCGTAGGAGACCATTCCCGCGAGCGCGGCGTCCGGGCCGAGCGGATCCCCGTTCAGCTCGTAGCGGGGCGGCACTACGCGACGGTGACGCCCGTGAACTTGACCTGCTTGGTCGGCGCACCGGTGCCGTCCTGCGGGTTCGGGTTCGCGATGCCCGCCTTGGCGACCGCGTCGAGCACCTTCAGGCCCTCGTCGCTGATGCTGCCGAACACCGAGTAGTCCGCCGGGAGGCCCTCGGCGTTGCCGTAGACCATGAAGAACTGGCTGCCACCGGAGTTCGGGGCGGACGTCTTCGCCATGGCGAGGATGCCGCGGCCGTACTTGATCTCCGGGAACGCCTCGTCCGGCATCGTGTAGCCCGGGCCGCCCTGACCGTCGGTCGTCGGGTCGCCGGTGGCCGAGGGGTCACCGCACTGCAGCATCTGCAGGCCCTCGGTGCCGAGCCGGTGGCACATGGTGTCGTTGTAGAAGTTCTGCTTCGCGAGGCTGATGAAGCTCTGCACGGCGCAGGGCGCGAGCGCCCGGTCGAGCGTCAGCGGGATGTCGCCCGCGGTGCTCTTGAGCGTCACGTTGACCGTGCCGGTCGACGGGACGTTCTTGCCGTCGGGCGTGTTCACCTTCTTCGGCGCCTTGCTGCCCGTCGTGTCGGCCTTGAAGTCGCACGTCGTCGGGTTCGGCAGCGCCGTGGCCCGCTTCGGCAGCGCGGTGCGCTGCGTCGGGATCTGGACTTCGGTCGGCGGCGGGGTGGCCGAAGACGACGACGCGGCCGTGTCGGTGCTGTCACCGCCGTTCGCGCTCACGATCCACACCACCACGCCCGCGACGACGAGGACCGCCACGCCGACTACACCGGCGCCGATCCTCCTGCGTCGCTTCTGCTGCTCCAATCGGCGCTCGAGCTGCCTCTCGAGCTTGCGCTTCGCAGCTTCGCGGCGCTGCTGGTTGGTCGCCACCCCGTACCCTCCAGGTTTCCGCTCGTGTCACACGTCTGAGGTAGCGGCAGTGTATGGGCACAGCCTGTGAGGACCATGTACAGGGCCCGCTAGTCTCAACCCGATCGTGATCGGCGCCATCCGGCGCGGATGTCCGGGAGGCGTTCGGTGCTCGTCGTCGGGTTCGGCAGCGGCCCGCTGCAGGCCAACTGCTACCTGCTGGCGGAGGCCGCCGGCGGGCCGTGCGTGGTCGTGGATCCGGGGCAGGAGGTGGCCGCGCCGCTGGCCGCCGCGCTCGCCGAGCACCGGCTGGTCCCGGCGGCCCTCATGGCCACCCACGGGCACCCCGACCACGTCGCTTCGGCCGCTTCGCTTTCGGCCGAGCACGGCGTCCCGCTGCACCTGCACCCGGCCGACGCGGACCTCCACGACGGTGCCAGCGTCCCGCTCGAAGCCGGGACCTTCGCCGGGCTGGAGATCGACGTCCGGCCCGCGCCCGGGCACACCCCGGGTTCGGTGGTGCTCGTCCTGGAGACGGCGGAAGGCGGGCGGCTCGCCCTGACCGGCGACACGCTGTTCGCCGGGTCGGTGGGCCGCGGCGACGTGGCGGAGGCGGTGCGGGAGCTGGTGGCGAACCTGCCGGACGACACGGTGGTGCTGCCGGGCCACGGCCCGGCGACGACGATCGGCCGGGAACGCGCGGGCAACCCGTTCCTCGCCGGGACGGGGGCGTGAGCATGGCCGAGGAGACGACCGAGCGGATCGCGCTGTTCGAGGAGGACCCGCGCGGACGCCGTCGCCGCGGGATCTCGGGCCTGATCGGCGTGGTCATCGTGGCCGCGGCCTTCGGCGGCGTCGCCGGGCTGATCGGCGGCACGGTGCCGGGCTTGATCGTCGCGCTGGTGATCGCCCTGCCGCTGCTGTACGTGATGGCGGTGAGCATCCGGCGCCGCGTCTGGCTGGAGGGCTCGACGCTGCTCGTGCGCACCTGGGGCCTGCGCCGGGTCGACCTGGTCGCCGCGACCCGGCTCGACCTCGTCGTCGGCGACGTCCGGGGCAGCCGCACGGTCAGCCTGCTGGTCAACGCGGGGCAGCGCGGCAAGGTCGCGAAGGTGGACCTCGCGGTGTTCTCCGGGACCGGCGGGCGCGAGCTGGGCATCCTGCAGCTGCGGAAGCTGGCGAACGCGCTGATGAACAACACCGAGGCGAACGGCCTCGTCTTCGGCGAGCTGCTGGTCGCCGAGCTGAAGGCGGAGGCGCGCGGCTCCGGCGTGGCCGAGCGCCCGCTCTACCGGCTGGCGTCGGTGGCGCCGTCGGGCAAGTACGTCCAGCGCTTCACGATGGAAGCCGTCAGCCGGTTCGTGGCGACGCTCGACTGACGTCGTCCTCGCGGGCGGCCGCGCCGGTGTCACGGATGGGACGGAACGGCCTTCGTGGTGCTGCTGAGGTGGGCCGCCGGCTCGCGGGAGGCGATCAGCGCGGCCAGGACCGTCGTCACCGGGACGGCCGCGACGATGCCGACGCTGCCGGCGAGCGTCCGGATGATCTCCTGCGCGATGTCCTCGCTGCCGAGCAGCGCGCCCAGCCCGACCCCGGAGATCGACGAGTACAGCAGGACCGGCAGCGCGGCCCCGGCGTAGGCCATCACGAGCGTGTTGACCGCGGAGCCGACGTGGTCGCGGCCGATCCGCAGCCCGGAGCGGTAGAGCTCCTGCCAGGTCAGGTCCGGGTTGGCCCGGCGCAGCTCCCAGACGGCGCTCGTCTGGGTGACGGTGACGTCGTCGAGCACGCCGAGCGCCCCGATCACGACGCCGGCGAGCAGCAGCCCGCGCGCGTCGATGCCGTGGCCGAGCGAGCCGATGAGCGTCGAGGTGCTGTCGTCCAGGCCGGTCAGCGAGGCGGCGGCGGAGAAGATCGCGGCGAGGACGCCGATGAGCGCGAGGCTGACGAGCGTCCCGAGCACCGCGGCGGACGTTCTCGCGGACAGCCCGTGGGTCAGGTAGAGCGCGATGAACATGATCGCGCCCGCCCCGGCGATCGCCACGACCAGCGGGTTTTCGCCGGCGAGGATGGCCGGGAGGATGAACAGCGCGATGACGACGAAGGACAGCCCGAGCGCGACGAGCGCGGCGACCCCCTGCCAGCGCCCGAGCACGAGCACGGCGACGGCGAACAGCGCGGCGAGCACGAACAGCGGCGTCCCGCGCTGGAAGTCGACCAGCTGGAAACTGGCCGGGTCATTGGCGTTCCCGCCGTTGTAGGCGAGCACGACGGCGTCCGCGGCGGCGAACCGCGGGGTGCTGGGCTCGATCGGGACGGTCAGCTTGAGCTGCTTCCCGTTCGCCGGCCCGTCGGTCATGGTGAGGTCGACGGTCAGGCAGGGTTTCGCGTTCGGGTCGGTCTGGTCGCCGACCTGCACCTGGCCTTGCGCGAGGCAGGGGCCGGTGGCGGTGGCGGTGATGTTCGCGTGGACGGGCGTGCCTTGGGGGACGACGCTCGTGGGGGACGCCTTGCCCCAGGGGTAGAGGACGACCATGCCGACGACGGTGGCGAGGGCCAGCGGGGCGAGCAGCCAGATCAGGAGCAGCTTGACCCGGCGCGACGCGGGGGCGGCGGGGCCGTGCCCATGGCCGTGGCCATGCCCGTGGCCGGTTTCGGGTTCGGCCGGTGTGCGCGGCTGGGAACTCGCGGCGGCGCGCTGGGGGCCGGTGTCGCCACGCCGGGTGGTGCGTTGAGGGCCGGTGTCTCCGCGGCGGGGCCGGGCGGTGTCGGTTTGGTCGACGGCCGGGGCTTGCTGGGCGCTGCGGCGGGGTGGCGCGCTGTCGGCTTGATCGGCGGCGCGCTGCGGGCCGGTGTCTCCGCGGCGGGGCCGGGCAGTGCCGGTTTGGTCGCCCGTGGGGGCTTGCTGGGCGCCGCGGGGGACTCGTGGGGTCTCGCCTTGGTCTTCGGCGGGGGCTCGCTGGGCGCTGCGGCGGGCTGGTGCGTGGTCGGCGGCGGCCGCGGTGCGGTGCGGTCCCGTGTCCCCGCGACGGGTCCGGGCGGTCTCGCCCAGGTCGACGGCCGGGAGCCGCTGGGCGCCCGTGTCGGCTCGGCGGCTGGTGCGCGGAGCCGCCACGTCGGCCGGGATGCGGTGCGAGCCGGTCTCGGGCGGCACCCGCTGCGCTCCGGTGTCCGTGCGGCGGCGGCCGGCCTCCGGTGGCGTGCGGCGGGCCGGTTTCCCCGGCGTTCCCGGCGTTCCGGACGTGCCGGGCCCCGGCGAAGGGGACACCTCGTCCGTGACCCGGCGAATCGGTCCGGTGGCGTCGTCGGCGAGGTCGGGGCGGTCCACCCGCACATCCTGACAGCGGGATCCCGGCGCCCGCGCCAGGGGCCGCCGGGCGACCGGTTCGTCCGGATGCCTCAGCCGTACGCCTGGCGGACGTGCACCCGCCGGTACGCCGACGGCGGCGTGTCGAAGTGGTCGAGGAACGCCTGCCGGAGGGTTTCCGTCGAGCCGAAGCCGCAGCGGCGGGCGATCGTGGCCAGCGGGAGGTCGGTGCCGGAGAGCAGGCGGGCCGCCTGCTCGGTGCGGATCGTCCGGACGTACCGGCCGGGCGTGGTGCCCAGGTGCGCGTCGAACAGCCGGGTGAGCTGGCGCGTGCTGATGCCCGCGCGGGCCGCGAGCGCCGGCGTGCCCAGGTCGTCCTCGAGGTGCTCGGCGATGTACGCGGTCAGGTCGCGGACCTCGCGGTGCTCCGGTGGCGGACCGGACAGGAACAGGCTCACCTGGGCCTGGTTCCCGGGCCGCTGCAGGTAGGTGACCAGCGCGCGGGCCGCCTCGCGGGCCAGTGACGGGCCGTGGTCGGCCTCCACCAGCGACAGCGTCAGGTCGAGCCCGCTCGTCACACCCGCCGCCGTGTAGACGTTGCCGTGGCGGACGTAGAGCGGCACCGGGTCCACCGTCACCGCCGGGTAGTCCCGCGCGAGCTTCGCCGCGTAGCGCCAGTGCGTGGTCGCGCGGCGGCCGTTGAGCAGGCCGGCCGCGGCGAGCACCTCGGCGCCCGTGCAGACCGACGCGACCCGGCGGCTGGTGCGGGCCAGCCGCCGGACGTGGGCGAGGACGCGCTCGTCGGCCGCCGCGGCGGGGCTGCCCCAGCCACCCGCGACGACCAGCGTGTCGAGGTCGCCGGCGACCTGGTCGAGCCGCAGGTGCGGCTGCAGCACCAGCCCGGCGCAGGTGCGGATGCCGTGGCCGTCGACCGAAGCGAGCTGGAGCTCGTACGGCGGCCGCGCGCCGAGCCGGTTCGCGGCGTCGAACACATCGGCGGGACAGGCGATGTCCAGCAGCTCGGCGTCGGCGTACCCGACGATCACGACCCGTCTGGGTGACCCTGACATGATCGGCACGCTAGCAGCCGGACCGGGCGCTCGGACGCGGTTCGCAGGAATCCGGACACCGGCGCCCCGCCCGGCGTCCCGGCCCGCCATGGTCGGGGACATGACCGATGAGCAGAAGACCCTCGCTTTCGTCGTGTACCCCGGCCTCACGCCGCTCGACCTGGTCGGCCCGCTGCAGGTGCTCAGCGCGCTCGCGCGGATGGACGCCGGCTACCGGACCGTCGTCGTCGGCGCGAGCACCGGCACCGTCGGCACGGACACGCCGTTGCGCGTCGCCCCGAGCCACACCTTCGACGAAGTCCCGGCGCCGTACGCGGTGCTCGTGCCCGGTGGCACCGTGCCGACGCTGCGCGCGATGGCCGACGAGCGCCTCCTCGCGTGGCTGCGCGCCGCGGCCGCCGGCGCCGAGCTGGTGACGTCGGTCTGCACCGGCTCGCTCATCCTCGGCGCGGCGGGCCTGCTGGAGGGGAAGAAGGCGACCACGCACTGGATGTTCCGCGACGTCCTCGCCGGGCTCGGCGCCACGCCGGTCGCGCAGCGGTGGGTCGAGGACGGCTCCGTGATCACCGCCGCCGGGGTGTCGGCGGGCATCGACCTCGCGCTGCACCTGGTGGAACGGCTGGCCGGGCGGCAGCTGGCGACCAACGTCCAGTTCGGCATCGAGTACGACCCGGAGCCGCCGCAGGGCGCGCTGGACTGGGCGAACCCGCCCTTCGGCGACCTCAAGCCGCTGCGCGAGCACACCCTGCGGGAGGGGCTCGCCGACCACCCGGAACTGCTGGAGAAACTGCTCGCGCACACCTGACCGACGTCGTCGGCCATCCGGGTGATCGGGGGACGCACCGCGCGCCCGGCGGCTAGATTCAGCTCGCTCGATCAGGTGATCTCGCGGGTGGGGTGTTGTAGCCGTGCGGTTCCAGGTGCTCGGCCCGATGACGGCCTCCGTCCCGCTGCCCTCGGCGGCCCAGCCGCGGCGGCTGCTCGCCGTGCTGCTCGCGCGCGCCGGACAGTTCGTCGGCCGCGACACGCTGGTCGACGAGCTGTGGCCGGACGGCGCGCCGTCGAGCGCCGCGGCGATCGTGCAGGTCACCGTGTCCAAGCTGCGCAAGACGCTCTCACCCGGCCTCGGCGCCGCCGAGGCCGGGCAGCGGCTGCGGTCCGGGCCGCGCGGGTACGCGCTGAGCGTCGAGCCGGGGGAGCTGGACGCGGACGAGTTCCTGACGTGGCTGTCGGCGGGTGCCGACGACCGCGCCCAGCGCCGCCGCGGCCTCGAGCGGGCCCTGGCCTGCTGGCGCGGCGACGCGTTCGCCGACGTCGCCGGCGGACCGCTGCTGGAGGCGCACAAGCTGTGGCTGGAGGACCGGCGCTCGGCGGCGTTGCTGCAGCTGGTCGAGCTGGAACTCGCCGACGGCGACGGCCGGTCGGTGGTCGAGCGGCTCGGCCCGGTGGTCGCGGCCCGGCCCGCCGACGAGCGCTTCGCCGCCCGGCTCGCGTCCGCGCTCGGCACGGTCGGGCGCCGCGAATCGGCCCTGGAGGTGCTCCGCCGGACGCGCCGGGCGCTCTGGGAAGAGGCGGGCGTGTGGCCGGGCGCGGACCTCGTCGCGGTGTACCGCCGGATCGCCGGCACCGAGTGGACGACGCCGGGCCCGCCCGCCCAGCTCCCGCCCGCGGTGCCCGACTTCACCGGCCGCGCGGCCGAACTCGCCGACGTCACGCGCGCGGTGCGGGGTCCGGCGCCGGTCGTGCTGCACGGCGCCGCCGGGGCCGGCAAGTCCGCGCTCGCGGTCCAGGCCGCGTGGCGGGTCCGCCGCCGGTTCCCCGACGGCCAGCTGGCCGCGTCCCTGCGCGGGTCCGACGGCACCCCCGCCGAACCCGCGGCGGTGCTTTCCGGCTTCCTGCGCCTGCTCGGCGCGACCCCGTCGGAACTGGCCGACCGCACGGGATTACCGGGACTCTGGCGCGGCTACACCGCCGACCGGCGGCTGCTGGTGCTGCTGGAAGACGCCGCGTCCGAGGCCCAGGTGCGAGCCCTGCTGCCGAGCGGCCCGGGCTGCGCCACGCTGGTCACGACCCGCCGCGAGCTGCCCGGCCTCTGCGGCGCGCACGCGGTTCCGGTGCCTGATCTGTCCACTGAGGACGCTCACGCGCTGCTGGCCGCGATCGCGGGGGAGTCCCGGCTGCGCGCGGAACCCGAAGCGGCGCAACGACTTCTCGCCCGGTGTGGCCGCCTTGCCCTGGCTGTCCGGATCGCCGGGGTGCGCCTGGCGGCCCGGCCGAACCTGCCGATCGCCGAACTCGCGGCCCGCCTCGCCGACGACCGGCGCCGCCTCGACGAGCTGACCGCGGGCGACCTGAGCGTCCGGGCTGCGGTGACATCGGCGCTGCGCGAGCGGCCCGCCGGTGACGTCGCTTTGCTGAGGCTGCTGACCGCGTTCGAGGGCGCCGTCCCGGATTGGTCCGCGGCGGCCCTGCTCGACCGCCCGACACCGGAAGCCCGCGACCGCCTCGACGAGCTGACCGCGGCGCACCTGCTGGACGCGGCCGGGACGATCCCGCCGTTCGTGCGGCTGGTGCTGGCAGAGGGCCCGCCGGGTGAGGTCGACCCGGCCGCCCTGCGCCGCGCGTGCGAGACCGCGCTGGCGCTGGCGGAGCACGCGCTGGGACGTCCGGCGCGCCGGCCATCGGCGGCGGGGGCGAAGCCGGATCCCGCGGTCCTGCGCCGGGTCGCCGCCGATCCCGCGGCCTGGGCGGCCGCCGAAACCAGTCACCTCGCGGCCGCCGTCCGGCTCGCCGGCGCCCACGGCTGGCACGACCTGACCGAGCGGCTCGCCGACGCCTGCACCGCCCTCGCCGGCACCCCGTGGCTCGGCCGCGCCGCCCGGGCCGTCACCGTGCTCGGGCTCGCCGCCGCCCGGCGGCGGCGGGATCCGCGGGCCGAAGCCGAGAAGCTCTACAACCTCGGGGCCGTGCACTGGCAGCACGGCCACGCCCGCCAGGCGCGGAACTACTTCGCCATGGCCGAGCACCGCTACCGGGCCCTGGAGGACCCTCGCGGCACCGGCACCGCGCTGGCCGCGCTCGCCGACGTCCACCTCGACGGGGGTGATCCGCGGGCCGCCGAAGCGGAGTTGCGGGAAGCCCTCGCCCTGCTCCGGGACTGCGGGGACCGGCGCGGGCAGGCGGCCGCCGCGGCGCAGCTCGGGTCGCTCGCCGAAGACGTCGGGGACGTGCGGGGCGCGGTCGAGAGCTTCGAAGTGAGCATGCTGCTGGCCCGCCAGTGCGACGACAGCCGCTGGCACGACCAGGCCGCGAAGCGCTACGCCGACGTCCTGCGCCGCCACGGTGGGCACGACCAGGCGGCCGACCTGCTCACCGGGGCGCTCGGCGGCGCCGTCCGGACGCGGGAGCGGCACTGGGAGGCGCACGTCCTGCGCAGCCTCGGCGACCTGCACACCGACGCCGGGGAGTTCGCCGACGGGCAGCGGTGCCTCACGCGGTCGCTGGCGCTGTTCGACCAGATCGGGCACCGGCACGCCGCCGCCTACACCCACCGCAGCCTGGGCGAGGCCCGCCGCCGGGCGGGGGATCCGGTGGGGGCGCGGCGGCACCTGCTGGCCGCCATGGCCGTCTTCCGGGAGCTGCGTGACCGCCGCGGCGCCGGGTACGCCCTGCTCAGCCTGGGCCGGACGCACGCGGCCGAAGACGCCGCGGCCGAGGCGGCGCGGTGCCTGCGCGGGTCGGCCGGGCTGTTCCGCGAGCTGGGGTTCCCGCTCTGGGAGCTGCGTGCGCTGGGGGAGCTGACCAGCGTGAGCGGTGAATCCCCGGCCCGCGACCGCAGCCGTGAACTCTTGACGAAGATCAGGACCTGACGCCCGCACCGGCCCCGCCCGCGGGCGGGTGTTTGGCGAAGTTATGGGCCTCCCGATTTGGCTGCCGCCGACGGATCGTCGGATCGAGGAGGCAACGGCATGCCGGGACAACGGATTCTGGCGCGGGCGGCACTGGGGCTGGTCGCTTCGGCGGCGACGGTCGTGTTCGCGACCATCGGCACCGCGTCCGCGAGCGTCGAGGTGACCAAGCTCAGCCAGTCGGCGGCCGCGTCGCAGCTGTCCGCGGCCGGGGTGACGCACTCGTCCAGCGGGGGCTGCACGACGCGGTCGAACTCGACCTGCACGTCGTACGAGCAGATCAACCAGAGCACGGTCAGCGGCGTGATCACGCTGAAGCGGGCGAGCGGCTGCGCGATCAACATCACCGGCGGCACCGAGGTCGGCCACGCGTCGGGTACCTACAGCCACTACAACGGCTACAAGGTCGACATCGCGCACAACAGCTGCATCGACGCCTACATCAAGAACAGCTTCGGCTACATCGGGCTGCGCGGCGACGGCTACCCGCAGTGGAAGGCCGGCTCCGGCAACCTCTACTGCGACGAAGGAAACCACTGGGACATCACGTACTACACCTGCGGCTGCTGACGTCCGGGGGCCTGTCCGTTCCGAGGGCGGCGGGCAGGCCCCGGTTACCGGCTGCGACGGCCGGGTACCCGAGCGGGTGGAGGTGAGGAGATGACTTCGCACAGCACCCCGGCTCCCCGCTCGCGCACGGCGCTGATCGGCGCGGCGGCGGGCTTCGTCCTGCTGGCCGGGCTCTACCTGGTGCTGGCCCCGTGGATCGCCGGCTTCGGCGGCGCGGGCGTGCTCGCGCTGAGCGACACCCTGGTCGGCCTGGTCCTGATCGCGCTGGCGATCGCCCGCACGGCCACCCGGCGGCTCGCCCTGATCGGCTGGGTCGTCCCGGTCCTCGGCGCGTGGGCCGCCGTCTCGCCGTGGCTGCTCTGCCACGGCGGCGAAACCCCGCCGTCGACCGGCGCCCTGGTGGGCAACGTCGTGGCCGGCGCCGTGGTCGTCGTCGCGGGACTGGCGCCGGCCCGCCGCGTCAGTTCTTGATCAGCAGCCAGTCGCCCGAGCCGTCACCGGGGCGGTAGGGGCTGTCGGCCCGTTTCGCGACGACGCCGGGGAGGCCGTGCTGCCGGCTCGCGCCGGTCACGGCCTCGCCGCCGCCGGCGAAGTAGCGGGGCACCTGCCAGTGCCGGTCTTCGACGGCGAACCCGTCGAGGAGTTCCCGGCGTTTCGTATAGGGCAGGTCCAGGGTCGGCTTGCCGTCGAGGTGCAGGACGTCGGCCGCGAAGTAGAAGACGGGGCAGTGGGCCTTGAGCCGCTTGGCGGCGGCGCCGTCGGCCTTGCGCCGTTCTTCGAGCCCGTCCGGGTGCGGCTTGCCGTCCTTGACCACGACGACTTCGCCGTCCAGCAGCACTTCCGTCGACCCGAACTCCTCGCCGAGCTTGTGCAGCTCGGGATACCGCCCGGTGACGTCGGCGCCGGTTTCGTCGTGCGCGGTGACGCGGCCGCCGCTGACCAGCAGCATCGTCCGCAGGCCGCCCCAGGCGAATTCGTACGCCCACTCGTCGTCGTCCGCGGGCAGGTCGCCGGGGACCGCCGTCATCGGCTCGAGGAACTCGGGCGCGTCTTCGTGGCCGGGCTCGGCGGGGTCGAGGCGCCGCAGCGTCCAGTCGCGGTCGTCCTCGTCGTGCCGGTTGAGGAACAGGTACTTGCCGCGCGCGCGTGCGCCGTGGAAGACGACCTCGACCTTGTGGTCGTTCCAGTGCAGGGTTTCGTACTTCCCGGTGTCCCACACGGTCATCCGGCCGCCGCCGTACTCGCCGGCGGGGATCTCGCCCGCGAAGGTGAGGTACTCCATGGGGTGGTCTTCGGTGTGCACGGCGAGCCGCGAGACGCCGGGGGAGAGCGGCAGGCCCTTCGGAACGGCCCAGGAGACGAGCACGCCGTCGCGCTCCAGCCGGAAGTCCCAGTGCAGCCGGGTGGCGTGGTGCTCCTGGATGACGAAGAGGTCGTCGCCCCCGGGCTCCGGCGGCCCGTCCGGCCAGGGTTCGGGGGTGCGGTCCTTGCCGCGTTTGCCGCGGTATTCCTCGAGTCTGTCGGCCATGGCCGCCCCGGTACCCCTTCCGCTGCAAGAGCTTCCAGGGTACCGGGCGCGGTGAGCGTCGTCCGGCCGCCCTGGGATGGCCGACTCGTTCACGACGCCGGACCACGATTCCCGGGAGCGGACGTCATGAACGACCCTTTCACCGCGTCTGGCGAGGTGAAAGGGTCGTTCATGACAGTGCAGGCCGCCCGGCCGGGCCGCGCTTCCAGCGCGGGTGACCGCGGAAAGCCGCGGAGGCCCCGCGCCGAGGGCGAAGGGCTTCCGAAAACCCGGTCTCAGTCCGTCTCGGCCATCGCTTCGGCGAACTGGGCCGCGTACAGCCGCGCGTACGCGCCGCCGCTGTGCAGCAGCGTCTCGTGGTCGCCCTGCTCCACGATCCGGCCGTGCTCCATCACCAGGATCACGTCGGCGTCGCGGATCGTCGACAACCGGTGCGCGATCACGAAGCTCGTCCGGCCGCTCCGCAACGAGTTCATCGCCCGCTGGATCAGCACCTCGGTGCGGGTGTCGACCGAGCTGGTCGCTTCGTCGAGGATCAGGATCACCGGCTTGGCCAGGAACGCCCGTGCGACCGTGATCAGCTGCTTCTCGCCCGCGCTGACCGTGCCGCCTTCGTCGTCGAGCACCGTCTCGTACCCGTCCGGCAGCGTGCGGACGAAGCGGTCCACGTGCGTCGCCTTCGCGGCTTCGACGATCTCCTCGTGGCTCGGGTCGTCCGCGCCGTAGGCGATGTTCTCCGCGATCGTGCCGCCGAACAGCCACGCGTCCTGCAGCACCATGCCGGTCTGGTCGCGCAGTTCCTCGCGGTTCATCTTCGCGATGTCGACGCCGTCGAGCGTGATCCGCCCGCCGTCCAGCTCGTAGAAGCGCATGAGCAGGTTGACCAGCGTCGTCTTGCCCGCGCCGGTCGGGCCGACGATCGCGACCGTCTGGCCGGGTTCGACCGTCAGCGACAGGTCGTCGATCAGCGGCTTCTCCGGCAGGTAGCGGAACGAGACGTCCTGGAACTCGACGCGCCCGCGGATCTCGGCGGGCCGCTCCGGCGAAGCGGGCTCCGGGGCCTGCTCCTCGGCGTCGAGCAGCGCGAACACCCGCTCGGCCGAGGCGACGCCGGACTGCAGCAGGTTCGCCATGCTCGCGATCTGCGTCACCGGCTGGCTGAACTGGCGCGAGTACTGGATGAACGCCTGCACCTCGCCGAGCGTCAGGCTGCCCGACGCGACGCGCAGCGCGCCGATCACCGCCACCAGCACGTAGCTCAGGTTGCCGATGAACATCATCGCCGGCTGGATCATGCCGGAGATGAACTGCGCCCGGAAGCTCGCCTCGTACAGCGTTTCGTTCTGCTTGTCGAAGACCGCGGCAGCCTCGTCGCGGCGGCCGAACACCTTGACCAGCGAGTGCCCGGTGTACATCTCCTCGACGTGCGCGTTGAGCTTCCCGGTCGTCGACCACTGCTTGATGAAGTTCGGCTGCGCCCGCTTCCCGATCTTCGCCGCCACGACCGCCGACAGCGGCACGGTGAGCAGCGCGATCAGCGCCAGCAGCGGCGAGATCAGGAACATCATGATCAGCACGCCGACCACCGTCAGCAGCGACGAGACGATCTGCGACAGCGTCTGCTGCAGCGACATCGCCAGGTTGTCGATGTCGTTGGTGACGCGGGAAAGCACCTCGCCGCGCGGCTGGCGGTCGAAGTACTTCAGCGGCAGCCGCGAGAACTTGGCCTCGACCTCTTCGCGCAGCCGGTACACCGCCTGCTGCACCAGCGTCGTGGTCAGCCGGGCCTGGATCAGCCCGAAGAACGACGAGATCACGAACAGCGCCAGCACGGTGAGCAGGATCTGCCCGACCTTGTCGAAGTCGATGCCGACGCCGGGCACCAGGTCGACGCGGCTGTAGATGTCGGCGAGCGTGCCGTCGCCGCGGGCGCGCAGCCCGGCGACGACCTGCTCCTTGGTGACGCCGGGCGGCACCTGCTTGCCGAGCACGCCGGCCAGGATCGCGTCGGTGGCCTGGCCGAGGATCTTCGGCCCGATCACGGTGAGCGTGACGCTGGCCGCGCCGAGCACGAGCACGCCGATGAGCGCGGCCCGCTGCGGGCGCAGCAGCCGCAGCAGCCGCTTCAGCGAACCCTTGAAGTCGAGCGCCTTCTCCGGCGGCGCGCCGCCGGCCATCCAGCGGCCGGGCCCGACCGTCGCGGCACCGGTGTTCTTGTGCCGCTCGGCGGTCGGCCGTTCCCCGGCCTCGGTCACGGCGGCTTTGGGCGATTCCGTGGTGCTCACGCCGCCTCCTGTTCGGTGAGCTGGGACAGCACGATCTCCCGGTAGGTTTCGTTGCCGTCCATGAGTTCGTGGTGGGTGCCGGTGCCGACGACGCGGCCTTCGTCGAGGACGATGATCCGGTCGGCGTTGCGGATCGTGCTGACCCGCTGCGCCACGATGACGACGGTCGCCTCGGCCGTTTCCGACACCAGCGCGCGGCGCAGGGCCGCGTCGGTCGCGTAGTCGAGCGCGGAGAACGAGTCGTCGAACAGGTAGATCTCCGGCTTGTGCACCAGCATCCGCGCGATCGCGAGCCGCTGGCGCTGACCGCCCGAGACGTTCGTGCCGCCCTGGGCGATCGGCGCTTCGAGCCCCTCCTCCATCGCTTCGACGAAGTCCTTGCCCTGCGCCACTTCCAGCGCGTGCCACAGCTCTTCGTCGGTCGCGTCCGGGTTGCCGTAGCGCAGGTTGCTCGCCACCGTGCCGGCGAACAGGTACGGCTTCTGCGGCACCAGCCCGACCGCGCGGGCGAGCACCGCCGGGTCGAGGTCGCGGACGTCGACGCCGTCCACCTTCACCGTGCCGCGGGTGGCGTCCATCAGGCGCGGGATCAGGTTGAGCAGCGTGGTCTTGCCGGTCCCCGTCGAGCCGATCACCGCGGTGGTCTCACCCGGCCGCCCGATCAGCGAGATGTCGCACAGCACCGGCTTTTCCGCGCCGGGGTAGCGGAATTCGACGTTCGCGAGCTCGAGGTGCCCGTGCACCGCGCCGGGCCGGATCGGCGACACCGGCGGGCGGACGCTCGACTCGGTGTCGAGCACCTCGCTGATCCGCTCGGCGCTGACCTCGGCGCGCGGCACCATCATGAACATGAACGTGGCCATCATGACGGCCATCAGGATCTGCAGCAGGTAGGACAGGAACGCGGTCATCGCGCCGATCTGCATGCTGCCGGAGTCGATCCGCTGCCCGCCGAACCACAGCACGGCGACGCTGGAGGCGTTCATCACCAGCATGACGATCGGGAACATCAGCGCCATCAGCTTGCCGACCCGCAGCGACACGGTGAGCAGCTGGTCGTTGGCGACGTCGAAGCGCTCCCGCTCGTGGGAGTCCCGGACGAACGCGCGGATCACGCGGATGCCCATGATCTGCTCGCGCAGGATCTGGTTGATCCGGTCGATGCGCTCCTGCATCAGCCGGAACGCCGGGCGCATCTTGGCGATGATCGTGCCGACCGCGACGGCCAGCACCGGCACGATGACCAGCAGCAGCGACGAGAGCGGGACGTCGAGGTTCAGCGCGAGGATGATCCCGCCGACGCACATGATCGGCGCCGACACCATGAGGGTGAGCGTCATCAGCACCAGCATCTGGATCTGCTGGACGTCGTTGGTGGTGCGGGTGATCAGCGACGGCGTGCCGAACTGGCCGACTTCGCGGGCCGAGAAGTCCTGCACCCGGTGGAAGACGCCGGAGCGGATGTCGCGGCCGACCGCCATCGCGGTGCGGGCGCCGAAGTACACCGCCCCGATCGAGCCGGCGATCTGCGCGAGCGTGATGACGAGCATCATCGCGCCGACGCGCAGGATGTAGTCCATGTCGCCCTTGATGAGGCCGTTGTCGACGATGTCGGCGTTCAGCGTCGGCAGGTAGAGCATGGCGATCGTCTGCACGAGCTGCAGCAGCACGATCACCCACAAGGTGCTCCGGTACGGGCGCAGGTGACTGCGCAGGAGCTTGACTAGCACAACGATTCCCCCAGTGCGGTGGTGGTCGGTTCGGGTTGCGGAGCAGCGGTGCCGGCGGTCAGGGTGGGCATCCCCGCGGAAAGCTCGTCGAGCAGCCGTTCCAGGATCGGCAGGAACGGTTCGCCTTCGGTGGTGAACCAGTTGGTGAAGGCGACGCGGACAGCGCTTTCCACCGAGGCCGCCATCAGCCGGCACAACAGGTGGTCCACACCGCCCACCCGTTTCGCGATCGTTTCGGCCAGGACGCGCTCGACGGCCGCGTGGGCGTTGAGGAACTCGCCACGCAGCATGAGCCGTCCCATCAGCTCACGGATACGCGCAACATACGCGCGATCGGGCTCGCCCTCACGCGAATATTGCTCGAGCACCGCGTACTTGACCGAATCCCAGAGCGGCTCGCCGTCCGGCCGCGCGAGCAGGGCCTCGCGCATCCCCTCGTGCCGGTCGACGACGACCGAGCAGACCGCCTGCTCCTTGCTGGAGAAGTAGTTGTTGAATGTGCGGGGTGACACGCCGACCTCGGTGGCGATGTCCTCTACCTTCACGTTCTCCAAGCCGCGGTCCAGCGTCAGCCGCAGCGCGGCTTGGGCGAGTGCCTTGCGTGCTTCGCGCTTCTTGCGCTCGCGCAGGGTCAGCTGGGGTGGTGGGTCCGACGGCATGAACGGAGTGTAGCGAAAAACTTGCGTGCCCCGCAAAAAAGTGCGTGGCCCGCAATTTTCGGACTAATCGGGCGCGACCTGGGATTTCGCGGTAGGAGCCCCGGTGCCTGCGGTATCGGGCGTCGTGTGCGCTCTGTTGCCAGGTGCAAGATGCAAAAATGAACCGAATGGCCTAGTCCGCTGCGCTCACCAGCAGCGACGGCGCCGAAAACCGATCACCCCCCGCGATCGGACGGGGACCCGCTGTGGACATCCGACGAACCTTTCTGCTTGCATGTCCGGCATCGCCGCCCGGGGGTCGGCGCGATGCTGTCGTTGCCGAACCTGAGCAAGGAAGAAGTGGGACCACATGGCGAGCCGGGCCCGGGAACTCCTGGATCGATCACGCGTCCTGCTGGACCGTTCGCGGGTCGCTGCCGCGCAGTACCTCACCGCACCGCCGAAGCACCCCGGGTACGAGCCCGCGGCCGGGCCGGCCATCGCGGAGCTGTCGCGGCCCGAGGTGATCACCCCCGAGGACACGCGGAACGAGGGCGTGCTGGCCGAGATCTGCGCCAGTGTCGCGCTGCGTGACCTCAACCTGCTCGACCAGCTCCTCGCGCGGCTCGAAGAACTCGAAGCGGGGGAGGAGGACCACCACCGCCTCGCCGAGCTCTACCAGCTCGACCACCTCGCCACGCGGTTGCGGCGCAACGCCGAGAACCTGCGCGTGCTGGCCGGGCAGGACACCGCCGACGACGCCGCCCGCGCGACCTCGGTGCTCGACCTCGTGCGCGCCGCGATGTCCTCGATCGACCACTACGCCCGGATCACCATCGGCCGCGTGGTGAACCTCGGGGTCGTCGGCTTCGCCGCCGAAGACCTGGGCCGGGTGCTCGCCGAGCTGCTCGACAACGCCGCCAACCAGTCTTCGCCCAGCTCGCCGGTGCACGTCAGCGCGCACCTGACCGAGCAGGGCAGCGTGCTCGTCCGGATCGAGGACGAGGGCATCGGCATCCCCGCCGACCGCGTCGACGGCCTCAACCGGCGGCTGGCCGCGGGCGGCGACCTCGACGACGCCTCGGCGCGGCACATGGGCCTCGCCGTCGTCGCCCGCCTCGCCGCGCGGCACGACGTCAGCGTCCGCCTGGACCGGCGCAGCCCGCACGGCACGGTCGCGACCGTGCTGCTGCCCACCGGCGTGGTCACCGAACTCGCCGACAACGCCTGGTCGGGCGCCCGGACCGTCACGATCGAACCGGCGAAGACCGGCGGCGAGCCGGTCGCGGCCGGCGGGCTGCCGCGCCGCCGCCCGGGTGCCTTCCCGGGGGAGGAGCCCGCGCCGGTGCCGCGCAAGCTCACGCCCCGGCCGCGGCCGGTCGAGCGGGCCACCGGCGGCACGACCGCCAACGGCCTGCCGCGGCGCGTGCCCGGCAGCATCCGCGGTGCCGCGCCCGAACCGCCACCGCCGCCCCCGGCCGCGGAACCGGCGGCGAACGGGCACGAGCAGCTGCTCGCCGACCTCGGCGCCTTCGCCGACGGCGAGCGGGCCGCGCGCGCCGAAAACCACCAGCAGGACGAAACGCCCGGAGGAACCGCCTCGTGAGCGCCCCCCACCCGGCACCGGCGAACTTCGCCTGGCTGCTCGACGACTTCGTCCGCAAGGTGCACGGCGTCAGCCACGCGCTGATCATGAGCGTCGACGGCTTCCCGCTCACCGCGTCGGACTCGGTCGGCGAAGCCGAGGCCGAGCAGCTGGCCGCGATCGCCAGCGGCCTGCTCTCGCTGGCCGGCAACAGCGCCGCGCTGTTCGGGAAGGGCGCCTGCGAGCAGATCATCATCCGGCTCACCCACGGCTACTTCCTCTTCATGGGCATCGGCTCCGGTGCCGGGCTCGCGGTGCTGACCACGGGCGACGCGGACATGAAGGTGGTCGCCTACGAGATGACCCAGTTCATCACCAACGCCGGCCACGCGCTCACCCCCGAGGTGCGCGCCGAACTGCGCCAGGTGCTCACCGCGCGCCGGCCGCGGGTGTGATGGGCGTGCCCGAGGATGTGATCCCCGTGTCCGAGAAGGACACCGCCTTGCCGCGGCGCAGCCGCCGGATCCGGGCGTACGCGCTCACCGGCGGCCGCACCAGCACCCGCCACCAATTGCTGGTGGAGACGCTGGTTTCGGTCCCGCAGTACGACCCGGCGCTGAGCGACACGCTGATGCCCGAGTCGCGCTCGCTCTACGAACGCGCCCGCGTGCGGTCCTCGATCGCCGAGCTGTCGGTCGGGCTGGACCTGCCGCTGGGCGTGGTGCGGGTGCTGATCGGCGACCTCGCCTCCCAGGGCGCGGTGTTCGTCCACCCCACCGCGCACGCCTACCACCACGACACCAACGTGCTCGAGAGGATCCTTGATGGGCTCAAGCGGCTCCCCGCCTGAGGGCGATCTGCTGACGATCTCCGCGAAGATCGTCGTCGCCGGGGGCTTCGGTGTCGGCAAGACCACGTTCGTCGGCGCGGTGTCGGAAGTGCCGCCGATGAGCAACGAGGCGTGGATGACCGAGGCCGGCGAAGGCGTCGACGACATCCCGCCCGGCGGCAAGTCGACGACGACCGTCGCGATGGACTTCGGGCGGATCACGCTGCGCCCGGACCTGCTGCTGTACCTGTTCGGCACCCCGGGGCAGGCGCGGTTCTGGTTCCTCTGGGACGACCTGAGCCGCGGCGCGCTCGGCGCGGTCGTGCTCGTCGACACCAGCCGGATCGACGAGTCGTTCGCGGCGATCAACTACTTCGAGAACGACTCGGAGCTGCCGTTCGTGGTCGCGGTCAACCAGTTCGAGGGCATGCCGGTGCACGACCTCGACGAGGTGCGGGACGCGCTCGCCCTCGACCCGAGCGTCCCGCTGGTCACCTGCGACGCCCGCGACCGGGCTTCGACCATCGCCACCCTGACCGAGCTGGTCGGCCACACGCTGTCCCTCGCCGTGCTGTCCGGCCCGCGCGAGCTGGCCGGCAGCGTCCCGCAGGCCTGAACGAGGAGAGAAGAGCTTCATGCGCAGAGTCCTGATCGTGGGCGCCGGCCAGTCCGGGCTGCAGCTGGCCCTCGGGCTGCTGGCGAAGGACTACGACGTCACGGTGATGTCCGCGCGGACGCCGGAGGAGATCCGGGCCGGGCGGGTGATGTCGACGCAGTGCATGTTCAACGACGCGCTGCAGCACGAGCGGGACCTCGGGCTGAACCAGTGGGAGGACGAGACCGTCCGCGTCGAGGGTCTCGGCGTGTCGGTGGCGGCGCCGGACGGCGGCCGCGCGCTCGACTGGTTCGCCGAGCTCGACCACTACGCGCAGTCGGTCGACCAGCGCGTGAAGATGGCGGGCTGGCTGGAGCTGTTCGAGGACCGCGGCGGCAAGCTCGTCATCCACGGCGTGATGACGTCCGAACTGGACGCGCTGTCCCGGCTCTACGACCTGGTGATCGTCTCGGCCGGCAAGGGCGAGCTGGTCCAGCTGTTCGACCGCGTGCCCGAGCGGTCGCCGTACACGAAGCCGATGCGCGCGCTCTCGCTGGTCTACGCCCACGGCGTGCGGCCGCGGCCGGAGCACCCGGACAAGCAGGCCGTGCGGTTCAACATCGTGCCCGGCGTCGGCGAGCTGTTCATGATCCCGGCGTACACGCTGAGCGGGAACTGCGACATCCTCTTCTTCGAGGGCGTCCCGGGCGGGCCGTTGGACTGCTTCGGCGACCACCCGGCACCGGCCGAGCACTTCACGCGGCTGCTCGACCTGATGCGGCAGTTCGTGCCGTGGGAGTACGAGCGCTGCCGCGACGCCGAACTCACCGACGGCAAGGCGGCGCTGGCCGGCGGGTACACGCCCGTCGTGCGCAACCCGGTCGGCACCCTGCCGGGCGGGGCGCGGGTGCTGGGCATGGCCGACGTCGTCGTGGCGAACGATCCGATCACCGGGCAGGGCTCGAACAACGCGAGCCACTGCGCGGCGACCTACCTGACCGCGATCCTCGAGCACGGCGACCGGCCGTTCGACGCGGAGTGGATGGACGCCACGTTCGAGCGCTACTGGGAGTACGCCCGGCACGTCACCGAATGGACCAACGCGCTGCTGCTTCCGCCGCCCCCGCACGTGCTCCAGATCCTCGGCGTCGCGGGGCAGAATCCGGCCGTGGCCCGCAGGTTCGCCAACGGGTTCACCGATCCCACGGACTTCCAGAACTGGTTCATGGACCCCGCACTCTGGGAGAAGTACCTGGCAGAGGTCTAGGTCGCACTGTCGCCGGGGGACGATTCGGGCTACGGTAACTACCGAGCGTGAAGACGATCTCGGAGGTACGTGGCATGCGGGCGATGTGGAAGGGCTCGGTGTCGTTCGGGCTGGTCAGCATCCCGATCCAGCTGTACGCGGCCACCGAGAACAAGAACGTCTCGCTTCGCCAGGTGCACGAGGCCGACGGCGGCCGCATCCAGTACAAGCGGTTCTGCACGATCGACGGCGCCGAGGTCCCGTACCCGGAGATCGCCAAGGGCTACGAGCTGCCCGACGGCGAGATGGTCGTGATCACCGACGCCGAGATGGCCGAGCTGCCGCTGTCCTCGCAGCGCACGATCGACGTCCTGGAGTTCGTGCCGCTGGAGTCGATCGACCCGATCCAGTACGACCGGACCTACTACCTGGAGCCGCAGAAGAACGCGGTGAAGCCGTACGTCGTGCTGCGGGACGCGCTGCACAAGTCGAGCCAGGTGGCCGTCGCGAAGGTCGCGGTCCGGCAGCGGGAGAGCATGGCGGTGCTGCGGGTGCACGCCGACGTGCTGGTGATGACGACGATGCTGTGGCCGGACGAGGTCCGCGAACCCGACTTCCCGTTCCTGCGCGACGACCCGCCGCAGATCCGCCCGCAGGAGCTGTCCATGGCCGGCTCGCTGATCGACTCGCTGGCCGAGCCGGTGTTCGAGCCGGAGAAGTACCACGACCACTACCGCGAGGCCCTCGAGGAGATGATCGAGGCCAAGGTCGCGGGGGAGGAGACGACCAAGCCCGCCGCGGTCACCGCGAAGGCGGACGTCGTCGACCTGATGGCGGCGCTGCAGGCCAGCGTCGACGCGGCGAAGAAGTCGCGCGAGTCCGCTTCGGACACGTCCACTTCGGAGGCGTCCACTTCGGAGGCGTCCGATGAGGACGCGAAGCCGGCGGCGAAGAAGAAGCCGGCCGCGCGGAAGCGGGCGCCGAAGTCCGCGTGAGCCCCGGACGGGTGGTCGCGCCGACACGCCGTCCCGGTCCCGGGCCCGCCCGCTTCCCGGTGGTACCAAGGACTCATGGAGTGTGCTTCGTGTGAGGCCCGGATCGACCACTGCCACGGCACGCTGGTGGTGCACCCGGAACGCGGGTTCGCCGAGTGCACCGACACCGCGTGCGCGGACCCCGATCGGGTGCGGCACGCGCTGATCGTCGACTGCCCGGCCCCCGGCGGCTGCGCCTGCGCCGCCGCGCCGGAGAAGTCGTTGCTGCGCCGAGCTTCCTGAGCCTCCCGCCAGGATCCGCGAAGGCCTTCCCGCCGGGTGCCACGCACCGGCCGGGGAGGCCTTCGTGGCGTTAGGACAGTGTCAAAGCGGTAACACGATCGTGTATGCAGCTGTGTACACGGGCTTGGCGATGTGCTAACACTAACGGGGTCCTTCGGCTCTCCCTCCCCCTCGGAGCCGGAGGACCCCCTTATTTTGAGACGCGGGAAGCGGCACTCGCCCGGATCGGGCGCGCGCTGTCCGACCCGACCCGCTGCCGGATCCTGGCGGCGCTGCTCGACGGTCCTGCCTACCCGGGCCGGCTGGCGGCCGAACTTGGGCTGAGCCGGTCGAACGTCTCCGCGGGACGAAGGCGAGCCGGCATGACGTGCGCCGGCGGGTGCTGCGCGCCGCTCGCGGTGGCGCCGGACCGCCGGGCGGTGCTGGTGCGCCGGGTCCGGTGGCTCGTGGCGGCGGCCATCACCTACAACATCGTCGAGGCGGTCGTCGCTTCGACCGCCGGGAGCGCGGCTTCCTCGGGCGCTTTGATCGGCTTCGGGCTCGATTCCTTGATCGAAGTCGCCTCCGCGGCCGCGGTCTCCTGGCAGTTTTCCGGTGAGGACCCGGAAAAGCGCGAACGGCAGGCGCTGAAATGATCGCCCGGTCGTTTTTCGCGCCCGCGGGTTACGTCATGGTCGAGGCCGCCGGCACATTCTTCGGCGGTGCCGCCCCGGAAACTCACGCACGGGAATCGTGCTCGCGGCGGTTTCGCTCGCCGCGATGCCCGCCCTGTCCGCAGCGCAGCGCCGGGCCGAGCGGGAGCTGGGGTCGGCCGGCGCGGTCGCGGATTCGCGGCAGACTTTGCTCTGCGCTTACCTTTCCGCGGTGCTGCTGGCGGGGTTGCTGCTCAGCGCCCTGTTCGGCTGGTGGTGGGCCGATCCGGCGGTCGGGCTCGCGATCGCCGTGGTGGCGGTGTGAGAAGGCCGAACGGCCTGGCGCGGTCAGCATTGCTGCTGACGCGCCAGGCCGCGGGCCGTTCATTCATCAGTACCAGTGCGCACGTCCACCGATCCGGCGGCCGGTGCCGCCCAGGATGGCCAGTGCCACGCCGGCCACCGCGAGGATGATGCCGATGGTGTAAAGCACCGGGATACCCACGATGAACCCGATGATCAGGAGAATTACACCGAGAACGATCACTTTGACACACACTCCTTCGCATGGGTTCCGTCCGGCATGCCGGCCGGGCGGATGCGCTGTCACGGGGAGGATGGCCACTTTCGCGCTTCGGCAAACTGCGTCAAACGGAGCAATCTCGGATCAGTACCGGTAGTGATCGAGCTTGTACGGACCTTCGACGTCGACCCCGATGTATTCCGCCTGCTCCTTCGTGAGCTTGGTGAGTTTCACACCGAGTGCGTCGAGGTGCAGGCGGGCCACCTTCTCGTCGAGGTGCTTCGGCAGCCGGTGGACGTCGGTGGTGTACTCGCCGGGCTTGGCGAACAGCTCGATCTGCGCGATCGCCTGGTTGGTGAACGAGTTCGACATCACGAACGACGGGTGGCCGGTCGCGTTGCCGAGGTTCATCAGGCGGCCTTCGGAGAGCACGATGATCGCGTGGCCGTCCGCGAAGGTCCACTCGTGCACCTGTGGCTTGATCTCGTTCTTGACGATGCCCGGCAGCTTCGCCAGCCCGGCCATGTCGATCTCGTTGTCGAAGTGCCCGACGTTGGCGACGATCGCGTTGTGCTTCATCCGGCTCATCTGGTCCGCGGAGATGATGCCGAAGTTGCCGGTGGTGGTGATGAAGATGTCCCCGGTGGCGACCACGTCGTCGAGCTCGACGACGTCGAGCCCGTCCATCGACGCCTGGAGCGCGCAGATCGGGTCGATCTCGGTGACCGAGACCCGGGCGCCCTGGCCGCGCAGCGCCTCGACCGCGCCCTTGCCGACGTCGCCGTAGCCGCAGACGACGACGCGCTTGCCGCCGATCATCACGTCGGTGGCCCGGTTCAGACCGTCCACAAGGGAGTGCCGGATGCCGTACTTGTTGTCGAACTTGGACTTGGTCACGGAGTCGTTGACGTTCATCGCGGGGAAGAGCAGCTCGCCGTCCTTGGCGAGCTTGTAGAGCCGCTTGACGCCGTTGGTCGTCTCCTCGGTGACGCCGCGGATCTCCTTGGCCATCCGGGTGAAGCGGTCGCCGTCGGCGGCCAGGCTCGCGCGGAGGGTTTCCAGGACGATCCGGTACTCCTCCGGGTCCTCTTCGGACGGTTGCGGGACGGCGCCCGCGGCTTCGAACTCGACGCCCTTGTGCACGAGCAGGGTGGCGTCGCCGCCGTCGTCGAGGATCATGTTCGGGGCCTTCCCGCCGGCGAAGGCGAAGAGCTGGTCGGTGCACCACCAGTACTCTTCGAGCGTCTCGCCCTTCCACGCGAACACCGGGGTGCCCGACGGCGCGTCGACCGTGCCCTCGGGGCCGACGACGACGGCCGCGGCGGCCTCGTCCTGGGTGGAGAAGATGTTGCAGGACACCCAGCGCACCTCGGCGCCGAGCGCGACCAGTGTCTCGATCAGCACGGCGGTCTGCACCGTCATGTGCAGCGACCCGGCGACGCGCGCGCCCTTGAGCGGCTGGCTGGCGGCGTACTCGCGGCGGATCGCCATCAAGCCGGGCATCTCGTGCTCGGCCAGGCGCAACTGCGTGCGGCCGGTTTCGGCGAGGGAGAGGTCGGCGACGGCGAAGTCGAGACCGTTGCGGCGTGCGAGTTTGTCACTCATTCCTCGAGCTCTTTCCTGAGGCTGGTTGCGGAGCGCGCGGGAGGACTCACCGGGGTGACGACGGACGGCTGTGACACCAAAAAAGGCACCTCCCTCGCGGGAGGCGCCCTTGGATGCGTGTCGCGGGCCGAGCGTGGCGGAAAGAGTTCCGTCGCAGCGCCTCTCGGCCCGGGACCCAGGATGGCAAAGCCGCCGGGAAGCTGTCAAGCGAGCGAAAGGGCCATGAGAACGTCGTCGACGTCGGTGCCGTCGATGCGGAATTCCCCGCGCAGCACGCCTTCCACGACGAACCCGGACCGCTCGTAGACCCGGCGGGCGGCGGCGTTGTGACCCAGCACGCGCAGCGTCAGCTTGCGGGCCCCGCGCCGGCGCGCCTCCGCCGCGGCCGCGTCCACCAGCCGTCCCGCGATGCCGAGGCCCTGGCGGTCCGGGTCGACGGCGAGCCCGCCGACCACCAGCACGTGCGCGTGGGCCGGGATGCCGAACCCCTCGGCGAGCCGGACGTATCCGGCGACGACGTCGTCGTGCTCGGCGACGAGGAAGTCCTCCGGCCGCGAGCCCTCGTCGAAGAACGGCGTGCCGGGCGGCGGCGGGGGAGCGGGGGACACCGTGGAGTCCCACGTGCGCTCGTCGATCTTGGCGAGCGCGGCTTCGTCGCCGGCGCGGGCCGGCCGGACGGTGGTCGTCACGAAAGTTCCTTCCAGGCTTCTTCGACGATCCCGGCCAGCTCGCGGGGGTCGCGGTTGCCCTCGGCCGAGATGCTGCGCAGCGTGACGGTCAGGTCCGGGCCGCTGCGCTGGCAGTGGGTGACGAACGACCGGTCGGGGTCCGGCGTCGAGCCCGCGGCCGCGGCGTCGTTGTGGACCAGGCACTGCACGGCGCCGACGCGCACCAGTTCGGTGCTCGGGGCGGCCAGGCCGAGTTCCTCGGCGTCCTCGTACGGCGCCACCAGTTCCGGCGACCCCGCGCGCACCGCGATCAGCTGGAAGCTGCGTTCCAGCCGGTCGTCCTGGTACTGCTGCACCACCGCGCCCGCGCCGCCGTAGGCCGCCGACGTCCGGGCGGCCGTTTCCCGGTCGGCTTTGTCGACGCGGGCGACCTGGACCTTGCTCTTCTCCACGTCGAACTTCGCGAGCGTGTCCTGGGTGCGGCCGAGCCCGCCCAGGCTCGAGGGCACGCTCAGCGCGCGCCCGCTCGGCCCGCCGAGCAGGGTCAGCGCCAGCCACGGCACGCCGACCAGCACCGCGCCGACGATGACCCCGATCAGGCCGGCGAACACGGGGTGGGCGAACGGCGAGCGCCGCAGCGGCGCCGGGGCGGCGGGGATCTCAGCGGTCACCCGGGCATCGTGGCGGAACCGGGCAATCGGTGCGAAGGGAATTCCGCTGTCAGTGCCTCAAACGAGATGCGCGCGCCGCCAGATGCCTTCCGACCGGCCGCCGATCAGCCCCGCGTCGCGCAGGAACGGCACGATCTTCTCGGCCATCCAGCGGCGCGTTTCGTGGAAGTGCGGGTTCGCGAGCGCGGCGGCCCGGCCCGCGCGCGGGTCGATCCCGACGCTGCGGTAGATCCGCGGGTCGACCATGCTGTCGATGACGCCGAACGCGACGAGCGCGGTCCGCACCCGGTGCCGCTGCAGGCTCGCCTTCGACAGCTTCGGCGTCTCCCGCAGCACCTCTTCCTTGGCGAAGCGGACGTGCCGCGCCTCCTCGACGACGTGGATGCGGTTGACCGAGCGGATCAGCGGCTGGATGCCGTCGTCGTCCATCATCGAGCGCTGCAGCCGGTCGGTGGTCTCCTCGGCGACGAGCACGCTGGCGAACATCGACGGGCCGGCCGCCGTCGCGCCGAACACCTTGGCCGCGCGGTGCACCACCTTCGGGACGCCGTAGCGCGGGACGCCGAGCCGCTCGGCGGTGCGGGCGAACATCACCGAGTGCCGGGTCTCGTCGCCGATCTCGGTCATCGCGTACTGCGCGTGCTCGCTGCGCGCGTCCAGGTCGAAAACGTACCGGGCGAGCAGCTGCATGAGGACGATTTCGAACCACAGGCCGACGCTCATGATGCTGGCGATCTCGTGCTTGGACAGCTCGATCCGCTGCTCCGGCGTCAGCCTCGCCCACAGCTCGGTGCCGTAGAGGGAGACGCGCTCGAGCGGCATGTAGGCCTTGCCCTCGGCGAGCGGCGCAGCCCAGTCGATGTCGACGTAGGGGTCGTAGGAGTTCTTCGCGGAGCTCTTGAGCAGACGAGCCGCGGTGACGTCCCGGTCCTGGGCCTCGACGCCCATGGCGGCCTCCGGAAAGTAGGGGGTACGCGATGTACTAGTTACTTCGGCGAGCGTACACCGGCGCGCGGGACTTGAGTAGGCTTCCCGGGTGACCAAGGTCGACGGACGGGCGGCGCGCTGGGCGGGCCAGCAGGAACGGCGGCGCGCGGAGTTCGTCGACGCGGCGCTGGCGGCCATCGCCGAGCACGGCCCGGAGGTCTCGACGGAGCAGATCGCCGAGCGCGCCGGCGTGGCCCGCACCCGGCTCTACCGCCACTTCGCCGACGCAGCCGACCTCCAGCGCGCGATCGCCGAGCGTGCAGCCGAGCTGGTGACGGCCGAGCTCGCCCCGCTGTGGCACCCGTCGGGCTCGCCGAACGAGATGATCTCGGCGGTCATCTCGACCCACCTGCGCTGGCTCACCGAACACGTCCACCTGCACCGCTACCTGCTGCGCACCGGCCCGGGCACGACGGACGTCCGCGGCACGATCGCCCGCCACCTCAGCGGCCTGTTCTCGGGCTACCTGACGGCGTTCGGCCTCGACCCGGCCCCGGCGGACACGATCGCGTTCGGCCTGGTCGGCTACGTCGAGTCGGCGACGACCCGGTGGCTCGACCACCCGGGCACGCTGAGCTTGGCGCAGCTGACGGACCAGCTGACGGGCACGATCTGGGCGATGCTCGACCACACGCTGAGGGCCGGCGGGGTGGAAGTGGACCCGGACCGGCCGTTGCCGCTGCCGGAGGAGCTGGGCTGAGGGCGTCACCTCCACGTGGTGTCGCGCCCGCCTCAATGGACGAAGCTGGCCATGACGGCTTGCTGATACACGTCACCGGCGAGCGCGAAGTAGGCCGCGTTGTCCGCGCTGAACCGTTCCAAGGCCACGCCACCGTTGATTTCCAGCACGAGGTCGCGTTCCCCGTCGGTGACGATGTCGACGGTCGCGAACCGCAGACCGAGCGCGTTCATGGCCCGGCTGCCCAGGTCGGTGAGTCGATCGAGTTCAGGTTTACCCGTGCACAACCTCGGCGCGGCCCCGAGTCCTAGGTTGTGACGCCACTCGAGCGTGCCGGATCCGTTGCCGGTGTGATCGGAAGCGCGCTCTTTGCTATAGGCCAGCAGCAGCTCGCCGTCGAGGAACACCGTTCGGTATTCGTCTTGGATGGCGATGTACGGGGAAAGTGCCAGAGCTCGGTACTTGCCGGACAGCGTGCCTAGTGCGGCTTCGAGTTCGTCCGCGGTCCGGACCCGGTACACGTCGTGACCACCGCAGCCGTCGTTCGGCTTGAGCACGGAGTCTTCGACTTCCTGGCCCGGTTCGTACCGGGTGAACACCCTTTCCAGCCCCTCGGGGCCGGGCCGGATCAGGACGTGTGGCACGCACGGGACACCGGATTCCGCCAAGACGCACGCGGTGGCGACCTTGTCTTCGGCCAGCATCGCCGACGCGGCATCGTTCAAGGGAAAGGTATAGCCGATGACGAACTTCCTGTTCGTCTTGAAACGCATCTCGAGGACCCATTCGGTTGAATGCCAGATCGTTTGGCCGCCGATCTCCGCGACCGCGCGGTCGACTTGGCGGACGAAGTTTCCGCGGTCGGCCGTGCGTGGTGGCGAAAACAGGTTCTCGATCTTTATCCCGGCCATCCGAAGTCTGCTCCCTCGTGTGTGAGTCCGGTCAATAGCCGACATTTACCCGGACATCCATGACGGCAACGGTGATCGTGGCGACGATCGCCGTCAGGATCGCCACGAGTCCGCGACCCGTCCCGGTTAGTGCCGGTATGAACAAGGAGAACAGGTTGCTCAATGAAGCTGTGCCCAGGAAGAAGGTGATCCCGTAGATGACCGCTCTTCGCCTCAGCAGGTGAATCACGCTCGGCCGGACGGTCAGAGGCCAGTCGAGGAAATCGCTGCGGTCCTCGGGCAGGCCGAGTTCGCGGCGACACTCCAGATCTAGGTAGATGTGGTCCATCGCGGGATAGTCGTGCTGCTGGCCGGTGTGGGATTTCGAGGAGTACGCGCGAATGCGAAGGGTTTTGACGACAACGGTGTTGCCCTGTCGTGTCGAGCATTCTATTTCCACGTGGTCGCCCTCGTTTACGCCGATCATCGAGATGTAGTAGGGATGGAGAATGCATATCCTCTTCTCGCTGTCCATCCAGTTGGTCTGCCGCACTTTCAGGCAGAGGTTGCGTGGTCTGGCAAGGGTCGACTGGAGACGTGCTTTGTGGTGGACCTGGAGATCAGCTGTGTAGCCGTAGCAATTCTGTCCCACCATTCCGAGTGCATGCCGCAGATTTTGGTCAATCTCGCACAGTCCTTCGGGAATCTCGGGTGAGACGTGGAGTGAGGCGATCGAAACCTTCCGGTCGAACGTGACGCTCACCAGTGAACCTTTGGCGTAGCCGGGAACCGAGCGGGGACTTGCCCGTACGATACAGCGCCCGCGTGAATTGTGGCGAGCACTGGTCCCGGCCGGCAGCAGGCCGGTGCGAAGCTCTTCGTTCGGCCGGTTTTTTCTTTGCTTCTCGATCCACTTCAGGAACATGGCGTAGGGCCAAAGTCCGCGTTCTTCGACTTGCCGGATCATGTTGTCCAGGTAGTCGGCCGACGGAACCTGCTCCATTGGCTCGGGCGTGACGACCGTGAACGTCGATGCTCGCCGCAAGGTTTTGTCCGCGAAGCAGAACACGTCGACCTCGGACTCCGCGTATGCGGGCGGCGACAGCTCCAGGCCCTCCTTGCGGCGCAGTGCCGGCCACTCATCGCGCGGTACGCGATAAACGACACCCATGACCGTGAAGCCGCGTTCGGGGGTGATGTCGGCGACGCCGGTGTCGGTGACCTGGGATTTCCGGCTGAACCGCAGGCGATGGTCGCGAAGCCGGGCCTTTCCGACTTCCCGAGCCGACGGGCACCGCTTGGCCAGCTGGTCGAACGACATGTTGCTGCCGTAGGCGAAGTACAGGACGCTGTCATCGGAGAGATCTGCTGAACCATCGGAGGTCACGCGGCATCTCCCATCGTCACCGCCAGACCGCCGGCGCCCGGTGAAGGTACGGCTTGTGGTCGCGGCGGAGTTCGAGATCGTTACGCCGGCCCGCTAGTCCTCGTCCTCCCGGAGGAACTCGGCCCGCACCCCCAGCAGCCGCACCGCGCGGGTCAGCTCGAACATCCCCAGCACCTCGCGCGCCGCCTGGTCGATCTCAGTCGCGTCCGACGTCGGCTCCGGCAACGTGATGCTGTGCGTGTGGGTCAGGAAGGGCACGAACCGCACCTTGACCGCGATCCGCGCCGCCGGGCGGCCCTCCTCCAGGACGTCCTGGGTGACCCGCTTCGCCAGCGCCGAGACCTCCGCCGCCATCTCGGCCGGGTCGGTGAGGTCGCGCTGGAACGTCGTCTCGCGGCTGCGGGAGCGCGCGACGTACGGGGTCGCGCTGACGTCCGCGTCGCTGATGCCGCCGCCGAGCAGCCGCAGCCACGGCCCGGTCTTCGGGCCGAACCGCGCGGCCAGCGCCGCCGCGTCCGCGCCCGCCAGGTCGAGGACGGTCTCGATGCCCAGCTCGGCCAGCTTCTTCGCCGTCTTGCCGCCGATGCCCCACAGCGCGTCGGTCGGGCGCCCGGCCATCACGGCCCACCAGTTCTCCTGCGTCAGCCGGTAGATCCCGCCCGGCTTGCCGAACCCGGTGGCGAGCTTGGCCCGCAGCTTGTTGTCGCCGATCCCGACCGCGCACGACAAGCCGGTCTCGCGGGCCACGGCGGCCTTCAGCTCGGCCGCGAGCGCCTCGGGGTCGTCGGCTTCCGCGCCGAGGAACGCCTCGTCCCAGCCCAGCACCTGCACGACGACCGGGAACTCCCGCAGCACCGCCATCACCCGCGCCGACACCTCGAGGTAGGCGTCCGGGTCACTGGGCAGGAAGACGGCGTCCGGGCAGCGCTTCGCCGCGAGCCGCAGCGGCATGCCGGACTGGATGCCGAACTCGCGGGCTTCGTACGAAGCGGTCGCGACGACGGCGCGTTCGGTGGGGTCGCCGTTGCCCCCGACGACGACGGGCTTGCCCGCGAGCTCCGGGTGGCGGGCGACCTCGACCGCGGCGATGAACTGGTCGAGGTCGACGTGCAGGACCCACTTCACGGGCCCAGTCTCGCCTCAGACCCGGTGCCGCGCCACGTGGGTCCAGACGGTGCCGGTGAGCGCGATGATCCCGCACAGCGTCACCCCGGGGTCGGGCAGGACCAGCCCCACGACCAGCAGCGTCACGGCGACGACGTCGAAGAAGATCAGGAGGGTGCTCCGGAGCGCGCGCGACTTCGGCCGCTTGCCGTCGCGCAGCGCGGTGGCCAGATCGGGGTCGCTGAGCTCGAGACTGCGCTCGATCTTCTCGAGCTCGGTGCGATCGTGGTGACTGAGCATCGGGGTACTCCTTCGGCGCCGAACCCGCCGTGTCGCCAGAGCGAATACCCAATCGTCCTCCGAACGAACCGCCGAACGTCTTCTGATTTCGTGCTTTTTGCTGCTCCGACCGGGTGATCCGCGCTCCGTGACCGCCCGCGAGCACGTTAAGTTGCCTTTCGAACGTGGCCGGTGACGGCCCGGGTGACGGATGGGGGCCGTTGTGTCCTCTTCGCGCGCCTGCACCTTCAAGCAGCTGGAGGACCTCGATGACCCTGCCCACCGAACCGATCGGCAGCATCCCCCGCCCGGCGTACCTCGTCGAAGGCCTCGGCGAGTTCGCCGCCGGGCGGATCGACGCCGCCGCGCTCGCCGAGCTGGAGAGCCGGGCGCTGGCCGACACGATCAGCCGGTTCGAGGAGACCGGGTCCCCGGTGCTGACCGACGGCGAGCAGGGGAAGCCGAGCTTCGCGACGTACCCGCTGGCCGGGCTCACCGCGCTGGCCCCGGACGGCGTCGTCATCCCGTTCGCCGACGGCCACACCCGCCAGCTGCCGCGGCTGACCGCGGGTCCCTTCCGCTACGCGACCCACGCGGACGAGTACCTGACGCGCGCGAAGGCGGTCACGGCCAAGCCGGTCAAGCAGGCGGTGATCGCCCCGTCCGCGCTTTCGCTGATCTACCCGGCCGACGGCATCGAGGGGTACTCGCAGGAGCAGTTCGTCGCCGACCTGGTGAACGAGGCCGAGGCGGACATCCGGCGCAGCCTCGACGCGGGCGCGGACAGCGTCCAGATCGACTTCACCGAGGGCCGGCTTTCGCTGAAGCTGGACCCGTCCGGTGGCCTGCTGCGCCAGTTCGTCGACCTGAACAACGCGGTCCTCGACCGCTTCACGGCGGAGGAGCGCGCGAAGATCGGCGTCCACACCTGCCCGGGCGGTGACCTGGACTCGGTGCACAGCCTCGACGTCGACTACGCGGGCCTGCTGCCGGCGCTGTTCGACCTCAAGGCCGGGCGCTTCTTCGTCCAGCTGGCCAGCGAGCCCGACCCGGACCGCGCGCTCGGGATCATCGCCGAGAACCTGAAGGCGGACCAGCGGGTGTTCGTCGGCGTCATCGACCCGATCGACCCGCGCGTGGAGACCCCGGAGGAGGTCCGCGACCGGGTGCTGCGGGCGGCCCGGTACCTACCGGTCGACCGGCTGGGGACGTGCGACGACTGCGGGTTCTCCCCGTTCGCGGACGACACGTCGACTTCGCGCGACCTCGCGTTCGCGAAGATCGAGGCGCGGGTCGAAGGCACCCGCCTGGCGGCCGAGAAGCTCGGCTGAGCTCACGCCGTCGTGGCGGCGACCTTGAGGCCGAGCCCGACGAGCAGGCTGCCGAGGACGGCGTCGAGCCCGCGCCGGACCCGGCCGTTGCGGAAGACCTTCTTGAGCGCCCCGACGACCACGGCGAGCGTGACGAACCACAAGACGGTGCCGGCGGTCGCGATGGCGGCGAGTTCGAGGGTCTGCAGGGTCGAGCCGTCGGCGGGGAGGAACTGGGGGAGCAGGGCGAGGAAGTAGACGGCGACCTTGGGGTTGAGCAGGTTGGTGAACAACCCCTGCCGGAAGGCGGCGGCCGCCTTGAGCGGCTCTTCGTCCGCGTCCGCCCCGAGGTCCCGGTACTCCCCGCGCCGGACGGCCAGCCAGGCTTTGACCCCGAGGAAGACGAGGTAGCCGGCCCCGACCAGTTTCACGACGGTGAAGGCGACGGCGGACGCGGTGAGCACGGCGGCCACCCCGAGCGCGATCGCGACGACCCAGGCGAAGACCCCGAGCGCGATCCCGAACCCGGCGGCGATCCCGGCCCGCCGTCCCCCGGTGAGGGACGACCGGGTGACCACGATGAAGTCCGGACCGGGCGACATCGCGCCCAGGATGACGACGAGGAGGAAGGAAGCCGCGGTGGCGCCGGGGATCATGGCCCGAGCTTACGACCGCCCCGCCACCGGTTTTCCCGCATGCCGGTGTTCGAATTTGAACTTCGTGTAGGGTCGATCTTGTGGGCGAATCCAGGGGCGACGACGTGACGGCCGAGGTGCGGACCCGGGTGCGGATCCCGCTGCGCCTGCACGGCGGCGTCGAGGTCGACGCCGAAGCCGTCACCTTCCGGGGGCTCTCGGACGGCGGGGAGCACTTGGCCTTCGTGCTCGGTACGCCGGGGGAGGTTCCGCTCGTCCGGCCGCACTCCGAGTGTCTGACCGGGGACGTGTTCGGGTCCGCTCGGTGTGACTGCGGGCCGCAGTTGGCTGAGGCCGTCGAACGGATCTCCGCTACGGGTGGTTACCTGCTCTACCTGCGGCAGGAAGGGCGGGGGATCGGGCTCTACAACAAGCTCGACGCCTATGCGCTGCAGGATGACGGTCTTGACACCTATGCCGCCAATGCCGCGCTCGGGTTGCCTGAGGATGCTCGGGACTACGCCGTTGCCGCGCAGATGCTCAAGGCGCTGGGGGCTGGGGAGGTCGATCTGCTCTCCAACAACCCTGACAAGGCTGCTCAGTTGCGGGCTGCTGGGATTGGTGTGCGGGATCAGGTGCCTACTGGGGTTTTCGCCACTGACAACAACGTTCGGTACCTGCGGGCGAAGGCTGAGCAGACTGGGCACACTCTGCGCTTGCCTGGGATTGCCAGTTAAAAGCCTTTTTCGGCTTTACTGATACGGCTTCGCCGGGGCGTGGGAAATCGGCGCTCGTGGTGGTTGCGTTTTTGTGGTGGTCGGCAGTGCCGATTCCCCACGCAACGATCATCGCCACCTGATCGAGTGATGAACATGTGGTCGATGGTCGGGTAATCTTGTTGTGTGGACAGAGAAGCGGTGTGGCAGACGGATGCGGAGGCTTTGGCTGACCGTCTCCGTGGGCTGCTCTCCGTTGTGCGGTCTGCCGAGGCGGAAATCGGGACTCTGCTGGTGGAAATCGAGTCGCGTGGTGTGATGGAACTGTTCGGCTACCGCTCGGTTGCCCGCTTGCTCGAACACCTCGCCGACATTCCCCACGCGGCTGCCCAGCGTACGGTCGCCCGAGCCCGGGCTCTCACCTCTGCGCACACCCTCGACTCTCCGGCCGCTGTCGCCCCCGCTACCGGCGTCGCTGCTTTGACGGGTGCCCTGAGTACCCCGATGATCGACACCATTATCGAGGCTGTGTCTCGGATCCCCGTCGAGCATCGCGACTCCGCCGAACAGGATCTGCTGGCTTTCGCCGCCGATGCAGGCCACAAACAAGTCGCCGCCCTGGGCACCCGGATCCTGGCCCACCTCGATCCTGACGGCGCCGAGCCGGTCGATGTCGAGCCCGCCACCCCGACCCGCGAACTCTCGTTACGCCGCAGGCGCACCGGAACCTGGGAACTCTCGGGCCGGTTCGACGACGAAACCGGCACCCGAGCCAGCGCCTTACTCGACGCCCTCGCGGAACGCCGCACCGCCGACGACGGCGCAGACTTCCGTTCCCCACAGGAACGCTACGGCGACGCCTTCTCCGACGCGATCGACCTCGCGCTGAACTCCCCAGAGTTGCCGACGCAGGCTGGTGAACGTGCGCACGTGATGGTCGCGGTGTCCCTGGCTGACCTGAGATCCGGTGTCGGCCACGCCACTCTCGGCGACACCGGCCTGATCTCCGCGGTTGAAGCCCGCATCCACGCCTGCGACTGCAAGCTGATCCCTACTGTCCTCGGCGCCAGCAGCGAACCTCTGGACTTGGGTAGAGCACGCCGCCTGATCTCACCCGGCCTCCGCCGGGCACTGTTCCTGCGTGACCGGGGCTGCGCCTTCCCGGGCTGCCATCGCCCACCCCGGCACTGTCAAGGCCACCACATTCGCCACTGGGCCGACGGTGGCCCGACCGATCTCGCGAACCTGGTCTTGTTGTGCGCGCATCACCACCGTCTGATGCACCGCTCGGGTTGGCAGGTCCGCCTCGCCTCCGACGGCCACCCCGAGTTCCTGCCGCCGCGTTTCCTGGACAAGCGTCGAAAACCCAGGCGCAACAACCTGCATCAGCCACTGCCGTTCGCGGCTTGATGGGATCGGCCCGTAGCCGCCAGGCTCCGGGCCTACACCCATGCGCTGCCCCGCTTCGCGCCGGCAAGCCCATTCGCCGATGCTCCGGCGGATCCATCCACCGACACCGTGCCACAGCGTCTACTCGTCGTCTGGGCGATCGGCTGCTGTGGTGGCAGCCCGTCCTCGTCCACGGGGTCGCCCAGGCCAAGGCGTCGACCGCAGCTCGTTCACCGCTTCACGCTTGATCGCTCGGACCGCAGGCGGGCGCCCATCCGCCGCAGTGCCCACTCGTCATACGCACTGATCGCCCGAACGAAGTCAGGTGCTGAGCCCGCCTCCGCAGCTGCTTGTCGCTGTTTTTCATTGGCTATCCGGGCCGAGGCACCGTCGGGCCATGAGCGGGCGTTGGGGCGCCGTAGTGATTGCCTGCCATGGTGCACCGGTTCCGTGCCGTGAGGTGTCCGCCGCAGCTGGTCGTCATCGCCACGGTCCGCGCCCTCGTCAGCTGGATCAAGGCGCCGTCAGGCGTTGGTCCGCAGCCGGGCTGGTTGTCGTCGTTCACGGCCTCGCCGTCCCGGCCGCTGCTGCTGCTCGTCCGAAGAAAGGCCTCGCCGGCTAGGTCAGTCGCTGGGCTGTCGCCGCTGCCGGGCCGGTTGTCAGCTTCTCGAGCAGCCCGATCAACACCGTCCGTTCCTCCGGCGTGAGCGAAGCCGACCACGCCTGCTCGCGGGCGTTGTGCTCCTGGTACGCCTCCGCCACCGATGCGCGGCCCTCCTTCGTCAGGTCCAGCTCGACCGCGCGGCGGTCGCGGGGGACCGCCGCGCGCGTCACCAAGCCGTCGCGCTCCAGGGTCTTGACCAGTGCCGACACCGCTGCTCGGCTCATGCCCGCCAGGCGGGCCACGTGGCGGGACTCCAGGGGGCCGGCCAGCCACAGCACGAACAGCACCCGGAACCCTCCCCAGCTCCAGCCCCGGGGGCGGTGGACCGTCGACTCCCAGTCGTAGACCAGGGCTCCGGCGAGGCGGTGGAGGGTCAGGCCGAGGCGCATGGCCACCGGGTCGGTTGCGGGGAGCTCGGCCTGCGTCTTCCCGATCGCGTAGTCGACGAACGAGAGGTAGTCGAGGTCGGCCGGTCGGTCGGTCATGCGGCCAAGGTTAGGCGACGCGGGGGTTCCGTGCGGCGGCCTGGCGGGCTAGCCTGGCCGAGAGATAGTCAATCCTTTGACGATCAAGGAGCCCGAGCCGTGACGAAGAAAGCTTTCGCCTCTTCGGCCGACCTGGCGGAGAAAGCGCAGACCCTGGAAGTCCTGGACGACGGGGTCTACGCGCTGACCGCCGAGGGCGACCCCAACATCGGTGCCATCGAGGGCGAGGACTTCCTCGTCTGCTTCGAGGCGCTGGCCACTCCTGTCGCGGCCCGTGAGTGGCTCGCCAAGCTGCGGGAACACACCGACAAGCCCGTGCGCTACCTGGTGCTGAGCCACTACCACGCCGTGCGCGTGCTCGGCGCCTCCGCGTTCGACGCCGAAGTCATCGTCGCGCACGAGAACACCCGGGCGCTGGTCGCCGAGCGCGGGAAGGAGGACTGGGCCAGTGAGTTCGGGCGGATGCCGCGGCTGGCCAAAGGCGCGGACTCCGTCCCCGGCCTTACCTGGCCGACGCTGACCTTCTCCGACCGGCTCACCATCGACCTCGGTGGCGAGCGCGGCGATCTCGTCCTCCAGTACTGCGGGCGTGGGCACACCGAAGGCGACATCGTCGCCTGGCTGCCGCGGCAGAAGATCCTCTACGCCGGTGACCTCGTCGAAGCCGAAGCCGCGCTGTACACCGGGGACGCGTTCCACCGGGACTGGGCTTCGTCCACTTTGGACCGCGTCGGCGAGTTCGGCGCGGAGACGCTGATCGGCGGGCGCGGTGGGGTGAGCCGGGGCCGGGACGCCGTCGAGGCCGCCGTCGCGCAGACCCGGCACTTCCTGCGCACCATGATCCGTGAGGTCGGCGCGGTCCGCGACGCCGGCGGCACGCTCAAGGACGCCTTCGAGCGCACCCACGCGGCCCTGAACGACCAGTACGGGCACTGGCCGATCTTCGAGCACTGCCTGCCCTTCGACGTCTCGCGGCTCTGGGACGAGCTCGGCGGCATCGAACGGCCGGTGGTGTGGACCGCCGAACGCGACCGCGAAGTCTGGGACCAGCTCCAGGGCTAGACCGATGACAGTTGCCGTCCTCGGTGGCGGCCCGGTCGGTCAGACGGCCGCGCTGCTGCTCGCGCGCTGGGGTGTACCGGTGGTGCTCGTCGACGAGCACGAGGTGCGCGACCCCGTGGGGTCCAAGGCGATTTGCCAGCAACGGGACACGTTGGACGTCTGGGCGTCGCTCGGCGCGGGGTGCCTCGCCGAGGAAGGGCTCACCTGGACGACCGCCCGGACGTTCCACCGCGAGACCGAGCTGTTCTCGCTGAAGCTGCCCGACGGCGGGTCCGCGCTCCCGCCGTTCGTCAACATCTCGCAGGCGCGCGTCGAGGAAGTCCTCGACGCGCTGATCGCCGAGCAGCCGCTGATCGACGTCCGGCGCGGGCACCGCGTCACCGGCGTCACCCAGCCCGGGTGCGTCGAAATCCAGTGCGAAACTCAGGACGGGCCGCGCCGGATCGAGGCCGACTACGCGATCGCGTGCGCGGGCTCGCGGGGCGACACCGTGCGGCGGGCCCTCGGGCAGCAGCTGGCCGGGTTCTCCTTCCGCGACCTGTTCCTGATCTGCGACATCCGCGCCGACCTGCCGGGCTGGGCGGCCGAGCGCCGGTTCCACTTCGACCCGCCGTGGAACCCGGGCCGCCAGGTGCTCATCCACCCGTGCCCGGGTTCGCAGTTCCGCATCGACTGGCAGGTCCCCGACGACTACGACCTCGCGGCCGAGGAGACCGGCGGCGCCCTCGACCACCGGATCCGGGCGATCATCGGCGACCGGCCGTACGAGGTCGTCTGGCGCTCGGTGTACCGCTTCCACACGCGGCTCGTCGACCGGATGCGTGTCGGCCGCGTGCTGCTGGCCGGCGACTGCGCGCACCTGGTCGCGCCGTTCGGGGCGCGCGGGCTCAACTCCGGCGTCGCCGACGCGGAGAACGCGGCCTGGAAGCTCGCCTGGGTCCTGCGCGGCCACGCCGAAGAGGAGCTGCTGGAGAGCTACCACACCGAGCGCCACGCGGCGGCCGTCGAGAACGCGGCGGTCACGACCGCGACCATGGATTTCCTGGTGCCGCAGGACGACGGGCAGCGCGCGCGCCGCCTGGACGTCCTCACCCGCGCCGCCACCGACCCGGCGGTGCACGAGCAAGTCGACTCGGGCCGGCTCGCCGAACCCTTCTGGTACGAGGATTCGCCGTTGACCACGCCCGATCCGGTGCGCCCGCACACCGGACGGCCCCGGCGGGGGACGTTGCCGCCGCCGGGGCCGGGGGTGCTGCTGCCGGACGTCACCGTCGCGAATGGACGGTTGCGTGACCACGCCCGCCGGGGTTTCCGGGTCCTGACGACCCCCGGCGTGCGAGCCGAAGGGGTGCCGGCGGTGGAGATCCCGGTGGGCGGGGCGCTGGGCGCGCGTCCGGGCGAAGCCTGGCTGGTCCGTCCGGACGCCTACGTCGCCGCCGTCCTACGGGTAGCTGACCAGCGGGCTCACCTGGTGCCCGGTGTTCGCGGCGTCACCCGAATCGTTGATGACGTGCGCGATCGTGCCGACGCCGCCGAGTGACACCGAAACGAGGTTGTGGAACCGGACCCCGCCGTTGTTCGGCACCTCGAAGGAGTGACTGGCCACAATGGACGGATTGGTGTTGAAGAAGCAGTAGCTGCCCAGACCCCAGCCTTCGTGGCTGGTCACCGAATCGGCCACCTTGTACGCCGCCCAGCCCTGCCGGCCGCCGCCGCTGGTCCAGGACGCCTGGTCCGGCGGGTCGTACGGCATTTCGTTCTGGAAGAAGTACGTCCGCCCGCCGTTGCCGTTCCAGAGCACCTCGTACTGCTGGTAGTGCTCGACGAACAGGCCGTACATCGTCACGTTCGCACCGTTGACGACGAGGCCGTTGGCCGCGGTGTTGACGTTCCAGCCGACGCCGTTCGAGTGGTCGCCGCGCCACAGCCACATGTGGTCGCCGATGACGTTGTTCGAGTTGACCACCAGCGTCTGCGTGGCCTTGCCGACGGCCGCGCCGCCGATCCGGAAGAACACGTCGTGCAGCGACGTCGGGTCCGCCGCGTGGTTGGCGTTCGACCCCGGCTGGCCGACCTGCACGAGCACCGGCGAGTTCACCGCGCCCGCGTCGACGAGCAGGCCCGCGATCTTCACACCGTCCACATCGGACGTCGTGATGGCCGCGTTCCCGTTGGTGGGCATCAACGTCGCCAAGCCGAGTCCGAGCACCACGGTGTCCGGGCGCGTCACGTTCAGCGCCTGGTCGAGGTGGTACACGCCGGGCGTCACGAGCAGGTTCTTGCCCGCGGCGAGGGCGGCGTTGATGGTCGCCGCCGAGTCCGACGGGTGTGCGACGTAGAACTCGCTCAGCGAGATCGACTGCCCGGCCGGCGCGCCGTGGCCCCAGCTCGTGCCCTGCGAGTTCTGCCGCAGCGCCGGGACGAACACGTTGTAGCTGCCCGAGCCGTCGACGTAGAGGAACGGCTTCTCGCGGATCACCGGCGTCTGGCCGACGACCGTTTCGGGCGGGTTCGGGAACGACGCCGGCGGGGTGCCGGTGGAACCGACGAACACCATGTTCCAGACGCCGCCCTGCCAGCCGCCGAGCTCGCTGTTGCGGGTGAGGAACTGCTGCTGCGACCCGGAAACGGCGACGCCGTCGATCTTGCTGTCGGCGATCAGGCCGCCGCTGGCCCAGCCGTCACCGCCGTTCCACAGCTGGATCTGGCTGCCTTTGAGGTGCATCCGGCGGTACGGCGCCGCCTGCGCGACCGCCCAGCGCTCGACCTGCCCGGCGGGCAGCGTCACCGAGAGGTTCTCGGCGGAGCGCCAGAAGTTCTGGGTCGCGTTGCCCTTGTTGTTCGGGTTGTCGCCCTGCTGCAGCCAATCCGCCTCGACGCGGACGTGGCCGTTGAGGTTGACGTCGTCGGGAGAGAGGCCGAGGCCCGCCACCTGTTCGTAGAAGCCGAGGTTGACGTCGGCGTTGTAGCTGCCGGGCTTGAACAGCACGGCGTAGCGCTCGTTGCCGAACTGGTTGGTGTGCTGCTGGTTCGCCAGCTGCGTCAACCGGTTCTGGATCGTCGCGGCCGGCGTCGACGGGTCGAACACCGACACGTTCGGCCCGAGGTCGGGGTTGCGCGGGTCGGTCGGCGGGATCGTGGTGCCGCCGCCGGTGCCGTGCACGGCCACTTCCCACAGGGAGTAGCCGTAGCCGGTCGCCCGCTGGGTGCCGTAGACCCGCAGGTAGCGGGCGGTGCCGGTGACGGGCACGGTCTGCGTGCCGCCGGTGCCGGTGGTCGTCGTGTACGCGTCGGTCCAGCTCGTGCCGTTGCTCGAGAGCTGCACGCTGAACGCTTTCGCGTACGCGGCTTCCCAGGTGAGCGCCACGTCGCAGAGCTGCTGGGCGGAGCCCAGGTCGACCTGGAGCCACTGCGGGTCGCTGAACGCGCTGGACCAGCGCGTGCCGGCGTTGCCGTCGACCGCGGCGGACGCGGGGGTGCCGCCGTTTTCGGCGGACGACGCGGTCGCGGTGCGGCCTTGGGCGAGGTTGGTCGTCCCGCACGCGGCGGCCTGGGCCGGCGCGGCGCCGACCACCGCCGCGGTGGTGACCGCGGTGACGAAGGTGGTGGCGATGACGAGGAGGCGGTGTACGGGGGAGAACGTCGTTGATCTCATCGGCCTGCCTGCTGATCGGGGGAGGACGTGCGAAGGGGACCGGGCGAGCCCCACAGCTCGCGCCGGCGTCGGGTGGTGCGGCGGGTTCGCGCCCCGGCACCCGCCGGCACCGTGAGCCGGAGGAGCGGTACCAGGGTGGGTGCGACGGCGCGAACCGGTCAGCCCGAGGGTGTGCGTGACGCGGAGAACCGATCCGGGTGGCGGTCACGGAACCGGTTCCAGCGGGTCGAAGTCAACACCGCGGGGTTCGGCGGAGTCAAGGATCCGGCGCGGATTCGTTCTCCCGGACCAATCCCGGCCGTGGTCCGCGACCGTCCGGCGCAGGGAAGTTGACATTTTACGGCTCTTTATTTATATCCTGAACTAAGAGCGTGCCGACGGCCGGGACCCACACCCGCGCCGAGGGCCACGTGAGCCGATCCGCGCCGGGGCAAGGCCGCCCCGGCGCCGGTTCGCCGTGGAGGTGCTCATGCAACGCCGCACGCCGAAGACCACTCCGTCCGCAGCCGCCGGGGGAGGAACGAGATCCGCCCGGATGGGTGGGGTGGTGTCGCGCACCGCCCGCCGGGCCGGCCCGCTCCGGCCCGCCGGCTGGTGGGCCGGGGGAAGCTGGACCGGATCCCGCCGGACCGGGGTTCGTTGGCTGGGGGCTCGCTGGGGCGGCGGTTCGCCCCGGCCGGCCGCCGACGAGGGTGGTGGTTCGCCTCGGCCGGCTGCCGACGGGGGTGGTGGTTCGCCCCGGTCGGCGGCCGACTGGAGTGGCCCGGTCCGGCCCGTCGACGGCCCGGCCGGAACCGAGGGAACTGAGGGCCGCCGGTCTCGGGCTAACCGGCCTGCCGGCCGCCGGGCCGGAACTGGCTGGACCGGGACCCGCCGGTTCACCGCCCGGCGCTCGGCCGGAACTGGCTGGACCGGGGCAGGCTGGACCGGGGCCGGTCGGACCGGAGCCCGCCGGGCCGGCTCGCTCCGGACCGGGCGCCGGTGGGTCGGGGCTCGCTGGACCGCCCTCGCCGTCCTCGCGCTCACCCTCACCGCCCTCCTCACCGCGCCGGCTGCCCAGGCCGCTCCCGCTCTGCTCTCCCAAGGCCGCCCCGTCACGGCGTCCTCCACCGAATCCGGCGCCTTCCCCGCGTCGGCCGCCGTCGACGGTGACGCCGGTACCCGGTGGTCCAGCGCCTTCGGCGACCCCCAATGGCTCCAGGTCGACCTCGGCTCCACCCAGCAGCTGTCCCAGGTCGTCCTCACCTGGGAAGCCGCGTACGCCAAGGCCTTCACGATCCAGGCCTCCGCCGATGGTGCCACCTGGACGTCCCTCTACTCGACCACCACCGCGACCGGTGGCAGCCAGACCCTGAACGTCACCGGCAGCGGCCGGTACGTGCGGCTCACCGGGACCCAGCGGGCCACCCAGTACGGCTACTCGCTCTGGGAGTTCCAGGTCTACGGCGGGGGCGGCACCACCCAGCCCGGCGATGCCCTGCTGTCCTACGGCAAGTCCGGCACGGCGTCCTCCTACCAGGACGACGGCGCCTGCCCCGGGTGCCTCCCGGCGAAGGCGTTCGACCACGACCCCGCCACGCGCTGGGCGACGAGCGCCACCACCGGCTGGGTCGACCCCGGCTGGATCACCGTCGACCTCGGGGCCACCGCCGCGATCCACCAGGTCGTCCTGCAGTGGGATCCGGCCTACGCCGTCGCCTACCAGATCCAGGTGTCGAACGACAACACGAACTGGACCTCGCTCTACTCGACCACCAGCGGCAAGGGCTTCAAGGAAACCCTGACCGTCAACGGGTCCGGCCGGTACGTCCGGATGTACGGCACCGCCCGCTCGAACGGCTACGGCTACTCGCTGTGGGGCTTCGACGTCTACGGCACCGGCGGCAACCCGACGACCCCGCCGCCCGCGCCGCCCGCTCCGCACTTCCCGGGCACGCTGGTCTGGAGCGACGAGTTCAACGGGGCCGCGGGCGCGAACCCGGACGCGAGCAAGTGGACCGCCGAGACCGGCGCGGGCGTCAACAACGAGCTCGAGTTCTACACGAACAACAACAACGCCAAGCAGGACGGCCGCGGGAACCTCGTCATCCAGGTCCGCCGCGAAGCCACGCCGGGCAGCGCCTGCCCGGTCGACCCGGTCAGCGGCAGCGGCACCTGCCAGTACACCTCCGGCCGGATCAACACCGCCGGCAAGTTCAGCTTCACCTACGGCCACGTCGAGGCCAACATCAAGGTGTCCGGCACGCAGGGGCTGTGGCCCGCGTTCTGGTTGCTGGGCGCCAACTTCTTCAGCGGCACACCGTGGCCCAACTGCGGCGAGATCGACATCATGGAGCACGTCGGGAAGTCGCCGAACCTGGCCTACTCGACCATCCACGCCCCGGCGTACAACGGTGCGGGCGGTATCGGCGCACCCCTCGACCTCGGGCAGGACGTCGCCGCCGGGTTCCACAAGTTCGGGCTCGACTGGGACGCCTCGCACATGACCTTTTACGTCGACGGAAAGGCCTTCGAGACGATCAACCGCGACACGGTCGAGAGCACGCGGGGCCCGTGGGTGTACGACCACCCGTTCTTCCTGATCCTCAACAACGCCATCGGCGGGGACTTCCCCGGCCCGCCGGGCGCGGGCACCGTGCTCCCGCAGGACATGGTGATCGACTACGTGCGGGTCTACCAGTGAGGCGGCTCGTCCTCGCCGCGGTGGTGACGGCGGGCCTGCTCGCCGTCCCACCGCTCGCCGCCCAGGCGGCCCCCGCGCTGCTCTCGCAAGGGCACGCCGTGACCGCGTCCTCCACCGAGAACGCCGCCTTCCCGGCGAGCGCGGCGGTCGACGGCGACCCGGGCACGCGCTGGTCCAGCCTCGCCGCCGACCCGCAGACGCTGCAGGTCGACCTCGGCTCGGCACACACCTTGAACCAGGTCGTCCTCCAGTGGGAGGCGGCCTACGCCAAGGCGTTCACGATCCAGGCCTCCGCGGATGGCGGCCAGTGGACCACCGTGTACTCGACCACGACCGGTACCGGCGGCACCCAGACGCTGCCGGTGTCGGGCAGCGGCCGCTACGTCCGGCTGACCACCACCCAGCGCGCGACCCAGTGGGGCGTGTCGCTGTGGGAGTTCCAGGTCTTCGGCGACGGCTCGGCCCAGGCGTGCGGCAGTGCGAACGCAGGCCTGCGCCAGCCCGCGACCGCGTCGAGCGTCCAGTCGGACGCGTTCGGAGCGAGCGCGGCCGTCGACGGCGACACCGGGACCCGGTGGTCGAGCCTGGCCGCCGACCCGCAGTGGCTGCAGGTCGACCTCGGCAGCGCGCGGGCGGTCTGCGGCGTCGATCTGACCTGGGAGGCGGCCTACGCGAGCGCGTACACGGTCCAGCTGTCCACCAACGGGACGTCTTGGACGACGGCGGCGACCGTCACCGGGTCGGGCGGCACCGAACACCCGGCCGTTTCGGGCACGGCGCGGTACGTCCGGGTGAACGCCACCGCGCGAGCCACCCAGTGGGGCGTCTCGCTGTGGGAGTTCGCGGTGCACACGTCCGACAGCGCACCGCCGCCGGCCGGGTGCCCGTGGGTCGGCTCCACCGCACCGGTTGCCGACCGCGTCACCCAGCTGATGGCCGCGATGACCCCGCAGCAGAAAGTGAAGGTGCTGCACGGCAACGGGGCCACCGGGCCGTACATCGGCAACACCGACGCCGTGCCCGAGCTGTGCATCCCGGCGCTCGGCCTGCAGGACGGACCGGCCGGGGTCGGCGACGGCCTCGACGGCGTCACCCAGTTCCCGGCGCCGGTGACGGCCGCCGCGACCTGGGACACCGGCCTGCTGAACCGGTACGGCACGGCGATGGGTGCCGAGTTCGCCGGGAAGGGCGTCGACATCGCGCTCGGCCCGACGATCAACCTGGTCCGCGACCCGAGGTGGGGCCGGAACTTCGAGACCTACGCCGAAGACCCGTACCTCGCCGGGGCGGCCGGGACCGCGACGATCCAGGGCATCCAGAGCCAGGGCGTGCTGGCGCAGGCCAAGCACGCGGCCGCCTACAACGTCGAGGCCGGGGCGTCGCGCGGCACGCCGTCGGACAACGTCATCGTCGACGACCGGACCCTGCACGAGCTGTACCTGCCGGCGTTCCAGCAGGTGGCGAGCCAGGGCCAGGTCGCGTCGATGATGTGCGCCTACAACCAGATCAACGGCGTTCCCGCGTGCCAGAACAGCGGCGTGCTCACCACGGCGATCAAGCAGGACGCGAACTGGGGCGGCTTCGTCGGCTCCGACTGGGGTTCGGCGACCGGCGGCCCGCGGCAGCTGGCCAACGGCGGGCTGGACATGGAGATGCCCGGCGGTGCGTTCTTCGGCCAGGGCCTGCTCGACGCCGTTTCGCGCGGCGAGGTCACGCAGGCGCGCGTCGACGACATGGTCCGGCGGGTGCTCACGCAGATGTTCCGGTTCGGCGTCTTCGACCGGGCCCGGCGGGGGACACCCCAGTCGGTCGTGACGAACGCGGCCAACGTGACGACCGCGCGGGACGTCGCCGCGGCCGGGTCGGTGCTGCTGAAGAACACCGGCGTCCTGCCGCTGACCGCTTCGACGAAATCGATCGCGCTCTCCGGCGGCGACGGGATCGACCCGCAGAACATCGGCGGCGGCAGCGCCAAGGTGAACCCGTCACCGGCGTCGGTGAACCCGATCGACGGGATCAGGGCACGGGCCGGGTCCGGCGTCACGGTGTCCTATGTGGACGGCGCGGGTGAGCACGTCCAGACGCCGAACATCCCGGCCGCGGTGGCCCAGGCGCGCACCGCGGACGTCGCCATCGTGTTCGCCAGCTACGGCGAGTCCGAGACCGAGGACCTCGAGACGATCGATCTGCAGCACCAGCAGAACGACCTGATCGACGCCGTGGCCTCGGCCAACCCGCGCACGGTCGTCGTGCTCAACACCGGCTCGGCGGTGACCATGCCGTGGCTGGGGAAGGTCGCCGCGGTGATCGAGGGCTGGTACCCGGGCCAGGAGAACGGCAACGCGATCGCGTCGCTGCTCTACGGCGACGTCAACCCCTCGGGCAAGCTGCCGGTCAGTTTCCCGAAGCAGCTCGCCGACCTGCCGACGGCGAACGTCCAGCAGTTCCCGGGCGCGAACGACCGGATCGAGTACTCCGAAGGGCTCAACGTCGGCTACCGCTGGTACGACAGCCGCAACGTCGACCCGCTGTTCCCGTTCGGCTTCGGCCTGTCGTACACGACGTTCGGGTTCTCGAACCTGGTCGTCACGCCGCAGGGGACCAACGGCACCGCCACCGTGACGGCGACGGTGACCAACACCGGCACGCGGGCCGGCGCCGACGTCGTCCAGCTCTACGTCGGGCAGCCCGCCGGTAACGGGGAGCCGCCCAAGCAGCTGAAAGGGTTCAAGAAGGTCCAGCTGAACCCCGGGCAGAGCCAGGCCGTGTCGTTCCCGCTCACCCCGCGGGACCTGGCGCACTGGACCGGTTCGTGGACGGCGAACGCGGGGCAGTACCGCGTCTACGTCGGCGACTCGTCGCGGAACGTGCCCCTGTCGGGCGCGCTGACCGTTTCCTGAGTCGATTCCCGGACCACCAGTGCGGTCGGGACGATCAGCGGCCGTCCCGGCGGCGGCGCCCCGGCGAGCTGCGCGAGCAGCTGCCGGGCCGCCGTCTCGCCCATGGCCCGCAGCGGCTGGCGGATCGTCGTCAGCGGCGGCTGGGTGTGCGCGGCCAGGGGGATGTCGTCGAAGCCGACCACGGCGACGTCCCCCGGCACCGCGCGCCCGGACTTGCGCAGCCCGGCCAGCACGCCGGCCGCGGTGAGGTCGTTGTGCGCGAACACCGCGTCGAACTCCGGGCCCGACGCCAGCAGCTGGAGGATCGCGGCTTCGCCGCTTTCGCTCGTGAAGTCGCCTTCGATGATCAGCCGGGAGTCGAGCGTCAGCCCGGCGTCGAGGACGGCTTCGTTGAACCCGTTGAGGCGGTCGGCGGTGCAGCCGAAGTCGCGCGGCCCGGTGACCGTGGCCAGCCGGGTGCGGCCGGTGGCGAGCAGGTGGCGGGCCGCCACCGCGCCGCCGTGGCGGTTGTCCGTGCCCACCGAGGGGAACGCGGGACGGCGGCCGCGGTCGTCGATCACCACCACCGGCAGCCCGGAGTCGTGCAGGACGCGCAGGTGGCGCACCGCGTCCGGCGGTTCGATGAGCAGCAGGCCGTCGAACGCCTTCGCCGACACCTGCCGCGAGAACTCGTCCAGGGATTCGGCGCCGCGGTTGGCGGTGGACAGCAGCAGGCCGTAGCCCTTCGACTCCACGACGTCGGCGACGCCCTGCAGCACTTCACCCATCCACGGCCAGGTCAGCCCCGGCACGAGCATCCCGACCGTGCGGGTCACGCCGCGGGCCAGGCCGACCGCGCCGGCGCTGGGGATGTACCCGGTCGCGGCGATCACCTCGCGCACCCGGATCGCGGTCGCGGCGTCCACATCGGCTTTGTTGTTGAGGACCCTGGACACGGTCGTCTTGCTCACCCGCGCGCGGCGGGCGACCTCGGCGATCGTGACGCGCATCCGTCCTCCCGAGCGGGGGGTGGCAAGTCCTGTGGTGCCAAGGTACTCGCCCCGGGCCCCGCCGCGACCGGTCCGAAATCGATCAAGTCCACCCGGACAACCGCGTGAGGCCCGCGTCGCCGCCGCGCCAGTCCGTCCGGACGGCGACGTACCGGGCCGGCCCGGTGATCTTCACGGTGGCGGTGCGGCCACGGCCCGCCGGGCCCGCGGTGGTGTAGGTGACGCCGTCGGTGCTGGTTTCCACCGTGGCGGCGGGCACACGCCCGGGCGTCCAGGCCAGCTCGACCCGGGAAACCGCGGTCACCGCGCCGAGATCGACGACCAGCCGGCCGCCGGGGCCGGGCCGCCACGCGGTCGCCGGGTCGTCGTCGACCGCGGCGGCCGGGCTCGACATCCCGGGCGGCAGCGGTTCGGCGGGGAAGGCGCGGGCGCCGAGCGCGAGGTCGGCCAGGGGGTGGGGCCGGACCTCGCCGAACACGACGGGCACCGTCCGGCGGGGTGGCAGCACCACCGGCCGCGCGCGGCCGCCGTCCGGCGTCACCGTGACGACCGACGGCAGCGGCCCCGGCGCGGTGAGGTCGACGCGGCTCGCGTCGCGCACGACCGCCTTCAGCCCGGCCGGGCCGCGCACGGTGAACCGCGGGGGTTCGACGCGGCCTTCGGCGGCCGCGAGGTCCAGCGTGAACGTGGTCCCGGTCGTCGTGAGGACCTGTTCCCCGCGGTAGAGCCGCTTCTCCGGCCGGTTCTGCGGGAGCTCCGCGGTGCCCGCGGCAGCGGTACCGGAAAGGTTGACCAGCACGAGGAAGCCGTCGGTGACGCTCGCCCGGACCGCCGGCGCGGTGGTCGCGACGCGCCCGGACGGCTTCGCGCCGGCCGGTGCCGGGTACAGCTCCGCGAGCAGGGGCGCGGCGGGGCCGTCCGAGAGGGTGACGCGGTCGCCGGTGACGGTGAGCGGGTTCGGGCTGTCGACGACGATCCCGGCCCGCCCGTCGATGTCCAGCCGGCCGCCGGTGCTGCGCAGCGCCGGGACCGGGTAGGTCGCCACCGCCGTCCAGGTCACGCCGTCGGGCGAGGTTTCGATCCGGTACTTCCGCCCGGCGGCCGCCTCCCAGCTCAGCCGCGCGCGGTCGACGGACGCGGGGGCGCCGAGGTCGACGGCCAGCCAGCTGTCCGCGCGCGTCCGGTCCGATGTGGACACCGCCCAGCGCGTCGCCGGGTCGCCGTCGGTGGCGTACTTCGCTTCTTTGCCCGCCGTCGCAGAGGAAGCCGTCGCCGTGCCGGCCCGGGCGAGGTCGGGGCCGTCGCCGTCGCGGACCTCGAACGCCCAGAGCGAGTAGCCGTACTGCGGGTCCGGCTGAACGCCGAGCATCCGGACGTACCGCGCGGTGACCGGCGCGAAGGTGACGTCGTCGGTGCGCGCGCCGGCCGGGGCGGCCTGCGCCTTGACGGTCACGGTGCCTTCGGCCGCGGTGTAGCTGCGGTCGCCGTCGAGACCGGGCACGCCGGGCATGGCGAGGTTGTAGACGTTCAGGACACCTTCGCTCTCGGCGACGCCGGTGCTCGCGTAGACGGCGGCGCCGGTGGGCAGGGTGGCGAGGGCGGCGTACCCGGTGTCGAAGCGCAGGACGCCGACGGTGCCGTCGAAGCCGTCGCGGACCTTCTCGTACGTCGTTGCGTGGCGTTCGCGCACGGCGATGTTCGTCGCGGGCAGCAGCGCGGGGTTGGCGCCGCCGAGCACGAAGAGCCAGTCGTCGTGGTGCGGCTGCCAGGCGAACTTGACGAACCCGGGCTTGGTCACGGTGCCCGCCCAGGCGGCGGGGGAGCGGTGGGCGAGCAGCCCCGGCCCGGTCCCGAAGTCGGCGACCCCGGCGGCGTGGGCGTCGAACTCGTCCTTGCGCACCGGCGTGACCCGGCCGCCGTGGCTCGCCCGCCACTCGTGCAGCAGGTAGCTGATGGCGAGTTCGGCCCGGGCCTCCGGCTCGTACTTCGGCTCCCCGGAGAACTTCGTGATCCGGTCGGCGGGCGGGTAAGCCTGGTACGGCTCGAGCCGGCCGGCCAGCTGCGCCTCTGCGTAGGCGGCGTAGCGGTCGCCGAGGACCTGGGCGCGGAAGGCGAGCGGGATGACGTCGCGGCCGTAGAGGTGCTCGCGGTCGGCGACCATCGGCATCAGCGGCTCGCCGGCGTCGCTGGTCATGAGCAGCATGGTGCGCCAGAGCAGTTCGCCGTTCGGTTGCGCGGTGAGCACGTCGGGCAGCGGCGTCCCGGCGGCGAGGAAGTGCATCGCGTTGCGGCCGGACGTGCGCCAGAGCTCTTCCTGGTAGTGCGGGCCGAACGAGCCGTGGTTCTCGACGAGGAAGGTGTCGTAGAGGTTGGTGGCGGTGTTGGCGCTGACCGGACGGCCGTCGACGAGCCGCGGGTTGGCCAGGTCGGCCGCGGGCAGCCCGGCTTCGTTGCGGCTCCAGGTGCCGAAGGCGTCGCGCCACGCCTGCGCGCGCGGGTCGGCCGGCGCCCAGGCCAGCGCCGGGGCGAGGGATTGGGCGTAGACACCCATTTCTTCCAGTTTCGTGTCGCCGACGTGGCCGCCCCGGAGGCCGTTGGGGGTCCAGCTGCCGGACGCCGGGTCGTCGCCGGTGCCGAGCGCCGTCGTGTACGCGGCCTGTTCGGTCGCGATGCGCTCGACGTTCGCGCGCGTCGCGGGGTCCAGGTCCGTCCACAGCAGACGGGCGGCGAGCAGGAAGTACGACTGGAAGGTGGTGTCGAAGAACAGCTTGCGGCCCCACTCGGTCCCGCCGGTGAGCAGGTTGGACGCGGCGAAGTGCCGGAGCGTGGCCAGGGTGTGGGCCTTGAGCGTGTCCTGGCCGACGCCCGCGACCTCGGCGTCGTAGCCGCCGCGGGTGAGGAGGACGGCGTTGCCGAGCACGACGGCGAAGGTGAAGTCGCGGGCCGGGTAGATCCCGGCTTTCGCGTCGAACTGCTGCTCGGCCCAGCGGGTGTGCCGCAGCAGCACCCGCAGGTACGTGGCGGCGACCGGATCGGGCGGCGCCGCGGCCGCGTCCGCCCGGCCGGGCAGGTTCACCAGCAACGCGGCGGCACCGGCCGCCCCGAACAGGGCGAGCGCGTGCCGCCGGTCGAGCTCGCCCATGCGTGACCTCCCAGGCCGTTGACAACCTTGTCAGCGCGGATTCTGGGACGGCGGGCGGCGCGCGGGCAAGCCCGGGAGCGGATCCCGTCCGGTTTCGGACAAGACCCGGGTAATTCGTATAACGACCTATACCGCGGGTCTTGCTTGGACCTCGGGGCCGCGCTGGTGGGAGCAAGCTCACCGGCACCGGGACGGCCCGCCGTGTTGAGATGACAACGTGATCACCGACCCGGCCACCCTGCTGCTCCTCGTGCTCGCCGGCGTGGGCGCCGGCCTCACCGGGGCCATCGCCGGGCTCGCTTCGCTCGTCTCCTACCCGGCGCTGCTGGCCGCCGGGCTGCCGCCGGTCGTCGCCAACGTCACCAACACCGTCGCCATGCTCGGCACCACCGCCGGGGCCGCCGCCGGTGCCCGGCCCGAACTCGCCGGCCAGCGCGCCCGGATCGTCCCGCTCTGCCTCATCACCACCGTCGGCGGCGCGGTCGGCGGAGCCGTGTTCCTCCTGACGCCCTCCGGCGCGTTCACCGCGATCGTCCCGTGGCTCATCGGCGGCGCCGCCGTGGTCCTGATGGCGGGCCCGCGCCTGCGCCGCCTGGCCGAAGCCGCCGAACACCACGGCCTCCGGCCCGCCACCGGCGTCGCCGCGTTCTTCATCGGCATCTACGGCGGCTACTTCGGTGCCGCCGCCGGTGTTCTCATGCTCGCCCTGCTCGTCTCGGTGTGGAGCCAGCCGCTCGCCCGGACGAACGCCGCGAAGAACCTGGTCACCGGATCGGCGAACTTCCTCGCCGCGATCGTGTTCGCCTGCACCGGCAAGGTCGTCTGGCTCGCCGCGCTCGCCGTCTGCCTCGGTTCGCTCGGCGGCTCGTGGCTCGGCTCGACTCTCGTGCGCCACCTGCCCGCGACCCCGCTGCGCATCGGGATCGGGATCGCCGGGCTGGGGCTGGCCGCCGTGCTCGGCTGGCAGGCTTACGCCTGAAAGACTTTCCCGCTCTCGGGCTGACGGCACCCCCGTGGACAAGGCATGATCGGCGGGGTAACGGCGAGCAGGAGACCAGATGAGCATTGTCGGAACCCGGGTCGTCCGCCAAGAGGATCAGAACCTGATCACCGCGGGCGGCACCTACGTGGACGATTTGCGGGAGGAAGCGCTTTCCGGAGCCGCGCACGCGGTGTTCGTCCGCAGCCCCATCGCGCACGCGCGGATCGGGGGCATCGATGTCAGCGAGGCGAAGGCGGCGCCGGGCGTGCTCGGCGTGTTCACCGCCGCCGAACTCGGGCTCGAACCGCACGCGGCCGGGCCGGTCAAGGAACCGTGGCTGGCCGACGGCGTCGTGCGTTACGTCGGTGAACCGGTCGCGCTGGTCCTCACCGAAGAGCGCTACCAGCTGGCCGACGCGGCCGAGCTGGTCGACGTCGACTACGAACCCCTCGACGCCGTCGCGAGCATCGGCGCCGCCCTCGCGGACGAGACGCTGCTGTACCCCGGAACCGGCAGCAACGTCGTGCAGGTCAACGGTGTCGCGGAGTTCGACGAGAGCATCTTCGCCGACTGCGAAGTCGTCGTCTCGCAGACCATCGTGAACCAGCGCGTCGCGCCCGCGCCGCTCGAGGTGCGCGGTGCTTCGTGCGCGTGGGGCGAAGACGGCAGGCTGACGGTCTGGCTGTCCACCCAAAACGCCCAGATCGCCCGGACGCAGCTGGCCGCGAGCCTCGGCGTCGGCGAAGAGAACGTCCGGGTCATCGCGCCCGACGTCGGCGGCGGCTTCGGCGCGAAGATCGGCGCCGACCCCGAAGCCACCGTTCTGGGCTGGGCCGCCAAGGAGATCGGGCGCCCGGTGCGCTGGGTGGAGTCGCGCAGCGAGAACCTCACCGCGATGACCCACGGCCGGGGGCAGCTGAACACCGTCACCATCGGCGGGAAGCGCGACGGCACCGTCCTGGCCTACCGCCTCGACGTCATCCAGGACGCCGGCGCGTACCCGCGGACGCTGTTCCTGCCGACGCTGACCGAGCTGATGGCCGTCGGCGTCTACCGGTTCCCGAAGGTGGAAACGCGCAGCCGCGGGGTCGTCACCAACACCACGCCGATCGCGGCCTACCGCGGCGCGGGCCGCCCGGAGGCGACCGCGGCGGTCGAGCGCGGGATGGACGTCTTCGCCGCGAAGATCGGGATGGACCCGGCCGAGGTCCGCCGGGTCAACTTCATCCGGCCCGAAGAGTTCCCGTACCGGACGCCGACCGGCGCCTCCTACGACACGGGCGAGTACGCGGCCGCGCTGGACAAGGTCCTCGACGCCGCCGGGTACGCCGAATTGCGCGCCGAGCAGAAGCGGCGGCGCGAAGCCGGCGACCCGGTCGAGCTGGGCCTCGGGATCGCGGCCTACGTCGAGATCACCGGCGGCGACTCCGGCGGCGAGAGCGGCCGCGTCGACATCCACCCGGACGGCTCGGTCGTCGCGTGGACCGGCAGCTCGCCGCACGGCCAGGGGCTCGGCACGTCGCTGGCGATGCTGCTGTCCGACCAGCTCGGCGTGCCGCTGGAGAAGATCACCGTGAAGCACGGCGACACCGACGAGGTGCCGAAGGCGGTCGGCACGTTCGGCTCCCGGTCGCTGCAGCTCGGCGGCTCGGCGATCCGGCAAGCGGCCGACGAGGTCATCGCGCAGGCCCGCGAGCTGGCGGCCGACCTGCTGGAAGCGGCGCCGGACGACCTCGAGCTGGACGCCGAACGCGGCGTGTGGCAGGTCCGCGGCGCGCCCTCGAGCACGGTGCTGAGCTGGGCGCAGGTCGCCGAGACGGCCGGGGAGGGCAAGCTCTCGGCCGACGTCTGGTTCGGCGGCGGCAAGCCGACGTTCCCGTTCGGCGCACACCTCGCCGTCGTCGAGGTCGACACCGAGACCGGCAAGGTCGACCTGCGCCGGATCGTCGCGGTCGACGACGCCGGGCCGATCGTCAACCCGCTCACCTTCCGCGGCCAGCGCCACGGCGGGCTCGGGCAGGGCGCGGCGCAGGCGCTGATGGAGGTCGTCACCTACGACGAAGACGGCAACCCGACGACCGCGACGCTGGCGGACTACTCGTTCGTCACCGCCGTCGAGTTGCCGGACTTCGAGCTCGTCGACATGGCCACCCCGACCGACCGGAACCTGCTGGGGGTCAAGGGGATCGGCGAAGCGGCGACGATCGGCTCGACGCCGGCGGTGCACAACGCCGTGGTCGACGCGCTTTCGACGCGCGGTGTGCACCACCTGGACATGCCCACGACCCCCATCCGGGTCTGGGAAGCTCTTGAAGAAGCTGGGAAGGGAAGCGCGCGGTGAAGGTCTCGATCGAGGTCAACGGGCGGCCGGTGACCGAGGAGGTGCCGGACCGGACGCTGCTGGTGCACTTCCTGCGCGACACGGCCGGGTTCACCGGCACGAACATCGGCTGCGACACCACGTCCTGCGGCGCCTGCACGGTGCTGCTCGACGGCGAGTCGGTCAAGTCCTGCACGGTGCTGGCCGCGCAGGCCGACGGCCACGCCGTCACCACCGTCGAGGGGCTGGCGGAGCCGGACGGGTCGCTGCACCCCGTGCAGCGGGCGTTCCGCGAGCAGCACGGCCTGCAGTGCGGGTTCTGCACGCCGGGGATGATCATGGCGTCGGTCTCGCTGCTGGCGGACAACCCGAAGCCGACCCGCGACGAGGTCCGGGCCGGGCTCGAGGGGAACCTCTGCCGCTGCACGGGGTACCACAACATCGTCAGCGCCGTGATCGACGCTTCGGGTCAGGAGGTGGACCGGTGATCCCCGCCGAATTCCGCTACGAGCGCGTGTCCACAGTGGACGAAGCGCTGGCCAGGCTCGCCGAGCACGGCGACGAGGCCAAGGTGCTGGCGGGCGGGCACTCCCTGCTGCCGCTGATGAAGCTGCGGCTGGCCGCGCCGGAGTACGTGGTCGACATCGGCCCGGTCGACGAGCTCCGCTACGTCCGGCTCGACGGCGACGACGTCGTGATCGGTGCGCTGTCCCGCTACAGCGACCTCGCGCACGACCCGGTCCTGCGGGAGCACGCGCCGCTGCTGGCGCACGCGTCCGGCGAGGTCGGCGACCGCCAGGTCCGCCACCGCGGCACCCTCGGCGGCTCGCTGGTGCACGCCGACTCCGCGGCCGACCTGCCCGCGGCGGTGCTGGCATCGGACGCGGTCCTGGTCGCGCGCGGCCCGGCGGGGGAGCGCCGCATCCCGGCGGCGGAGTTCTTCCTCGGCCCGTTCACGACGCCGCTGGAGCCCGACGAGCTGCTCACCGAGGTCCGGCTGCCCCGCCAGACCGGGCAGGGCTGGGGCTTCCAGAAGTTCACCCGCCGCGCGATCGACTGGGCGATGGTCGGCGTGGCCGTCACCGGCGGCCGGGTGGGCCTGGTCAACATGGGCGGCGTACCGCTGCGGGCCACCGCGACGGAGGAGGCACTGGCGGCGGGCGCGTCGATCGCGGACGCGGCGGCGCTGGCCGCGGAGGGCACGAACCCGCCGGACGAGCCGCACGCGACGGCGGAGTACCGCCGCCACCTGGCCCGCGTGCTGACCCGCCGCGCTCTCACCGAGGCCGCGGCGCGCTCCTGAACGCCGAAGGCCCGGCCGGTCCACAGTGGACCGGCCGGGCCTTCGTGCGTGCTCAGGCGAGGTCGAAGCGGTCCAGCTCCATGACCTTCGTCCACGCCGCCACGAAGTCGGCCACGAACTTCTCGCGGGCGTCGTCGCTGGCGTAGACCTCGGCGAGGGCCCGCAGCTGCGAGTTCGAGCCGAAGACGAGGTCGACCGCGGTGGCGGTCCACTTCACCGCGTCGGTCGCGACGTCGCGGATCTCGTAGACGTTCTCCTCGGACTCCGACGCCTTCCACCGGGTGCCCGGCGCGAGCAGGTTGGCGAAGAAGTCGTTGGTGAGCACGCCCGGCCGGTCGGTGAGGACGCCGTGCGCCGCACCGCCGTGGTTCGTGCCGAGGGCGCGGAGGCCACCGACCAGCACCGTCATCTCCGGCGCGGTCAGGTCGAGCAGGTACGCGCGGTCGACCAGCAGGACCTCCGGCTGGCGCTTCTCGCCGGCCCGCAGGTAGTTGCGGAAGCCGTCGGCCCGCGGCTCGAGCACCTTGAACGAGTCGGTGTCGGTCTGCTCCTGCGAGGCGTCCGTGCGGCCCGGGTGGAACGGCACGGTCGTCTCGACGCCGGCGTCGCGCGCCGCCTTCTCGACGGCGGCCGAGCCGGCCAGCACGATCAGGTCGGCCAGCGAGATCTTCGCGCCGCCGGCCTCGTTGAACTCGCGCTGGATGCCCTCGAGGGTTTCGAGCACCTTGCCGAGCTGCTCGGGCTGGTTGACCTCCCAGGTGCGCTGCGGCTCCAGGCGGATCCGCGCGCCGTTGGCGCCACCGCGCTTGTCGGTGCTGCGGAAGCTGGACGCCGACGCCCACGCCGTGGAAGCGAGTTCCGCGACCGACAGCCCCGAGTCGAGGACCTTCGCCTTGAGGGCGGTGATGTCGGCGTCGCCCACGAGGTCGCCCTCGACGGCCGGCACCGGGTCCTGCCACAGCTGCGGCTCGGCGACCCACGGGCCGAGGAAGCGGCTGACCGGGCCCATGTCGCGGTGCAGCAGCTTGTACCAGGCCTTGGCGAACGCCAGCGCGAACTCGTCCGGGTTCTCCAGGAACCGGCGCGAGATCGGGCCGTAGACCGGGTCGAAGCGCAGCGACAGGTCCGTCGTGAGCATGGTCGGCTTGTGCTTCTTGTTCGGGTCGAACGGGTCCGGGATGATCTCCGGCGCGTCCTTGGCGACGTACTGCTTGCCGCCGCCGGGGCTCGTGGTGAGCTCCCACTCGTAGGCGAACAGGATCTCGAAGAAGCGGTTGCTCCACTCGGTCGGCTTGTCGGTCCAGGTCACCTCGAGGCCACTGGTGATCTGGTCCGGGCCCTTGCCGCTGCCGTGCGTGCTCAGCCAGCCGAGGCCCTGGGCCTCCAGCGGGGCGCCCTCGGGCTCCGGGCCGACGTGGTCGTCGGCCACGCCGGCGCCGTGGGTCTTGCCGAAGGTGTGGCCGCCGGCGATGAGGGCGACGGTCTCCTCGTCGTTCATCGCCATCCGGGCGAAGGTCTCGCGGATGAAGCTCGCCGCCGCCTTGAAGTCGGCGCTGCCGCGCGGGCCCTCGGGGTTGACGTAGATGAGGCCCATCTCGGTCGCGCCGACCTCGGGCGCCATCTCCGAGTCGCTGACGTAGCGCTCGTCACCCAGCCAGTCGTCCTCGGGGCCCCAGAAGATCTCCTCCGGCTCCCAGGTGTCGACGCGGCCGAAGCCGAAGCCGAAGGTCTTGAAGCCCATCGTCTCCAGCGCGACGTTGCCGGCCAGCACCAGCAGGTCGGCCCACGAGATCTTCTGGCCGTACTTCTGCTTGACCGGCCACAGCAGGCGGCGCGCCTTATCGAGGTTGGCGTTGTCCGGCCAGCTGTTCAGCGGGGCGAAGCGCTGCCCGCCGTCACCGGCGCCGCCGCGGCCGTCGTGGATGCGGTAGGTGCCCGCGGCGTGCCAGCTCATGCGGATCATCAGGCCGCCGTAGTGGCCGAAGTCGGCGGGCCACCAGTCCTGCGAGGTGGTCAGCACCGAGGCGATGTCCTGCTTGAGGGCGTCGACGTCGAGCTTCGCGAATTCCTTGGCGTAGGCGAACTTCTCGCCCAGCGGGTTGCTCTTCGACGAGTGCGCGTGCAGCACCGTGAGGTCGAGCTGGTTGGGCCACCAGTCCTTGTTGGTGCGCGGACGGCCGCCCGTCTTCGCCGTCGGCGAGTCGATCGCCGGGTTCTCGCTCTCGCTGCCGTGCGAGGTCACGGAGTCGTGCGCGACCGGGCAACCGGCCGCCGCCTTCTGGTCCACGCCCTGCGCGCTGGACGGGCCGTTGTCCTGGGTGGAGCTCATTTACTTCCTTCCGAGAGCGGCGAATCATTTCGGGTGCGGTCGGCCGCGCAGCCGGGGCAGGTGCCCCAGTAGACGACCTCCGCCTGGTCGATCACGAAACCGTGGTCGTCCGAGGCGGTGAGGCACGGGGTGTGGCCGACTGCGCAGTCGACGTCGGCGATCGCCCCGCAGGAGCGGCACACGACGTGGTGGTGGTTGTCACCCACGCGTGACTCGTAGCGGGCGGTCGCACCGGCGGGCTGGATGCGCCGCACCAGCCCGGTGTCGGTGAGCGCACGCAGCACGTCGTAGATCGTCTGGTGCGATACCGACGGGTGCTCGCCGCGCACCAGGTCGATCACCGTTTCGGTGTCGACGTGGGGGTTCTCGCGCAGCACCGCGAGCACGGCCAGCCGGGGCCGCGTCACGCGGAGCGAGACGGCTCGCAACTGCGCTTCGTAGTCGGACATCACCACCGACCCTAGGGCGCTATCTGGAATGAGTCAAGTTATGACCCGAAGATCCACTCGGTGGTGTCGTGCGGCCGGGTACGCCGTTCGCCGTGCGCCTTGGTTAGGCTCGCGGGCATGCCGGACACGCAGTACGAAGACCTCCTCCGCCACGTGCTCGAAACGGGGGCCCGCAAAGGGGACCGTACTGGTACGGGCACGCGGTCGATCTTCGGGCACCAGCTGCGCTACCGCCTCTCGGACGGCTTCCCGTTGATCACCACGAAGAAGGTCCACTTCCGCTCGATCGCGTACGAACTGCTGTGGTTCCTGCGCGGCGACGCGAACGTCGGCTGGCTGCGCGAGCACGGCGTGACGATCTGGGACGAGTGGGCGGCGGAAGACGGCGACCTCGGCCCGGTCTACGGCGTCCAGTGGCGCTCGTGGCCGACCCCGGACGGCGGCCACGTCGACCAGATCGCGGAGGTCCTGCGCACGCTGCGCGAGAACCCCGACTCGCGGCGGATCATCGTGTCCGCGTGGAACGTGGCCGACATCCCGCGCATGGCGCTCCCGCCGTGCCACGCGTTCTTCCAGTTTTACGTCGCCGACGGCCGGTTGTCCTGCCAGCTGTACCAGCGCAGCGCGGACCTGTTCCTCGGCGTCCCGTTCAACATCGCGAGCTACGCGCTGCTGACCCACATGATCGCCGCGCAGGTGGGCCTCGGCGTCGGCGACTTCATCTGGACCGGCGGCGACTGCCACGTCTACGACAACCACGTCGAGCAGGTCCGCACGCAGCTCGCCCGCGAGGCGCGGCCGTTCCCGGCGCTCGAGCTGAAGCCGGCGGAGAGCCTGTTCGACTACACCTACGAGCACTTCGCGCTCGAGGGGTACGACCCGCACCCGGGCATCAAGGCCCCGGTGGCGGTGTGATCGGCCTGATCTGGGCCCAGTCGGCGAACGGCGTCATCGGCCGCGACGGCGAGCTGCCGTGGCACCTGCCGGAGGACCTGAAGCACTTCAAGTCGGTGACGGCGGGCGCGGCGGTGCTGATGGGGCGGCGCACGTGGGAGTCGCTGCCGCCGCGGTTCCGGCCGCTGCCCGGGCGGCGCAACCTGGTGCTGTCCCGGACCCCGCAGGAGGGGGCCGATACGTTCCCGGACCTGCCCGCGGCGTTGTCCGCGGTTTCCGGCGACGTGTGGGTGATCGGCGGGGCGGCGGTGTACGCGGCGGCGCTACCGCTCGCGGACCGCATCGTCGTGACGGAGCTCCGGGAGTCCTTCGAAGGGGACACGCACGCGCCCGAGGTGGGACGGCCGCCGGAGTCGGCGGGCGAGTGGCTGGAGTCCTCGACGGGCCTGCACTACCGCTTGCTGACCTGGGGCTGAGCTCCGGCTCGTGCGCGGGCCGGCCGCCCGGGCCGAGGACCGTTGCGCTCCCGGGGCTCGACGCTATACGGTTGCCTGACTAGAACACGTTACAGTTTACGTGTCCGGGCGGACCGAGGAGCGGAAATGGCGAAGCGGGCGCCACGCAGCGACGAAGCCGATTACGTCGTCGTCGGGTCGGGGAGCTCCGGTGCCGCCGTCGCCGGGCGGCTGGCGCAGGCCGGGGCCAGCGTGATCGTGCTGGAGGCGGGCAAGAGCGACAGTCAGCTGCTGGTCACCAAGCCCGGCATGGTGGCGCCGATGCACGCCGTGCCGCAGCTGAAGAACCTCGTCGACTGGGGCTACTACTCCGTCCCGCAGAAACACGTTCTAGATCGTCGGATGCCGGTGCCGCGGGGCAAGGTCGTCGGGGGCTCCAGCTCCGTCAACGGCATGGTCTACGTCCGCGGCAACCGCGCCAACTTCGACTCCTGGGCCGCCGAGGGCAACGAAGGCTGGGACGCCGACCGCGTCAACGCCGCCTACAAGCGGATGGAGGACTTCGAGGACGGCGAGAACGCCTTCCGCGGCGCCGGCGGGCCCATCCGCATCACCCGCAACAAGATCCCGCAGGAAGGGACGCTGCAGTTCCTCGAGGCCACCGCCGACGCGATCGGCTGCGAGATCCTCGACGACTACAACGCCGAGTCCCAAGAGGGCGTCAGCCGGATGCAGCAGAACGCCGCCGACGGCCTGCGCTACAGCGCCTCGCGCGGCTACCTCCACCACGCGCCTGCGTCGCTCCAGCTCCAGTCGCGCGTGCTGGCCAAGAAGGTGCTCGTCGAGAACGGCCGCGCCACCGGCGTCGAAGTCGTCGACGCCGACGGCAGCCGGCGCACGGTCCGGGCCGGCAAGGAGGTCATCCTCGCCGCGGGGGTCGTCGGGTCCGCGCAGCTGCTGATGCTTTCCGGCGTCGGGCACGCCGAGCACCTGAAGGAACACGGCATCGACGTCGTCGCCGACCTGCCCGTCGGGGACAACCTGCACGACCACATGTTCCACGCCCTGACCTTCCAGGTGGCCTCCAGCAAGCTCCGCGGCACGGCGCCGTTCTTCGCCCGCGGCCTGGCCAAGGAGCTGCTGCGGCCCGGCTCCACCTTCCTCGCGAACTCCGTCTTCGAGGCGGTCGCGTTCCTGCGCACCTCCCAGGCCGACGCGGTCCCGGACCTGCAGCTGCACCTGCTGCCCTGGGCCTACGTCTCGCCCAACCAGGACGCCCCGATCCGGCACGCCGTCGACAAGCGCGGCGCCCTCACCGTCCTCACCACGCTGATCTACCCGAAGAGCCGCGGCACGCTGCGGCTCGCCTCGGCCGACCCCACGGCCGCGCCGCTCATCGACTTCCAGTACCTCGCCGACCCGGCCGACCTCGAAGTGCTCGGCGAAGGCTCGGAGATGGTGCGCGAGATCATGGCCTCGAAGGCGTTCGGGGGCGCGGTCAAGGAAGAGATCCACCCGGGCGAGGACCTCAAGGGCCAGGCCCTGCGCGACGCGATCCTCAACCGCGCGACGTCGGTCTACCACGGCGTCGGCACCTGCCGGATGGGCGTCGACGAGCTCGCCGTCGTCGGGCCCGACCTCAAGGTCCGCGGGGTCGACGCGCTGCGCGTCTGCGACGCCTCGATCATGCCGTCGATCACCGGCGGCAACACCAACGCGCCCTGCATCATGATCGGCGAGATGGGTGCCCAGCTCGTCCTCGGGAGCCGGTCATGACCCTCACCCCGGTCAAGCTTTCCCGCCCGGCCTCGGTGACCGACGCGTTCCTGAACCAGCTGGTCGCCCGGGTGCCGGGGTCCGGCGCGACCTGGGCACTCACCGAGGTCTACACCGGCGACGTCCTCGTCGAGCTGCCGCAGTCGACGCCGGCGGACATCGAGCGGGCGTTCGCCGTCGCGCGCGAAGCCCAGCGGAAGTGGGCCGCCACGCCGGTCAAGCAGCGGCTGGCCGTGTTCAAGCGGGCGCACACGCTGTTCGTCGACCGAGCGCGGGCGATCGCCGACCTCATCCAGGTCGAGAGCGGCAAGAACCGGCGGATGGCGATCGAGGAGACCTGCGACCCGCCGATGGTGATGAGCCACTACCTCAAGCGGGCGGCCAAGCTGCTGGCGCCGGTGAAGCGCGGCGGTCCGGTGCCACTGGTGACGTCGTCGACCGAGGTCCGGCGGCCCAAGGGTGTCGTCGGCATCATCGCGCCGTGGAACTTCCCGTTCGCCACCGGCGTTTCCGACGCGATCCCGGCGCTGATGGCCGGCAACGCGGTCGTGCTGAAGCCCGACAACAAGACCGCGCTCTCACCGCTGTACGGCGTGCGGCTGCTGGAGGAAGCCGGCCTGCCGGAGGGTCTCTTCCAGGTCGTCTGCGGCGAAGGCCCGGACGTCGGGCCGGCGCTCATCGACCGGGCCGACTACGTGATGTTCACCGGTTCCACGGCCACCGGCAAGGTGATCGGCGAGCGGGCGGGCCGCAACCTCATCGGCTGCTGCCTCGAGCTCGGCGGCAAGAACCCCATGATCGTGCTCGAGGACGCCGACATCGGGGAAGCCGTGCGGGGCGCGGTGTTCGGCGCGTTCGGCAACACCGGCCAGATCTGCATGCACGTCGAGCGGATCTACCTGCCGGAGTCCCGCTACGACGAGTTCAAGACGGCCTTCGTGGCCGCGGCCTCGGCACTCGACGTCCGCGCGGCGTACGACTTCGGCCCCGAAATGGGCTCGCTCGTTTCGGTGGACCACATGCGCCGCGTCAAGTCCCACGTGGACGATGCCGTCGCCAAGGGGGCCACGGTCCTGTGCGGCGGCAAGCCCCGCCCCGACCTCGGCCCGGCGTTCTTCGAGCCGACGATCCTCGAGGGCGTCACGAAGGACATGCTCTGCGGCGTGACGGAGACCTTCGGTCCCGTGGTGGCGCTGCACACCTACCGCACGGTCGATGAAGCGGTCGAGCTGGCCAACGACACGGACTACGGCCTGAACGCCTCGATCTGGAGCACCGACGTCCCGGCGGCCCGCGCGCTGGCCGCGCGCATCGAGTCCGGCAACGTGAACGTCAACGACATCCTCGCGACGGCGTTCGCCGCCAAGGGAACGCCGTCGGGCGGCATCAAGAACTCCGGCGTCGGCGCCCGCCACGGGGACCAGGGCCTGCTCAAGTACACCGACGGGCAGAACCTGGCCGTGCTGAAGAAGCAGGTGATGGGCCCGCGGCCGGGGCAGGGCTACGAGAAGTACGTCGAGAGCATGCTGTCCGGGCTCAAGACGCTGCGGAAGCTGCGCCTGCGTTAGCCGTCCACGAGCAGCCCCCGCAGCGGGCCCTGCAACCGCCCGGCCCGCCGGGACACGCCCGGCAGCAGCACCAGCCGGTGCGTGCGCCGCTCGCCCCGCCGTTCCCGCTCGGCCTGCTCCTCGGCCAGCGGGCGCCAGAGGTGGTCGACGACGTCGGCCGGGTCGGCGTTCTCCAGCTCTTCGACCGGGCGGCCGAGGTGCTCGGCCCACAGCCGCAGCCTCGTCGAGCGCGCCAGTGCGTGGTCGTCGGTGGCGATGTTGACCTCGGTGTCGTTGAACAGCGAGTGCTCGTTGAGGTTCGCCGAGCCCACGGTCAGCCACTCGTCGTCGACGATGCCGAGCTTCGCGTGGACGTACACCGGCGCCGCCTCATCGCCGTCGTGGGCGCTGATCGTCGTCGCGAGGAGCCGCTGGTGACCGTCGTCGGCGTCCAGGAGGCGGCCCAGCTGCCCGCGGGTGGTGTCCGAGCCGTTGCTCGGCTTGCGGGGGAGCAGCAGGACCACCCGGAACCGGTCGTCGGGCGGGGTGCGCAGCTTGTCGATCAGCACCTCGGCGATCTCCGGCGACCACAGGAACTGGTTCTCCAGGTAGACGAGCCGTCGTGCCGAGCGCAGCGCGCGGAGGTAGCCGTCGAGCAGCGTGAATTCGCCTCGGGGCAGGAAGTCGTAGGTGCTGTTCGGCACCGTCCGCAGCAGCTGCACCCGGCTGCCGCCCGCCGGCCCGGGCACCGCGGGCGCGGGCAGGTCTTCCCCCGCCACCTCGGTCCACCGCCGCCGGAAGTGGTCCGCGACGTCGGCGACCACCGGTCCTTCGAGCCGCGTCATGAGGTCGTGCCACCCGATCGGCCGCGGCGGGTGGTCCGGGCTGTCGTGCCGGTCGCCCTCCAGCGCGGTGAAGTCGACGCCGCCGACGAACGCGAGCGCGTCGTCGACGACCACCAGTTTCTCGTGGTGGCAGTGCATGGTCCGCTCGCGGGCGTCGAGCACGCAGCGCACCGCCGAGCCGTCGGTGAACTTCCGCTGCTCCGAGCGCGCGAGCTTGCGCGAGGGCTGGAACGCCGGCACCGGCGGCCCGCCCCAGAGCAGCACCCGCACCTCGACGCCGCGGCCGGCGGTCTCGGCGAGCAGCTCGCGCAGGGTCGGCGCCCCAGGCTCGCGCGTCAGCCGGAAGTCCGCGCTCGCGTGCCAGTTCGCGATGTGGACGTGCGACTTCGCCCGCCGGATCGCCGCCTCGACGGCGGGCAGCGACTCCTCGCCGTCGATCAGCACCTCGACGCGGTTGCCGTCGCGGACCGGGGCTCGGCCGCCGAGCCGGTCCGCCGACCCGCCCGGGGCGAGCACGTCACCCCAGCCGAGCCCGCGCAGCCGCCGCCGGTGGTGGGCGCAGAGCACGCTTTCGAGCCCGTCGCCCAGCCGCTCGTCCGCCTTGTCCAGGAAAGTGCGAAACGTCTTCACCCGTCCCATGGCACTACAGATCGGCCGAGTCCGCCGCGCAGTGACGCTCCGTCAGAGGTCGAGCACCAGGCGGGGTGAGCGCGCGCGGGACACGCAGAGCATCATCACCTCGCTCTCTTCCCGCTCGGCGTCGGTCAGCACGGCGTCGCGGTGCTCCGGTGTCCCGCCGAGCACGCCGGTTTCGCAGGTGCCGCACGTGCCTTCGCGGCACGAGGACAGCACCGGGACCCCGGCTTCCTCGACCACGTCGAGGATCGACCGGTCCGCGGGCACCGCCAGCACCCGCCCCGAGCCGGCGAGCTCGACTTCGAACGCCGTGCGCGGGCCGTCGTCCGGCTCCGCGGTGAAGCGCTCGACGTGCAGGTTTTCGAGGCCGAGCCGTTCCACCGCCGTCAGAAGCGGCGCGGGGCCGCAGCAGTACACCGCCGTGCCCGGCTCGACCGGCAGCCCGGCGAGGTCGAGGAGGCCGTCCTCGTCCTGCGGCCGGATCGTCACGCGGTCGCCGTAGCGGGCCAGCTCGTCGGTGAAGGCCATCGACGAGCGCGTCCGGCCGCCGTACACGAGCTGCCAGTCGCCGGCCCGCTCGAGCATCGGCAGGATCGGCGTGATGCCGATGCCGCCCGCGACGAACAGGTACCGCTCGGCGGGCACCAGCGGGAAGTGGTTGCGCGGCTGCGACACCCGGACCCGGTGCCCGGGCGCCAGCTCGTCGTGCACGTACGCCGAGCCGCCGCGGCCGGCGGGCTCCCGCAGCACCGCGACCTGGTACGCCGAGGTGTCTTCGGGGCGGCCGCACAGGGAGTACTGCCGCACGCCGCCGGGCAGCTCGAGGTCGACGTGCGCGCCGGGTTCCCACGACGGCAGCGGCCCGCCGTCCGGCGCGCGCACCGTCAGGCGGACGACGTCGTCGGCCACGGTTTCCTTGGTTTCCACGACGAGGTTCATCGGTGTCCTTCGGGGTGGGCGAGGAGCCAGTCCCAGAGCTCGACCGGGTCGTCGAAGTCGCGTTCGGCGCCGCAGTGGCAGATCGCGTGCAGCCAGTCGGTGCCGGGGACCCAGAGGACCCGGTTCACGGCGAGACCAGCCGCTGCAGCATCCGGCGCGCCGCCAGGCCACCGGTGTCGATGTTGACCGAAAGTTCCTGGTAGCCATCGGGTTCCGTGGCGATGACCCGCTCGAGGACGTCGAGTGCTTCGACGTCCTGCAGCACCACCGTGCGGTTGTTCTCGGCCAGGAACGCCGACACGCCTTCGTCGTCGAGCGCGAAGTCCCTGGCGACGGCCCAGAAGTCGTGCGTGGAGTGCTCGGTCTCGGGGGTGATGGCGTAGACGACCTCGACGTGGAAGGCGTCCGGGTCGCTGCCGTCCGGGCGCGGCACGGACCCGACCGGCGCGATGCGGCTGTGCAGCTTGTACAGGCAGGGCGGGGTGTACTCGATGTCCTGCCAGCGCGAGATGCGGCCCTGCAGGCCGGTCGACTTGGCGTAGAACGGCGGGCATTCGGCGTCGGCCATGTGCCGCGAGACGTAGACGACGGCGTTCTCCTCGTCGACCTCCGTCGTGATCGGCGTGGCGGCGACCTCCGGCGTGCCGATGTAGCCGCCGTGCAGGTAGGTCTCGTGCGAGAGGTCCAGCAGGTTGTCGACGAGCAGCGAATACCGCGCCCGCAACGGTTCCATCCCCGAGACCGTGGTGTAGCCGGGGGAGTCGAGGTAGGGCGCGCGCGGGATCCGCGCGGCGTCGGCGTTGGCGGGATCGCCGATGAAGACCCAGACGAAGGAGTCCTGCTCCACGACGGGGTACCGCGGCAGCCGCGCGGTCCGCGGCACCCGCGCCTGGCCCGGCACGGCCACGCACTTGCCGTCCGCGCCGTAGGTGAAGCCGTGGTAGCCGCAGACGACCTGGTCGTCGACGAGCCGGGAAGGCGCCTGGGACAAGGGGAACCGCCGGTGGACGCACCGGTCGGCCACGGCCGTCACGCTCCCGTCGCGGGTCCGCCAGAACAGGACCGGTTCGCCGCAGATGGTGCGGCTGAACAGTTCCGCGCCGATTTCGGAGCCGTAGGCGGCGACGTACCACTGGTCACGGGGAATGGCGCTCATCGGAGTTCGTCCTCTCGTGGCGGGGCCCCCAGCCTGGGCGGGCGGGCCCCTCGCCGCGAAGGGCGATTCCATAAGACGGAAAGCTCAGCCGAGCGCGCGGGAGATCGCCCGGGCGCTCGTCCGGACCAGCGGAGCCAGCGCGTGCGGCGACGCGCTGCCGTGCCGCACGACGAGCGACACCGCCGCCACGACCTGGCCGCGGGCGTCGTGGATCGGCGCGCCGACCGACAGGCTGTCGAGGGTCACCTGCCGCTCGCTGATGGAAAATCCGTGGGTGCGGACGTCGGCGAGCAGGTGCCGCAGCCGATCGGGATCGGTGACGGTGTCCGGCGTGTACCGCTCGATCGGGCGGCTGAGGACGTCTTCCTGCACCTCGGCGGGCGCGTGGGCGAGCAGGACGAGCCCGACCCCGGTGGCGGTCAGCGCGAACCGCCCGCCGACGCGGGTCAGCACGGGAACCGCGCCCGAGCCGGCGATGCGCTCGATGAAGACGACCTCGGTGCCCTCGCGGACGGCGAGCTGGACGTTCTCGCGGGTGATCTGCGAAAGGTCTTCCAGGAACGGGAGGGCGCGCTCGCGCAGGCCGAGGCCGCGCGGGGCGAGCGAGCCCAGTTCCCACAACCGCAACCCGACCCGGTAGACGCCGGTGTCGTCGCGTTCGAGCGCGCCCCAGGTACAGAACTCCCGCAGCAGCCGGTGCGCGGTGGCCGCGGGCAGCCCGGCGCGGCGGGCGACCTCGCTCAGCCGCAGCGCGGGGCGGTCGGGGGTGAAGGCTTCGAGCACCTTGAGCGCGCGGCCGAGCACGGGCCCGGTGGCGCCGGGAACGCGACCTCGATGCGGCACGGCTACCTCCCGGGGATCAGCTGGGCGCGGAGCAGGCCGTCGAGGCGTCGCCACGCCGGTGACCCGGCGTTGACCGCGCTCTGGATCAAGGCCGGGACCGCCGAGGGCGCGTCCAGGCCGGGCAGGGGACCGGGGCCGTAGCGCTGCCGGGTGGCCGTCACGATCCGGCCGGCGAGGGCGTCGATCGCCGGGTCCGCCGGAGGCAGGTCGTGGGCGCGGTCGTAGTCCAGGTAGAGCTGCCGCAGCGCCGGGTCGGTCAGGGCCTGGGCCTGGTCGCGGAAGGACTCCGCGGCCTGCTCCGGGTGCGTCGCGTACACCAGGATCCACAGGTCCGTCTCCATGGCGACCCAGCGCGCGGAAAAGCCCAGCTCCGGCAGGTGCTCGAGGTGCCGCGCGACTTCGGGCGGCAGCCCGTGCACCGGCCCGGACCCGAGCCGGCGGAGGCGACGCTGCGTCTCGCGGAGACGGCGGATGTGCGCGGTCAGCTCGCGGTCGACGTCGTGGAGCGCTTCGCGGACCTGCTCGGGCGTCGCGTCGCCGAGGTCCTTGATGCGCGCCAGCGGCACACCGGCTTCGGCGAGGGTACGGATCTTGAGCAGGTCGATCGCGTGCGCGGCGGTGTAGCGCCGGTACCCGGATGCGTCCCGTTCCGGCTCCGGGAGCAGGCCTTTCGCGTGGTAGATGCGGACCGTCTTGACCGAGACGCCGGCGTAGCGGGCCAGCCTGCCGATGGTGATCACCTGACCATCATGCCGCGCTTGACCCCGCCCCAGGGGCAGGGTTGCAGACTGACCGCCATGACGAACGTGGATCCGGCCACCCTGCGCGCCCTGGCCGACGAGGGCAACGAGCGCGCCCTCGACCGCCTGGCCGACCTGGCCGACGCGCGCGACGACATCGCGACGCTGAGCGAGCTGCTCGACGAAGGCAGCACCCACGCCGGCCGCCTCCTCACCCGCCGCGCGGTGGCCGCGGGCGACCTGCTGGAGCTGCAGCGGGTGAGCGACGCCGGCTACGAGGAGGCGGCAGCGGAGCTGGACCGCCTGCTGGGCGACCCGGGCCGCTGACCCGCACCGCCGGGTCGGGTCGCCGGCCTGGGTCGTTGACCCGCGCCGAACCGAGTTGCTGGCCTGGGCCGCTGGCCCCTCGCTACCGATCCGCGCTGCCGACCTGGGCGCCCGCCCGCGCCGCCGACCCGCGTTGCCGACCTAGGCACCCGCCCGCGCCGCCGACCCGCGCTGCCGGCTGGGTCACTATCCCGCACCCGCCGGGTCGCTGGCCTTGCGGCAGACCCGCGCTGCCAGCCTGGGGCGCTGGCCCGCGCCGCCGGCCCGCGTTGCTGACCCATCCAGCCGACCCGCACTGCCGGTTGGCCCCCCTGACCCGCACCGCCGGGGTTGGGTCGCGGGCCCCTGCTGCCGACCTGCGCTGCGGACCCAGCTGGCCGACCCGCGCTGCCGACCTGGGTCGCTGACCTGGGTTGATGCCTGCCTCGTTGGCCCGGCGGCGTTGGCTCGCGTTGCTGACCTGGTGGCTGGCCCGGGCTGATGCCTGCCCCGCTGGCGCGGCGGCGTTGGCTCGCGTTGCTGACCTGGTCG